>CALEMW010000068.1 GCA_937910695.1 uncultured bacterium
GCTGGAGGCGCATGTGGTCACAGGTGCTGCCAGACAGGTAACCTACGCTGACCACCGTGTACTTTCCCTTGGCGGCCGCGTCGTTGTCCGTGTCCAAGGAGGTGGGGAACCCCAAGACAGCGTTGGCAGAACCCGTCGCCCGCAGAGTGAACGCGAAGTCTGCCTCGAGGCGGAGGTACTGCTTCCCGGCGTCCGTGTCGTCCTCCTTGTACGCTACCGTGCTGCCCAGCCGGCTGTTGATCTCCGTGATCAAGTTATCCACAGAGGTGGAAGAGCTGGTGAGCGTCACCGACACGTTCGGTCCGTTCTCCAAGGAGAAGATCAGGGTCTTGTTCTGCACCGCCGTCGGGTAGGTCAGGGCCGAGAGGTCCACCGTGCCCTGCACCGGCTGGTATGTGATCTTCACCACGTCACCAGCGCGTACCTCCCTCTTGTAGAAATCCACCTCATTCCCGCGCGAATACTTGCCCGGGATGGCCAGGTTTGTGGCGAGCTTCTCGCTCACCACCATGTCAGAACCAGACGTCACGACCAGGTTGTTCGGGGGGCTCTCTGAGGATGCCGGGACCACCGTGTGGTTCAGCTCCGGGTCCGGGACGAACGTCATGTAGGCCGACTCGTCCCCGAAGACATCGTAGCGGAACTCAGCCCAGTCCTCATCCTCCTCTGAGAAGGATCCAAGGACGCTGTTAGGTGGATGCGCGTATGCTCCAGCAGAAGGCAGCGCCGGCGGCCGGTAGGCACCGCGGACCTCAAAAGACGTGGGGGAGAGGAAGTAGCAGCGAGTACGTCCCAAAGACCTGGTGCCCACGCGCACCGTGGCTCGGACATCCGGCAGGGGGAAGACAGCCTTCCTGTCCTCTCCCACCCAGGATACAAGCAGGCGGCCGGGGGACAGGACGTCCAGGTGCCAAAAGCCGATGTTGTCCCCCGTGAGGACGTACACGGAACTCTTCTTCTCCACGGCCACCTTGTCCCACGCCACCATGTCCTCCGAAACGATCTGGCGGTTGTCCATGTTGTAGGTGGTGGAGAACCCAAAGAAGCTGCTCGCCGTAGACAGCGCATACTGGAGAACGAGCCACCTGGTGGAAGACCGCAAGGCCAAGAACTCCTTGCCATCCTTTACCACCAGCCCGCCGATGCCTGGGGAGACTGCGTTGATCACGGCCAAGATCTGGTCCCGAGACAGCGTTCCGCTGAAGTTGTAGATGAGGGGTACACCACCATCGAAAGAAAGGTGCAGAGTGAAGGGGCCCGCCCCAAAGCTCAGACCAGAAGAGATGTCCACCGTCCCCACGATCCCAATAACCGCGTCGCCCACCGTCTCGGTGGTCCCCACCCCAGTGTTCACGAACTCAGTGGCCCGGCAGTCCACAGGCTCCGAGTAGGGGATATCATATCCGGTGCTCTTCTTGGACGAGTCGAGGAGACCAACGGAGGTCATCCGCAAGAAGGGGAGCTCCACTCCCCCGTACAGGGTGAACAGCTCCCAGTGCTCCGTGGAGCTGGTCCTCTTCATGGGCGTCTTGAGGACCAAGTACTTACCCCCCGTCCCCGTCACCGCGTCCACGATGTGGTCGCCCTTGTTGGGCGTCTCCCCCGTGATGCGCAAGACGTCCCCATTGGCGGCCCCGAGGTCTGTCCAGTTGGTCCCCGATGCGGTCAAGACCTGCCTCGAATGGAGGATCGTGCGGAGGTCTACCCCGCTGCCCTTGGGCAACTTCGGCTCGTCCACCGTCACGTCGATCTCGTCCACGATGTCGTAGATGAGCTTCTCCCCCCAGGCGCCAGGGGCCGGGGACACAATCAGCTCGGTCCCGGTGGGTTGTACGTGCAGGATGGTGTAGTACCCCGCCACGGGGGCTGACTTGATGCGCAAGGTCATTCCTGGCTTCACCTTGCGCTTCTTGAAGTCGTTCGCTGACGTCAGAGACAGATCTCGCACGACCTCCGTGGGGCCACCCGCCAGCTGTGTCTCCAACTTGGTCCCCGACATCAAGGGAGACTCGTCGTACACCCTGGGTGTAGCGGTCATCTCATCCCCAGGCTCTCCCCCACGGACGAGCAGGTCCATGCAGCCCCCGATGTGCACCTCGTTCGGCTTGATCACCACAGAGCCATTTGGCCCGTTGGGCTCCAGGATCCCTCCTGGGATCTTGGAGAGGGTCAACTGCTCCCTCCTCACGTAGAACTCCATCCCGGTGAGGTTGTCCGCCAGAGTGGAAGCCTTCCTGTCCCACTCGACGATGCGGATGCCCTCCGCAGATTCCACACTTGTGACCCGGTAGTCGACCCCCTCCACCGTCAGCACGAAGCCCGTGACCGCCCCCACGCTCCCGATCTTCGTCGTGAACGCGGCCGTGGCACTGTAGAACAGCTCGGACCTCCCGTCCCCATCACCATCGTCAGCGGTGTAGCCGTCCGTCCCGTAGATGAGCACCGGGCCGAGACTGCCCCCTGAGATAATGTCGCGCTTCATCTCAGGATCTCCATGCCCCACAGTCTGGAGGTGCAGAAGATCTGAGAAGGTCGTGCCCATCTTGGCGAAGGCGCCCCTCATGTTGTTGATGCTGCGCTCCGAGAGGCTCTTCTCCGTCCTGGACAGGAGGTCCGAGGGGGTCTCCGTGGGCAGGCCGCTGCGGAAACGAGCCAGGTTGGTGACGCGCACCGCTGAGGACATCCCCGCGATGGACGTGAGCAGCCCCTTCGCGATGTTGTACTCCTTGCCTGCCTTCTCCGCGATGTAGGCCACGTCCACGTAGTAGAGGCTCCCAGCGTTGTTGAGCATCATCTGCTCAGCTGTGATGCTCTGGGGGACGGTGGGGTAGAACTTCAGCCCCCCAGTCGTCGAGACGATGTTGCTGGCAGCGAACGTAACCGCCCGCGGCTGAGAGAAGAACACCCGAGCGGTCCCCCTGGAGAACTCTCCCTTCCGGTGCTCAACAAACTGGTTCGCGGCCAGGGCCTCAGCCTCCTCCGTGGCCAAGATGTCGACGTTGGCGAAGCTCTGGTTCTGCTGGAGGTAGCGCACCTCCCGCACGATGGGATCCAGGAGAGCCTCTCCTCCCTTCAGGAGGATGTCGGCCATGGGCTCGGGGTCCTCCAGGTTCAGTTCTGGGTGGGACTGTGCCAGGCGGGCTCGGATGAACAGCGGGACATCCATCGCGAAGGCGTCCGGCTCAAACCTCCGCACGATCCTATTTACCACCTGCGTCTGCGCTGGAGATCCCTCCGACAGGTCCACGTCAGGGTCCCACTCAAAAAGTACCTGCTCCACGAAGCTCTTGTCGTTCTGGGCCATCTACATCTCCAGGTTGACCACGGCGGCCTTCCCTGACCGGGAGCGCAACAACACGCGCGCGATGAGGGATGTGGTCCTTGGGTCAAATACAGACTCCAGGATGATGGCTGCTGCCAAAGCCCCGTCGTCCTTGATACTTGTGTTCCTCGTCTGCATGGAGACCAGTTGGGATTTTGTTCTGCGAACACACATGGCAAACTGGGCGGTCACTCCCCCCGCGTTCTGCTTGGAGAAGTTCTTCCCGATCATCTCCTGTAGACCTCCCCCCGTTCCTTGACTCCAGGCGTCCGTGCCAGGAGATCGAAGCAGGAGCATGACGAAGGTCTGGACCATGCGCTGGATGCCGGAGACCACTCGTGGGTTATCCGTCAGCTCGAAGGAGAGCCTGCTCGCCTCTGTCGCGGTGAACTCGCTGCTCAGCACGGAGATGGACAGGATGGTCGCGTCGACCTGTCCAGGAGGCACCTGGGCTAGCAGCCGCGTAGAGCTGGCCACCACGAAGCTGGGGGACTCCTCCTCGTTCAGGAAGACCTTGTCCACACTCCGGAAGTCCTCCCCGATGATCTCCACGGTCCTGGGCTCCATACCCGGCACGTTCTGGGCCGAGTTGATCGGGAGCACATCGTTCATGTAGACGACCTGGAGGTCCATGCTAAATTCCCAAATCTTCTGCGGTGGTGGGCTTGGTCAGTGATACCCCTTGAGAATCATTTCCCATCCCGGAACCTTCCGCCGTGTTGACATTTGTATCCTTGGCCTTGGACTCCTCTTCCTTTAGTTCAAAGGAGGACGGGTCCATCTTCTTGGCGGCCGCTACTGCGCTCTTGACATTCTCCTTGATCTGCTTCACCCGAGTCAACTTCGACGGCCGGAGGGGAGACTGGTCCTTCGTGATGTCGTCGATGTGCCTCTGCGCCAGGTCAGTGATGCCCAGGGCGAGAGCCGTGCGAGAGTAGTTGCCCCCCATCACAGCTGAGTAACCCTGCTGGACAGCCTTCCTGATCTTCAGGAGCTCCGCCTGCCTCTTCGCCTCCTTCGTTTTAGCCTTCTCAGCCACCGGCCCAGTCCTCTTCGTCGGGGTAGTCGTCCCCAACCATTAGGTCAGTCTCGTCGTCCTGATCTGAGAAGTCCACATTGGCGTCCGTCGTTGTGGCCTCACCCTCCTCATACTGGTCATCGTGGTCACTCTCTCGGGACGCCGGGAGGTCGTTCTGCACAAGGGCCTTGGCCGCGGCGGCATACTGGCCCTCGTAGGAGGAGCCATCCCGAGAGATCTGGAAGAAGTCGGCCAGCTTCCCGGAGACGAGGAGATCGTAGGCGCGGTCCATCCCCTTCTCCTTCAGGAACTTCAGGATGCTGTCCACGTTCTGATTCACAGGGATCTGCATCACCAGGGCGGCCTGGAGGGTGGTGTAAAGGGCATCCAGCTCTTGCAGGACAGTCGTGGCACCGAGGACCGCTCCGGGGTCGGGCTGTTTGTTGTCCACCAGCCTGCCCACCTGGCGGTCCACTTCATCCAAGCTGGTCGCGAAGGTACTCGCCGACAAGGACGTGCTCCATGTGGTCAAGGCCGCTTTGAGGATCCTCCATGCGGCGAGGCCGGCGCTCTCGATGATAAACAGGTGCGCCAGGGCATCGTTGCTCACCTCCGGGGTGACCTCCACGTAGCTGTCCCCCACCTCAGTGACCGTGTGGACACTTGTCCTCGTAGGGCCCTTGAGTGTGATGGTGTCCGTGACCTCGACGTAGAACGGCGCCAAGATCACAGGCTTCCCTGTGCTCGTGTTGACAAAGGTGAGCCGGCTCACCGTGCCCCGGACAGTCCCCACGGAGAGACCAACCACTGAGTTGGCCGAGGCCGCGAGCACACCAATCGAAGATGAGAGATCTGTCGCGGTGCTCACCAGGGTCAGGGCGTCCCGCCTCACAGTCCACTCCTGGTTGTCGGCCGCCGTGGAAGGGCTGACCTCGAGGAAGGGCCTATTCACCGTGAGGTAGTCGTACGTGGCATCCTGCGTGACGGCTGTGATGCTGTAGTTCCCCTTGTTCTCCCCCGCAGACAGAAGGAGGGTGTCCAACGCCTGCGCTCCGGACCCCTTCTGAATGCGTAGCTGGTAGGCCGAGCCCACTTTTAGCGCGGTGCCTCCAGGCCCTTGTGCCACAACCTCCTGGGAGAGCGTTGGGGCGGCCCCTGACAGGGGCTTGATCTGTCGAAGCAGCTCCTGGCCGTCCATGTCCTTGCCCCGGGCATCGTCTGTTACGAACCCCACAGCGGTCATGGCTTCATCATGTACAGCAGTGGTCGGTGCCAGCTCCACGGCGCCGGCGGCGCCGGGAGTCGTAGACCAGACCTTGACCCGCTCAGGAGAGCCCGTGTTCAGGGCCCTCAATGAAGCGTGCCCGTTATCAATTTCCTCCGCCAGACCCATGGGGGTCTTGGTTGTGCTGGTGGTCAGGGTAATTTCCACGGGGGTCATCTTGTCCAGGAGGAAGCGCAACTTGTTGTTGGCGTCCACCCCCCGCGTCGTGCTGCCCGATTCGCTGGTCTGGTCATCCGAGAAGCCGATGACTGCGTTCAAGGCCCCCGCCCCGATCAAGATCTCCCCATCACCCAGGGTCTTGTGCTCCAACCTCACCTTGTCCCCTGTAGCCCCCAGGACGGTTAGCACAGTGGAGAGGTAATTCCCGTCCTTGTCCACGGAGTTGCCCAGGTAGGAGAGCATCTGCCCGAGAGTCGCAGCACCTGTGGGTACAGTGGTGGTAAACCTGGTCCCATCCACGTAGATCTCGAAGGGACCGTCCAGAGCCAAAACAGTGAAGGGCCCCGCTGCCGTCCCGGTCAGGTTTGCCTTCTGTGCAGCATGGATGTCATAGGGCCCGGGGCCCCCATTCTCCAGGTAGGGGAGGTCCGGCGGTGTGAGCGAGCGCACAGCAGGCGTCCCGTTGATCACCAGAGACAGGTCTTTGGCCAGTGTGGTCACCCCAAAGGGTGCGCTGGTTGTGCCCGTGACCTGTGCTGCCGTCGCCTTCTTCGCCGCAGCTGACACAGACGCGCGGTAGGTGTTTGCACTCGTCCCCTGCAACCGGGGCAGCTCGGGATCCCGTGCAGTCAACAGGGATGCCCCAGCCGCCTTGGCTGCTTGGAGCTTGAGGAAGGCATCCCGAGAGAGCGCAACCTGCGCGTCAGGAGTCTCTGCCTCCTCGTAACTCTTCTTCAGCCCCACCAAGCTGATCCTTGCCTTGCGCAAGGTGGTCTTGGCACCCAGGAGCCCCAGGTCCAGGCTCTTGAACACGGTGAGCATCCCCAAAATCCGGGTCACATCGGCCAAGATGGGCGCGTGGGCGCTCTTCACTCCAGCCAACCCCGCCGGCAACCCGGCGCGAGCTTCCGGAGGAGACCTGCGCAGCTGCCCGCCCGATCTGATGTTGGGGGCCAGGGATCTCTGTGTGAAGTTATCCACAGCTTCGTCAAAAGCTGTGGATTGTGCAGAAGGTATGGCCCCTTTGTTAGTACGAACGTCGTCCATGCGCTCTATTGCGAAGACGGCGTCATGCAAGGAAGACAGGTTATCAACAGGGTGTGTGAAGCGCCCGGAGTCCTGCACCAGCTCGATGAGGTCCTCCAGAGCCGTCCTGGCTGCGGTCACCTTCTGGCTTGAGAGGTTGGCTGCCAGAGACACCAAGTAGAACACCCCGTCGGAGTCTCGCGCCAGGGCGGCCCCCGCCAGCTCCATCGTCTGGGAGAACGCCGTGTCCACATCCACGGTTCCCAGGGCATCCCTTTTTGGGGTCACGTCCCCCAGGGCCACTGCATCAACCGCAGCTTCCAGCTCGGTGTCCTTGAACCCACTCATCGAACCAGATCCTTCCTGCGCAGCTTCAACACTGTCTCGCGCGCATGGTCTGGGTCGAGGTCAAGGATCATGCAGATATACTCGAAGGTGGCGAACCTGTCGATGTCCTCCTCCACGACTGGGGGGAGGAAGATCCACTTGTGTGCATCCCGAAAGATAGCCGCCTTCTTCCCACTGCGGTAGTGCCTGTAGAGGGCGAAGTCCCACGCCGCGCGGCGCAACATCGCTGCCGCCCATGCCCGGACGCGCTGCATCTCCTCCTCAGCAATGGAGAGGCCCTCTTCCTGCGCCTCCAAAACAATTTCCACCGCTGCGCTCACGACACTGTGATGGGAACTGGCGTGTACTCGAGTGGCGTGGCCGGGACCTTGACCAGTGTTTCCTCCGCCCGGGCAGCCAAGAGCTGTGCCGACCCCGCCTTGACCCCCTGCACCCGCACGACCGTGTCCATCACCATGACCATCATGACAGCTTCGTCCGAGCTCGTGTAGGTCACGTCGTCCCCCGAGGCGCCGGTAAGGGTCCTGCCATCCGAGGCCACCACAGTGGGGGTGGTGTCCACAACCGCACCCACCCCCACGGAGAGGGCTGTTGGCGCGAAGGTGATCTTCTTCACCCAAGGGAACAGCAGGTCAAGGAGGTTGGCGGAGGGGGCATCCGGCACCCGCACATGGCGGACCTCATCCGCGAAGCCTGACAGCTGCGCGGTCACCTTGGCCGTGCGGTACAGGTCCACCACAACCCAACCGTTCGCGTCTGTCTGGGCGTACACAGGCCCCAGGGAGACCATGGCCTCGTCCACCTGGATGGGGGAGGCTGCCGAGCGGAAGATGAGGCGAAGGTTCTTCACGGCCTTGCCCGACAGGTCCCGGAAGAAGGCCGACGCGCGGCACAGGCGGGGATCTGTGGCCGCCGGCCGGGAGAAGTTCTGCCCCTGCACGGTGAAGTCGTTCTTGCCTGTGGGGGCCCCAGCAGCCGGGCTGTAGATCTTCGCCAGCTGGGGCGTCTTGCTGTCATCCCCCAAGGTGCCATCGAAGGCCACCCCCGTCTTGGACAGCCTGAGCTGCACGTCCAGGGGAGAAGAGGCCACGGGGATGGTGAGCTCCGCGATGGCGTCCGACCCTACCAAGCTGCTCTGGTTCTGGGTGATCAGGGTGGTTCCCGTGACATCGTAAGCACGCACCATCACACCGGCCAGGGCGGCCCCCAACTCATCAGTGGTATATATTTTTACAAGCTCATCAGCCACGACAACCTCCTACGCGAACGCCATGCCAGTGCCCATCTGGGACCGCCTAGGGGCGTTGCGCACCTGGTCTTGAACAGACGGCGTAGCCTTGCGCACCGCCGAGCCCACTGCCCCCGCAGCACGCTTGGCTGCTGGCGTTAGTGCGGGAATCACCTCAGGAGCAAGGTGCAGCGCGGCCGCCCCCAGGGATCCACCCTTTGCAGCTCCAGCCATGGCCGCGTGAGGCAGGCCCCGCGCGATCTCCCCACCGTGATGGCCATACCGCCCAGACCCGGCCATCGCAGATCCCAACTCGGTCTGGGCCGCGTTGTAGGCGCTCCGCGTGCCGTCCACCACCTTCCGGTAAAGGCCCGCCTGCTTCAACAACTCGTACACGACCTCGTTGGTCTCAGCCAGCTTGTGTAGCTCGTCCAAGGGCAAACCGAGTGAAGCCAACCTCCGCGTCGCCGCGATCTTTACCATCTCATCCTGGAAGGCCCCCAACATCACTGTATTCATCATTTTTTGTCCCTCGAGTAAGCCAGCACGTGCTTGACCTTGTGGCTTTCCATGAAATCGTGAGGCCTCATCACCAACGGGTTGCGCTTCGACAATGGTGCCTTCTCATAAGCCGCCCCCACGATCCCCGTGCACACCGCGTCTGAGAAGTCCTCCCCAGGACCCAAGAGGCCCCCCGTCCGTGCGAGGTTGGCCAAGTACCGTGGGGCCGGCATCTTCACCCCCGAGTCCGCAATCTGACCGATCCTCTTCACAGCATCTTGAGTTCCCGAGCGCGGGCGCAGAGCAACCATGTCATACCCCGACTTGTCAAATAGGGAGATCCTGCTCCGCCCAACCTGGGGGATCTGTTTGATAACTCGCTCATTCTTCGCGAGCTTCTTGTCATCCAGATGCGCGACCTCCCCCCTGCCTGTGTGTACAGCGGCGTGAATCCACCCAGGATGTTTCGCCCCCACCAAAGCGTCGTGAGCTCGGACGATGGGGGTGAGGATGCTCTTCCCTGAACTCCCCGGCTTGGTCATGATGATGTCCCCCGGGCGTAAGCGTGCCTGGAAATCTCGGAGGGAGTGTGTCGTGGGCGTCCCTCTCCTCACGTCTCCCTGCTCGATGGACGCCGTCTTGAGGATGTGACTCACCACCTGATCAGCTGGGTTTCCCATCCGACGCTTGGCGGCCCGAGCCAGGCGCAGATGCTTCTGATCCTTCTGCGCAACCTCACCAACTGCTGCCGGGATGCTTCCCAAGCCAATGGCGGCAGGATGCCTCACTGTCTTCTGCCCGAAAAGGGCCGTTTCCTTCGTGAGTTTCCCCTGGTAGTCCAACATATTGGTATCCGGGGCGTAGTAGACTGCCGGCTTCCCACTGGCCACGGTCTCCGCGAAAGTAGTCCCGTGCGCGCGGATGACGTTGATGTCTGCCTCCTGCATCATGGCACCCAGCGGGGCAAACCCATGTACCTGAACACGGGAGTCCTTCTTCGCCAAGGCGTCCAGACGCCTCTTCAGGCCCTTGTTCCTGCCAGCCACCGCGTGGATCACAGCGTTGGGAGGGAGGTCCGCCTGGAGCACCTGGTGCGTCATGGGGAGCACCTCGAGCCCAAGGGCCCCGCCCGAGACCGTGATGTTGTGATCCTTCCGGGCCATCAAGCCCGTGCGCTTCTTCCTGGCCAAGACGTCTGGGTGAACCGGGAGACCCGTGATCGTCCGTGTTTCCCTGGCCAAGGGAAGGCTGCCCACAACCTGCTTCGTGCCAATGTGAATGCGCCGCCCTGAAGACACCAGGCTCCTATCATACTCGCCCGTCCACTTTTCAGGGTCTGTGTGCACAATGTGGATGGGCTTGTCCACGTTTCTCACAGCCATCTGGAGATGGGGCATCGTCATGACAACAGGACCATCGTGGGCGTCGAAGTACCTCTTGACCTTATCCTTGTCCACTCCCCGCAAGTAGTAGTTCTCATGGTCAAACGCCAAGCGGGCACCTGACTTCAGGTTCTTCTCTTTGAGATGGTTGGAGACGCTGCGCTCGTAGGAGCGGAGCTTGTCCTTCTTGCCAAAGAGCTCGTGGAAGTCCACGAGCTCCGATTGGACACCCCTCTTCTCCGCCGCCGCCGCGATGGCCTTGGCCTGGGAGATGTGCCCAGCACCAAAACCGGTGCCCACATACATGATCTTCAGGGGAGCCCCCGAGAAGCTACTACGAGCGCCGGATGGCGTAGGGGGTATTAGCTTTTTTGATCTCGAAGGGGTCATGGGCAACCAAGCTGTCGTCCAGCAGATCGAACGAGGTGCCCGTTGAAGGAACCGTTATCCGCCGAACGATTGAAGTTCCCTCAAATACTACGTCAACGACCGCGCCTTTCACAAGGTTCGTCTCCGCCTCCCCAGCCATGTCCGTGACGATCCGAATGGCAGGCCCCAGCAGGGAGTAGTCGTCCTTCTTCACCACCTGCCCCACAGGAGAAATTGTGATCCCCCGGTTGTAGAGCCCCTTCCCGTCCTGGGTGGACAGCTTGGCCTTGGCCAAGATGAGGTTCCCCGCGGCCACAGCGTCAGATGCCGTGACCATCCAGTCCGACCACTGGCTGAAGATGAAGGTCGCCGTGTTGAAGTACCTGATGCGGTAGTAGTTGGTGGAGAGCCCGCCCCCATCCACGTAGACATAAGTGGAGATCCCGGCCTGGAGGGGCACATGCGCGTCCTCTCCGCAGTCCTTCTGTCCCTGGGTGAACCCCAACGCGGAGAGAGCCGTCCCCCCCGTGAGCTCCAAGGAGCCATCACTACCCGAGTTGTCCCCCTCGATCTTGAGTTTCCCCGAGCTGTCCGACCCCGTCGCCCCTGTGATCCCCGCGTTGAAGTCCTCCACGACAGCCACGATGGCGTTCGGGTCCGCCTTCGCGAAGAGCAGCACCTGCTCTGACCCCCCGTCTGTCTTGAGCTTGAGAGTCAGCCCCTGCAAGGTGTAGGCACCCTCCTTCGTGCCCGTCAGGGAGGGCTTGGCCGAGGACGCAGCTGTGATCAGCAGAGCATCGCTGTAGTTGGGGGGCCCGAGGACGCTGCGCTGCACCTGCATGGCGTTGTAGTTCGCCAGAATCGTTGCAATGTCCTCAACATAGATGGTGATGCTGGCTGACATCTACTTCACCGACTTGATCGTGGGTTTGTCTGGAGTGGTCGCCCCCGCTGAGCGGATCTTGGGCTTCACATGCACGATGGTCGGGATCTTGGGGCTCTCCGCCGTGTAAGGCTGGGGGACGATCTCCGTCTCAGCAACCATGCCTCGCGTCAGAAGGGAGATGGACAAACTCATGAGGACCTCACCATGCGGTACGTCTTCATCTTACCAGAGGACTCGAGGTCAGACACGATGTTGTACGTCGCGTTGAGCCCTGCGGTCTCCGAGCCACCATCTGTGGCAGCCTCCGCGTTGGCCTTGCTGTTGAACACCCGGAGCCTGGCGCTGATCAAGTGGCCACCGCTGTACACGGTGTCGTCGATGAAGGCGTTCTCGTGAAGCAATCCCATGGCCCGAACCACCAGAGCGGCCAGGTCATCCACATCCTGCTGAGTCGCTATGATCTGCTCCGAGACCCGAGAGTACACCAAGCTCTCGATGGAGTGCTGTGCGTCCGCGTAGGTGATGAAGAGGGCCACGTAGACCCCCGTAACGGAGGGTGTCCAGGTCCCGTGGTAGATGCCTTTGTCCGTGTGGACGAGGCTTACGGTAGCCTGGGGTGAGCTGGCGCCAGCCAGGTACACCAGGGCCTGGGGGTATGCTGTCTCATTGCCGTCAGCCAGGTTGAGTTCGAGGTTGACGACGTTGCCTATTGTGGCTGGGATCGCCATGGGGAAATCCTATCACGGAGGGCCTGGGGGCCGGAAACAAAAAACCCGGGGGGCCTCGCGGCCCCCCGGGGGAATTAACCTACTGCATCAGCCAACGGCTTACGCGAAGCTCATCGGCTCGCCGACACTGATGTCCATCTTGACTGCCCCGCCGCCGCCGACGGCGACGTAGCCCATGCGGAGGCGAACACCGCCGGAGGGGCTCGGGGGAGTGATGGTCAGCTTCCCCACGGTGGCGGACAGGTAGACCCGCTTGCCAACGTCGGTGACGGCCGGGAGGGCGTCCCAGATGGCGTCAGGAATGCTCACCTGACCGGACAGCTGGTAGTCTCCCGGGTTGCCAGAGGTGATGGAGCTGGGAGCGATGGCGTAGGCGTCCTGCCTGCGGCCAGTGCCGTCGGCGTCCCCGTGGTACAGCTTGGGGGTACCGGCGTCATCCTGGATGCAGACGGGGGCTCCAGCAGAGATGGCCTCACCGGCCGTCTTGGTCAGCGTGCCGCCCGCGGCGTGCCCGTGCAGCGAGTCGGCGTTGCTGCCGTCGGTGAGGGTGTTGAGGTCCGCCGCCAGCGTGGTGCTGGTGGTGGCGACGTAGCCGGAACCGCTGTCGTTGAACTTCACGTACTGCGGCAGGTTCAGGCTGTCCACCGGAGACAGGGTGATGTCGCCGGCGGTGGTGGTGGAGAGGTCAAGGGCCCCGTTGTCGATGGTCAGGGAGCTGTTGCCCACGCCGTCGATGGTGACAACCCCCGTGGCGTCCACGTCGAACATCGCGCAGTTCACGTCCAGGGTCGCCGCGCTCTGAAGCACGAGGTTCCCGCTGGTGACGGTCTGAAGCGTGAGGTTCGCAGAGGTGAGGGAGATGTTGTGGGCGAGGCTCTCCTTGAAGACGAGGTTGTTGACCAGCACGCCGACGAAGTTCATCTCGTCAGCGGCCGCGTCGCCGAACTGCACGTTGTCCTGGAAGGTGGTGCTGCCCACCACCGTCTCAATACCGGAGACCGAGAGGTCGCCCGCGACGGTGGTGGTCACGCCGGTCTGGCCGATGGTGATGGCCGAGGCGTTGGTGACACCCAGCTGCACGACACCGTCGGTGCCCGCAACGGAGGTCCCGCTGCCGATGGCCCCGCCCGCGCCCGCATCGAGCACGAGGTTGGCGCCAGCGCCGCCGTTCTGGTTCAGAGCACCAGCACCGCCCTGTCCGGCGGTGAGATCCAGGCTGCCGCCCGCGCCGCCAGCGGAGGTGTCGTCCACGCCGGCAGCGCCGGCACCGGACTCGATGGCGAAGGTGCCGCCAACGCCGGCGTCAGCGTCCAGCACGCCGATGCCCCGACCGTTGTTCTCGAAAGTCAGGTCCGTGGTGATGAGACCATTGACCTCGACGTCGTTGTTGGTGTTGGTGCCCAGGGTGACGTTGCCGTCCACCACCAGGGCGCCGGCCACGTCCACCGTGCCGCTGCCGAAGAAGTTGTAGTCGGGGTTGGTGGTAGCGTTGCCGAACGTGAACTGCTCGCTGCCGTTCACGGTGTCGATGGCGAGGTAGTTGTTGACGTCCTGGCCCATGCTGAAGGCGGGGCCGAGGTTGTCCGACAGGTCGATACCGATCATCTGCCCGGCGTCCATGGCCAGATCGAAAGTCCCGGTCGGGTCCAGGTCGATGTTGCTGCCGGAGAAGGTGAAGGCCCCGCCGGTCACGGTGAGCGCAGCCGCGGCGGTCAGCGCGTTGGTGGTCACGTCCAGACCAGCAGCGGCGTCCACGTTGCCCGCGAAGGAAACCTGGCCGGAACCGAGCTGGGTGAACAGGGGGTTGTCGGTGGCGTTGCCGAAGATGATCGCATCGGTCTGGTTGTTGACCCGGATGTAGTCCACACCACCCGCGTCCACGACGAAGGCACCATCGGCGTCGTTGTTCAGGTGGATCTCGAACGGGGAACCCGCGCCCATGGCCAGGTCCACGTCGGTCAGCGCCGTACCCGTGATGGCCTGCGAGTCCACGGTGAGGGCCGCGCCAGTCACATCGAGGCCAGCCTCGGCGTTGACGTTGCCACTCACGCCCAGAACACCCGAGATGCCGACGATGCCCGTCAGGTTCAGGGTATCCGCGTTGAGCGCGAGGATCCCATCGCCGGCACCCGCGTTGCTGGCGGTGATGCCGATGGACTTGTCATCGGCGCTGTTGGCCGCCAGGCCGATGCTCAGGCTGTTGGTGGCGTCGATGGAGGGATCGGAGCCGTCGATGTCGACGGAGCCGCTCAGGGTAACGAGGCCGGCGGCGTTGACAGCTCCGGTCAGCGTGATGGCCTGTCCGTTGCCATCAATGCTCAAGGCACCGGATCCGGCCCCCTGGATCCCGGCGCCCACGCCGAGGGTGTCAGCCGCGGCCAGCTGCTTGAGGCCTTCGGTTTGGATTGAGAGTGCTTGCTGAAGTGCCATGTCTTTATCTCCTGGAGTTTTTTACGTCTGTCGGGTCACCCCCAGGTGCTTCCAGGGCCGCGTCATGCCCTACACCCGGCGAAACCGGGGATCAGCGTCGAGGTGGCGCGCAGCGCGCTCATCATCCACCGTGAGCGAGTCGCCCACCTTCCAGTGCTCCCCGTTGGGAGGCAGGAGCTCAACCCGAGCCCCGTCCTTCTGGTGCAGTCGGATCTTCGTGACCACACCCATGTTCTTCACCAGGCCGGGCCGGTCCTTGAGCCCGACGAACTCGAACTTTGCCATGAGCAAATCTCCTTCGCGAAAGTGACAATATTATCCGCTATCCTGGGGGATAAAAGAATACCGAAAGACAGAATGGGGGGATTACGGGGGGGTTACTACTTGCTGCGGGTCATCGTCATCTTGTCGAGATCCACGGCCCAGTTCACCCCACCAGTGGGGTCGATGCCGTGCTTCAAGGCGAAGTCACTCACCGCCTCATTGAGAGCCTTCTCCTCTGCTTGCAGAGAAATCAAGCGCTCGTTGGCCTGCGCCCGAGCCCTGCGGAAGATGATCTCCGCATCGGCATACGCCAACTTGGCCGTGGTGATGTCCTCCCGCTGCTTGCGGAGAACCACCTGCTGATGCCTGGTGAACTTGATCACCGGGGGCAGGCTGTTCTGACTTTTGGTGGTGGGCTTGCTCACCACGGGCTTTTTCTTCGCGGGCTTCCTGGCTGCCATAGCGTCCTCCTCGTCGCGTGTTAGGCGCCGACCAAAATGAGCGGAGCCTCGGTCTGCACTAGAATAGATGTGGAGGATATAACAAATGCGACGGTCTGCCTATACACTTGCCCTGTCACCGGGCGTGCTGGCGGCGTCTCTGTGAGTGTGCCATCCGCGGCCACAAACATGCTCTTGTTGGGGGTGAGTCCCGAGTAGATTCCTCCCCCCACCACGCCGGCCATCTGCACGATGCAGACCGTCCCTGCCTTCTTCACGATGACTCCCCGAGCGGGCATCTTGGCCGGATTGGTCCTGTCCACCTTCCTCACGGCTGGACGCCCGTTGGACGTTCCAGAGATGTAAACCGCGTCTCCAACAGCCTCGGCCGCAGAGCACTCGCCCACCAGATACTTCTCTGCCCCAACAGGAAACGCGGTTGCCATGGGTCACCCCGTGAGGAATTGGTTGATGTTGCCCACGAGCAGCTTCGAGACGTCGGTGGTGTTCTGTGCCGCCGCGGAGGCTCCCCCTGAGTTCTTCACCACCTTGAGGAACTTCACTTCGGCGTTCAGGCGCTTCTCTTCCTTATCCGCCCAGTCGTTCACTGCGGTCTCCAGGGCGTCAAGCCGCGCGTCTCTGGCTGCCTTGCTCACGTGTACTGCTTCCACTTGTTCGCGATGGACAGCTTCAACCGAGACACCTTAGGCGCGCTCATCCCCAGCCTCCCTGCGATCTGATTCGTCCCGAGCTGGGGTTTCCCCTGCGTCCCGTAGACGTACTGGAACACCTTGTTCTCATCTGGGTCCAACTCCTGCGGGAGCAGAGACAAGATCTCCTTCGTCTTCGACGGGGAGGTGGACGCGGGGTCAAGGCTGAACTGGCCCGTGGGGTACGCCTTGCGCAGCTCCTTACGCAGCCTGGAGGTTTCCGTCGTGGACCAGCCCATTGACTTGGCCAACTCCCCATCGGTGGGCTCCCGGCCAAGGGTGCGCTCTAACTTCTCCTGAGCTGCCTTCATGGGTGTGATACCTGACAGCCTGGTCTCCACGATGCGGCCGGGGTTCTGGTACGTGTTGACAAACCTTCGCGCCCTCTTGAGCTGATGCTTGAGGTGTGTGGAGAGCAGGGCGCCTCGGTTGGGATCGTAAGAGGAGATGCCGCGCACGAGGTGGTCCTCAAACTCCGACCGGACAACATCTGGGGGGATGTCCCGCAGTCGCCTCTCGTAGACACGTCTTTGCTGCGCCACGAAGGGCTCCAAGGACTGCATGAGGGGCTCGAGTTTCTTCGGCTTCCGGCCATTTTGGTCCCAGTCCTGCCACATCTGGGCTTCCCGAGACTGCTGCTGCTGGCGACGCGCGAGGGTGTTGGGCTTCCTCTGAGCGAAGGCCGTCTTCTCGAGGGCCTCGAGAGCCTCGTCAACAGGGTTCATCAGATCCCCAGATCTGCCGCGGTGGTTTTGCCTCCGATGGCCGACCCTTGGGAGTCCAGGCCCAAGCCGCCAGAGGGAGGCTTGATCGGAGGGGGCGCTGCCTGCGTGGCAGATGCCGCTGACGTGGCGGCCCCCGCCCCAGCGGCGGCCGCGGGGGATGCTATGGGGGGAGGTGGCGCCGTCGCCCCCTCTGGGCTGCTCCCACCGCCCAGAGGTGGCGCCGTCGCCCCCTCTGGGCTGCTCCCACCGCCCAATCCCAGGTTGGATGCAGTTGCTGGCCCCGGATTCTCAGGGGCAGCCCCTGTGGCCAAAGGCTTGTTTCGCGGGTTCTCCGGACTAAGTAAAGACCCTGGGTCACTCGGGCTGGACATCTTCTCCAGCTCATCGAGGAAGGCTCCCAGCATCACGGAGGACTTCTTCTCCTGTCCTCCCCGACCAAACCCAGCCTTCATCGCGGAGAGAACTGTGTGATCCTTGCGCCGGTCGAGCTGCTTATGGGCTTTCACCCGTTTATAGGCACTCTCCAGGGTGGCCATCCCTCGTAGGTTGGAGTACAGCCGGGGGTCACGAATCTCTTTGCTCGCCCGTGCCCGGTCCTCTTTGGAGAGGAAGATTGACATCAGCCTGCTCCTTGAGCGGCCAGCACCCGCCTGGCCAACTTCTTTCGCTTGTTCTTGGCCGCCCACTGCTTCAACCCCACGTCGGCTGTGCCCAGAGTGGCCCCAAAAGCTGCCAACCCCTTGGCCAGCTTGTACCCATGACCGGCCTTGTTGCCCCCAAGCACACCCCCAAGGAGAGCTCCAGGCACTGCGCCGGTCACAGCACCCTTCACATAGGGCCTGGCCGCCACAAAGCCCTCCATGGCCTTCTCCTGCTTGTCGGAGACGTTGGCCCTCTTGGACAGCGTTCCATTCTCCCGCTCCTTCTTCAAGAGGGTCCCCACCCGGATGGGCCTGCGCCCAGAGCGGGTCTGCTGGTAGGACGTTCCCTTGCAGGACGCGCCGATCTTCTCCAGTTCATCGAGCATGGACGCGATCACTGCGGCCTCCTTCGTGCGTTCATGCCAGGGTATCGCGGCGAGAATGTTGTTGACAAGCCCATTGGTGTCCCCCTCGAAGCGCATGGCCCTGTCGTCGAGGTACACGTCCGCGAAGATCTTCGGGCTGCTCGAAGGGGGGCCCTCGGGGTTGGTGTTGATGTGGTCGTAGGGGATCTCTCGCTGGTTCAGGTGTTCTTGGAGCTCCGGGGAGTTCGGCCGGCACGTCCAGATCACAATCTTCCATCCGGCCGCCTTGACCTGGTTGAGCACGTCCACCATCCCGGGGTTCGGCTCTCCAAAGGCGAGGCCCTCCCCGGGGCTCTCAAGAAGGGTGCCGTCGAGATCAACGGCAAGTACGGGTGTTCGTTCCATTTATTACCCCAGTAGTCCCCCAGAACCAAGCAGCTCCGCCACATATGATCGTACCACGGCCCGCCGGCGGGCGCGCACATCCAGTCGGGAGGCGATCTTCTTCCTGCTCCGAGAGAGGCCCAGCACGCGCTTGACCGTGGGGTTGACCAGGCCAAACAAGTCCGCCTTGTCCCCGAAGGCGCGACTGTGGAAGCCCTCCTTCCCCTTCACCTCATACACCGACTTGGTCACCACCTTGCTCGTCGTCTTCGTGTAGATCTCACTGGGGAGGTTCTCTATGCTTTGACCCACGAGGAGCCCCGCCAGCGTGGGATCTTTGGCGCCCTTGACGATCCTCCGATGCTTCGTCTTCACCGCAACCGTGTGTGAGACCTCCCTCTTCTCTATGCTGAGGTCTGACGCCCCGAGGATGTCCACCATCGTGGCCACGGGCCGCCAGATGTAGACGTTGATGTAGTCCCCCATGTCCATGTCGTTGACTCGCGCGTAGCTGTACGTCCGGACCAGCTTGTCCACGGTCCCCTCCACCGTGTTGCCCCCGCTGACCAGCTCTGCAACCTCGTCCTCCGTCGTGATGTCGGTCAACGGGCCGACGTGGGTCTTCACTCCCACGATGGAGGACGTACCAAACATCTCAGCGTAGGTATCCGTGATGTGAGGATTCTTCCACCCCTTCCAGATCCAGGGAGGGGCGATGGCCTCCTCGATGGGGATGTCCACCGTGCTCTTCGAGTACTTCGCGCTGACCACCTTCCCTGTGGTCAGTCCCTTCGCTCGTGCAGAGACCCTACTCAGCAACTTCCTGAGCTTCACATAATCAGCAGGGAGCTTCGCATCTCCTACGGGCTGCGCCTTGATGATGTCCTGCGCCGCCTTTATATCCTTCTGCAAGGCGACGGTGCTCTTCCCCTTGTTGTCCGCACTCTCCAATGAGGTCGCCGACCCAGAAAGAGCTTTGAAGGAGCTGTTGAACACGACACGCCTTTTTTTGGCCTCTCCCCAGTGGCTCTGTGACCGTGTTCCCGTGGCCACCTTCACCACGTTGGACCAGGCGGTGAGCTTCGCGATGGCAACATCCGCCTGCGCAGCGCACGTCCCGGCCGCCTTGATCGCGGACGCGCTCACCACCGTAGTGGTCGAGCTCTCCAAGACAGAGATCTCCTTCTTGTCCACGCCGAGGAACTCCGTGGACTCCCTGTGCACCCGGGCGTGCATGAACTGGTAGGCCGTGTTTCCACCCTGCTGCGTCACAGAATGGGTCAGGCCGGCGCACACGCCCAGATACTGCACGCCCACCTTCTTGGAGAGCTGCTCTGCGGTGGCATCTTCCGGGAGGTCCGTGAGCTGAGCCGCTGTGAGAGGCCTATCCAGGAGAAGCCCAGGCAGCCCGGGGATGAACATCGGGTTGAAGCGTCCCGAGGCGGTCATGGCCCGGGCGGCAAAGCGGTGCTTGAAGTACATATAGTTGACCGCCCGCTGCGCGTAGGGATCTCGCACGGCGGCGCTTTGGGCCCGCCCGGACTGCATCGCGTAGATGTTAGCCTCGGACATCGTCTCAAACATCGGGATGATCCCCGTGTACAGCTCATGCTCCATGATCGTACGGGCGTACCGCTTGGCGCTCAACTTCACACCAGAACGGACATCAGCGACGTTGGGGGCGTAGTACCTGCCGTTGAACAGCGCGTGAGCCCCCAGGACCTCGTTGGTCGTCTGGAGCTCCATGCGGCTCACCTCCCGCATAAAATTACGCTGGAACTGAAACTGGTCGTACAGCTCCGGGAAGAGCACATTGCACCGCGGCGGAGGAGAGAAATAGATGTCCGGTCGGAAGATCTGGTTGTGCACTCGAGATGGAACGGTCTCATCCTTGGAACCCTTGCGGGCAGACACCGTCCCCCCCGACAACGACTTGGCCAACGTCTCGATCTTGTCGAGCCTCTTTTTGAGACTCGCGTGGTTCGAGGGGAGGTTCGCGTGCTCTGACGGATGCGCCTTGATGATCCGCTGTGCCGACTTGATGTTCGCCCACAGCGTTTTAATCTGCCCCTGGCCCCCACCCTTGGCCTTGTCTATGTTGATCTTCAGCGCCGCAGCAGCCGCGATCAGCGAGTTGAAGGAGTCGTGGTACACCCCCCGACGGTTGCGCGCTTGAGTCCACCGCCCACTACTCGTGGTCCCCTTAGCAGAAGATACAACCTTCTCCCAGGTAGCATAGTCGGCCACCGCCTTCTGCGCCTTCGCATGGCACACCGCCGCGTCCTTGGCCAGAGACTCATCGAGCTTCACAGACGTGTAGGTGGGCACGCGGCGCGTCGAGGGCGCTGTGTAATACGCCACGGGGCAGGGGTAGCACTCATGGTAGATGTACTGGAAGAGCATCTTGGTCAGGCCCCGGAAGCTCACCATCTGCCCCAAGCTGCCCATCTTGCCGCCCATCCACGAGTTGAATGTCTTGCGGGCGAAGAGCTTCGCGCTGCTGTCATCCGACTCCGCCGCCGCGATCTGCTGGAGCACCTTCAACCGGAGCTCCGCGATGGAGGTGAAGTCGTTGCACCCCCTGAAGGCCGACTTCCCGTAGTAGCTCCCCCCAATAGCCTCCAACATCCGGACGATCCCCGCCAACAACCCCTTCAGCTTGGGGAAGTTCTTCGACTTCCCACTGAGCAACCGGCTCACATCCCCCGTCCCGTGGCCCAGCGGGCTCGTGAAGAAGTTGGAGTTCGCCCCGATGAACGCCGCGCGGGCCCGGCCCCCAAACAAGCTGCCCCCAAAGTTGTACTGGAAGGTGGTGTCCCAATAGTTGCTGAAATCCACACAGCTCAAAACAGCCGACCGGTTCCCGTGCCCCTTCTGGAACGCCACGGCCTGGAGCTCCCCCATGAACAAGAGCTTGTACTCCCGATTGTCTCGGTCTGATGCGGTGTCACCATCATCCGCGGACTCGAACATCTTGGGGTCCAACACGGGATTCCCGGCCGCGACGTGATCGTGGAAGAACAGGTGGACCACCGTCCTGGGGAAGAGCTCCAACACCTTATCCGTGGCCACCACCTGGATGGATGCGGTCGCGGGGGTGTTCGCCGCCACCTGGATTGTGGCAGAGATGACCGGCACCTCGAGGCCCTCAAGGAACAGCCGGAGGCGGAGTGCTTTTGCCTCAGCCACCTCCCGTCACCTCAGACAGGAAGTTCTTCCCCCCAGGCTCCTGGCGGGCGCTGTCCCTTTCCTGGGCACCCTGCTGGGCTAACGGCCCGAGGGATTGTCCCAGGAGGACACCCACAGCATTGTCCACCCCTGTGAGCTCCCCCACACCACCCTCAGTGCTCATGCCCAAGCTGACGATAGAGGAGGACATCTTATCCGGATTCAGCGCTTCCCCAAGCTTCCGCGAGTCAGACAAGTCCGCGCCGGCCCTGTTCAGGGTGGTCAGGTTTGCCTGCTCCACACCCTTCTTCGAGAGGTTCGCCTGGCTCTGCTGCGTGGTCCCCGCTGAGGTATCCACCGGGCTGTAGTTGATGTACTCGTCCGCGTTGTCTGAGATCTTACTTCGCAGAGGAAGAGACGCGACAGAGACACCCCCGGAGGCGCTCTTGTACAGGATGCTGCTGGCGGCAGACAGGACACCATCCACGGCGGGATCTTGCACACCACTCAGCAAGGCCGACACGAGGGTGCTCGAGCCGAAGCCTGTGTTGGCTGCCGCGCGCTGAACGGCGTCCACGGAGCTTTGGTGTTGAAGTGGGTCTGTGGCAGATGTCTTCTTGACCTCGCCTCCGCTGATTTTCTTCCGAAGTTCATCCACGGGGACAGTCACCCCTGCGCTGACAGGGTACTGGCTGTCGTCCGTGAGGATCTCCCCCAAGGGGATGTGGGCCGTCACGAACATCGTGAAGTTGAACGGGACGTGGTAGGGCTGCTGCGCGTCCTGTGTTGCTGACGCCCCAAACAGGTAGCCCTCCACCAGCTGCTCCTCGTAGTAGAGGTACACCCGCGCGTTCATCTCCACCAGGCGCGTCCCCCGAAGGTACTTCTCGTAGTTCCTCCAGAACTCATCCTTCCAGTTGAAGTCGACGGTGTTCAGCAGGGTGCCGCTGACCTGGAGCATCCGGGGACGCTCCCCGAAGAAGAAGATGTAGGGCTCTCCAAAGTTCTCAATGACCTGAGCCTTCTCACTGCGGCTCTCGGTGATATTGCTGATGATGAAGTTCGCGTAGTCGAAGGTGGCCCCATGCTCCACCTCTTGATCCTTGGCCTGCTTAACCGGCCGTGAGTCGATGAGAGGGATCTCGGTGCCGTCGGACTGGATGACGCGGATCACAGCGTAGGTGTCGTCCCGGATCTCGATGCCGCGAAGAGGGCGCCGGACTTTGGCTGTGTACCCGCCCGTCGCGCGCGCCTTCTTCCACTTGTTGGTGTGCATCGTGACGTAGACGGCCATGCTAGATCTCCACGCTCGTCTTGATGAGGGCGTTCTTGATGGACCTCGGGGTGACCGCGCCCCTGTACGACCCGCCGGCCCTCTTCTGCTCCAGCAGGGCGTGCACACCCACCATGAAGGGGATCTCCGGCACGACGGCGTCGCGGTAGGTGTACGTGACCTGCGTCCCGTCCTTCAGGTAGTAGACCCGCTCGAACTCAACAAGGACGGGTACCTTATTTGCTCCCCACTTCATCAGCCAGCCTGCTTTGCGGGCTTCACAACGCCACCACCCCCGCCCTTATCCTTGGCCAGGGCCGAAATGTTCTTGTCGATACTCTCCAGCGCTGTGAGCTGTGCTGCCATGAGCTGATTTGGATTCCTCTGCCCCAGTTCATTCAAACGAGCGGTGGCGTCCTCGTTGTACCCAAACTGCTTGGCTGCCTTCCCACTCATCACGGAGATTCCCCCGGCCGCCGCGGCACGCTTCACGTTGTCCCCCATCTCCTCCTTCGTGAAGCCGCCTTTCGCCTGGGCGATGAACTTGTCTGTTGCATCCTGCGCCTCTTTCGGGCTCCGCGTGATGGCCTCGTAGTGCGCGCGCAGCTTCGCCCTGAGTGCATCATCTGCCTTCCCACGGATGAGCTTGTTGACCTCATCATTTTTGAGTGCAGCGTCCCCCGTCATCCTCTGCATCCTCCCGAGCTCTCTGACCCCTCTCCTCGCTGCCCCGAGTCCCCCACCGCGGCCAGCAGTTAGACCAGCCTCCTGCTCGGAAGACACTGTCCCCTTCCGCATGGTCCCCTCTGCCTCAAGGGCCCCCCGCAAGGTGTGCTCCAGATCTCCGCCCCCCTCAGTCCCTGCGATGCCTGCAAGGAGCTTCCCAGCACCATCCGCATCACCCATCGCGGCGCCTGCCAATTTGATCAGGGCGTCTCTCCTCTTCGTGGGATCGGTGGCGCTCATCGCTGCGTTCATGGCGTCCCCGAGCTCCCCCTTCAGTCCCTCAACAGCCCCCAGCCGATCCCCAAGAGCCGTACGAAATCGGGTCATGCGCGACCCAGCGATCCTCTTGAACGCCGCGTCCTGAGTAGATTGTGCGTTCTGACCCGCGCCCACCAGAGCTGCCATGCCAGCCTTATTAGCCTCGGTGAGACGGCCGATCACAGAGAGCCCCTGGCGAACATCCTCACTTACATCCTTGTTTGTGGCGCCCATCTTGGTGATCATTGCTTGGCCGCGCTTTATGTCCTCCGGTTTGCCACTCGCCATGATGGTCAGGGCCAGTTGCCCCTCGGGGTTGCCTTTGAGGAACTCCATCGCTGACTGGGCTTGCTCGCGCGCTTTGTTCCCTTGCATGGCACGCAAGGGACTCGACAACCCCTGCACCAAGCGTCCCCCAATACTCCCATTCCCAGACACGTCAAATCCAGCAACGTCGTCCTTGACCGCGTTCCCGAGAGCACCCTTCTGCTCCTCCCAGTCGCTCTCTCTCCCTGCGGCATCTCCCAGGCCCGCGCGAACTCCTGTGAGGCCCTCCGATCCCGTGACAAACCCCCGCGCCTTGCCGCTCTGAAGGGCCATGACACGAGCACTGGCGGCAACACCTTCGGACCCCGCCAACGCCTTCTTGAGGGTGTCATACCCCTCCCCCTGCTGGATGAGACCTGCGTACCGGCCAAACAGCTCCTGCTGCTGCGTCTGGTTCAACTCTGCGTCACCTGTCTCGTACCGCATGTCCTGCCGAGCCCGCAGCGCCTCCTTCGAGACCAAGAATTTGTCCAACTCCTTGGATGCGCCACCCTTCCGGTAGCTCGCAACTTGGTCAGTTGTCCACCCGAGCGCCCCCGCCTCTTCCGTGCCCAGCATTCCGCGGGTTGCGCGCGACACCGTATTCATCTTCTTGATATCGGCCGCGGAGTAATCTGCCTTCCCTGTGTCTGTTCCCGTCCACTTTTGCAGCCCGTGAATCATTCCCGCTATGGGCAGCCCAACTATTGAGCCACCTATGTATCGTTTTGCTTGAGTCAGCCCCGTTGCTCGCTCATTTGTGCCCCTGAAACCTGAAGCCTCCATCAGGGATCGAGAGTCGCCTGAGAAGGTGGTGGTGCCCCCCATCTCCCGTGTAACCGGGCCGGTACCGAAGGCCCTCTCCGCAAGGCTGTTTTGGCCGAGCATGGCGGACGCGGCGAGGTCGCTGACCGCTCCCCCGCTCAGCCCCTGATTCTCTCCAGGTCTATCCCAGTACCAGTCAGCCAACTTCTGCGTGGACCTGCCCAGCTCGGAACTGAAGTCGGCCCCCATCTTGCGCCACACGCTGGTGACGTTCTGGTCGTACCACTTGCCCATCTTGCGCTTCCACGCCTCCATGCTGTGGCTCATGGTCTCGTCGCGCGTCCTGGCCTGGGCGTCCATCATCTCTTCTGTGCGGGCCGTGTGCATGCGCTGGATGGCGGGCATCTCCCGCGCGTACTTGGCGATCATGCGGGCCTGCTTGCGGTCCCCCCCAAAGAATCTACGTGTGATCCTCTCAGTGATCCTCTTGTCTCGATCGCTGGTCCCATGAAGGTCCCCACCTGACCGGCGGATGATAGTTTGCAGCATGCCCGTCATGGCGGCCGGGCCCTGCGCAGCCAGCTGTCCCCTCAAGTCGTGCTCGTTGTTCACGAACTTGAGGGCATTCCCCCGACCGGCCACGTTCCTTCTCGCAGAGCTCTCGATCTCACCCAGGTCCATGCCCCCGGAGGTGAACCGCTGGAGCTTGGCCGCGTCGAGGTTACCGTCCTTGCCCATCATGGAGGCCAACGCCCACCGACCCACCTTGCTCCGAGCGAAGCGAGCCGTTCCCCCAGCCATGAACTGCGCGAAGTTCGAGACGCCCTCTCTGCCCGTACCGAAACCAGCCTCGCCCAGCTCCTCACTGGAGATGAGCCCTGCCCACTTTCCTGTACCTGCCATGTTCATGGACTGGCCCATCATCTGGGCGCCCTGCGCCCCCGATGCGCCGATGGACCTACCCATCTGGGCGCCAACGCCCATCATCTGAGAGGCCTGACTCGTGCTCATCCCCGTAGCGTAGGCAGAAGAGTGGACGTCCTGGGCGTACTTGGTGATGTCCTGCGGCGTCCAGAAGCCCTGGGCCCGGGCCTCCTTGAACAAGGGCATGGCCTCTGTCAGCGAGGTGTTCATCTCCTTGGCGATTCCCTTGAGGGTCGTCACCATCTTCTTGAAGCGAGAGCTGAACTCCTTGGCCTCCTCCGCACCGTCAAATAGCCCTGTTGAGACGCCCTGCTTCATCAGACCGAACAACTCTTTCGAGTTAGTCCACATGTCGGCGTCGCCCATCTCCCGGACCATCCCCCCGATTTGCTGTCTGTCCCCGGACGTGAAGCCATGCCCCGAGGAGGACATGGGGTTGGCGAAGCGCATCTGGTTCTGAAGGAAACCTCCCACCTGGTTCTGGAAGTGGGCGCCCTCCATCATCTGTCCACCCGCCCACTTCATCGCCTCGTAACCGGCCATGATGGGTGCGGCCGCAACAGCTCCAGCAGCCAGACCCCGGGCACCCATGGTGAGCCCGCCACGAAGGCCTTGGGAGGTGAACCTCCCAATATTCGCGCCGAGATTGCCACTCGGGCTGAAGCCCATCATGCCGCCGCCGGCGTCCCACCCCACTGACTTTCCAAAAGCGCTGATGCCGGCGGTGAACGGGTCCAACGTGCGGCCAACCGCCCCACCTGCGAGCATCCCCGCACCCATCATTATGGGGGGTGCGTAGTGGGTCATTCCCCCGATCATGTTGGAGCCCATCTGCGCGCCGGCGTTGTAGGCCTCCCCCCCAGGAGGTGGTGGCGCTGCGAAGGGGGACTGCATCTGGCCGCCGGGGGCCATGGGCTGGTGCTGGCCTCCCCCGAACGGGGAGATGTTCGCGGAGTAGGCCGCGACGTTGCCGAAAGCAGCTTGTTGGCTGCTAATCAGGCCCCCGATTTCTTGGCTGGAAACAGGCATCTAGGGGCAGATTATCACGCGCCCGAAATCAGTACCAGATCCGAGGCATAAGAAGGAGAGACCAACAAGGAGGATACATGATTCTCGAAGGATTGGCCATTGCCGCCCTGATCGGCGGCGAGGCCCTCCTCGGTTACGTGTTCGCGGATGGCCTTGGCAAAGCCATCCTCGGAGATGATGAGGAGACGAAGACGACCGCCGAGGTCGAGATTGACCTCGACGGGAAGAAATACCGAGCCCACGCCGAGCTGACGCGGGAGGGAACCCCACAGGATGCCGCCCTGTGGAACAACCAGAACACGGGGGGCCTGTCCCGGATGTCACGGGCTGAGCTGGGCGTAGTGATCAACGGTGAACGCCTCATGGAGGCAATCACCGAACAGGGCCTGGAGGCGGAGGACACGAAGGTTTACTCCGTCAACGCGGCCCACCAAGCGAGAGAACTCCGCGAAGAGATTGAGAACTCTCGCTTCAGGGACGTGGAGGTGGTGGAGGACTAGGGCAAAAATTCGCCGGTCCTTGGGATAAGGCATTTGGTCGAGAGACTGGGTGCGCACCCGAGGTCCGGCGGATGATGCCCGCATTCTGCGGAGAAAGGATCCACCGGAGGTCCCCAGAGGACCAGCCTCTTTTTAGCCCATGGAGGGAACGCCACGGAGTGTTTTTGATGAAGACCTCATTTTTAGGGCGTTCCCCGCTATAAGGAAGGCAACTTAAACAGGAGGTTACGCATGAGCAAGCTCGTTGAGCTGATTCAACATGGAGGAAAGGGCAAGCCCCGGATCTGGCGGATCTGGGTTGAGGGTGACCGTGTGTTCACGGAGTACGGCTCGCAGGGAGGGAAGATGGTCCCCACGGAGGACGTCCCCGGGTCCAAGGGGAAGAAGGGCACCAAAGCCTATATCTCCCCGGAGGAGCAGGCTGCCCTGGTCATGGAGAGGAAGGTGAAGCGCCAGCGTGCCCGCGGGTACGTGGGCCTGGATGAGGAACCTGTCTCGGACATCGAGTGGGATGGCCCCCTGCCCTCCTCTCTGCGCTTCGCCAAGCCGATCAACAACGCCCCCAAGGGCTTCCTCGAGGAGAACGCGGAGAAGATCCTCTGGACGCCGAAGAAGAATGGGATGTGCCACCTGGTGACCCGCATCGGCCCCAGGATCTACATCCAGACCCGTGACAAGATGCACGACGTGGGGGACTGGTTCCCCCATCTGAAGCGGGAGTTCTTCGACGTGATGCCCTCCATGTCCATCGTGATGGCGGAGATCGTCGTGGGTCGGGGCCGGACCAAGAAGGACTTCCTGGCCATGGGCAGCATCAGCCGCTCCAAGGCAGAGCGCGCCCAGCTGATCCAACGCGACAACGGCGGAGTCAACGCCTACATCTTCCGCGTCCCCTTCTGGCGCGGCGTGCACCTCGAGGCGGACGTCTCCTGCGCCGGGCTCCTGGAGCACATGGCCAAGCTGCCGGAGACCGAGCACATCTCGGCGGCGCCGGTCTTCCAGGGGAACTACAAGGAGGTCTGCAAGGAGCTGCTCAAGCGGCGCTACGAGGGCTTCGTGGGCTACTTGGCGAAGGGGGTCTACGGAGATGAGAGCTACAACTTCAAGGGCCGGGAGGACCGCCCCAAGGTGGCCTGGAAGCTGCGGTTGTCGCAGGTCCAGGGTGGTCGAGCCACGGAGGACGACTTCGTGGCCTGCTGGAACCCGGCGGGTAAGGGCATGCACTGCTCGTCCAGCTGCCACTACCCCAGCACTGGGGACCAGAGTGAGAGTGAGAGTCTGGGCCGCTGTGGCGTCTGCAAGAAGAAGCTGGTGCCTGACGGGACCTGGGGCACAGGGCGCTACATGGAGAAGGTGGGGTCGCTCTCCCTGTACCAGTATGATGAGGAGGGGGTGAGCCAGTACATTGGGGATGTCTCCAGCGGGCTGACCGCCGCGGACAAGACGAAGCTGGCGGACCCAGAGCTCTACCCCCTCTGCGTGAGGGTCTCCTACAAGGACAGGGACTACGTCACGGATGGTGGGCGGTCCAACGCCCTGGCGCATCCCACCTTTGAGGGCGTGCGCAAGGACAAGGAATGGACGGAGTGCGTCAACCCAGATCTGTGATGCCAGGAGGTGTCACTCCCCCGAAGGTATCGGGGGAGGCGGGGCCCCCCTCAGGGGCCTCGTTTTTATCTCCGACACCGGGATCCTCCAGATCTTCTTCGGGCCCGGCCGGGAACATGGCGATCACCTGCTCGGCGTAGAAGTCCCAGTCGACCACCTTGACCGTGACCAGCCCGCCAGCCCCATCATCCCGCTCCTCCTCGATGGTGTGGGGGCCCACGCCTGCCACCGCATCGTTGATGACCAGCCTGACCGCGAAGTTGTGCAGCTGCTGGATGCGCAGGCTCTCCTGCAACGCCTGCTCGTTCTGCCAGCGGTTGCCCATCTCCCTGTCGATGCCCGCACCCATGTCCTGGATCACACCAAGGAGCTCGGCTCGCAGCGCGATATAGGGGGCTGGCACGTCCGGGACGTCAGACAGCTTTCTTGGGCCGGCGCCTGGCGGGCGTGCGCTTTGGGGCCTTCCTGACTGGGGCTTTTTTCTCGGCCGCTTTTTTGGGGGCTGCTTTTTTACCACTGGTCTTCCTCCTGGGGGTCAGCTTGGTGGTTAAGATCTGCGCTTCCTGCTCCTCGAGCCCTCCCACGGAGGACTCCCTCACCTCCTGAATGACCTCTCGGATTTGTTCCTGGGGGACAACGTCCCCCGTCTCGGGCACCCTGATGCCCTGCTTCGGCTGGTAGGAGTCCGTGGACACGAACAGCTCGAGGTGCTCGATGACCTGGAGCCACACCGCCTTCTTCGTCCGGACCCTGACCAGCTCTCTTTGTGCTCCCTGTACGTCTTCCATGGTCACGCCTTCACGAGCGCCTCAAAACGCCCCAGAATGTCCGCCCCAGCCCCCGTATCCTTGATGATCCTCTCCAAAGAGTACATCAGCGGGCGCCGGGCCTCACGCGCCTTGTAGATGGCATCGCCCCCCATCCCCCTCCTCACCTCCATCTTGTTCGCCTCCCGGATGTCCGACGGGTGGTACTTGAGATAGATATCCGCGTCTCCACCGACGCGCCGGTAGGCCTTGTAGATGGCCACGGCCCAGTTCTGCTCAGTCAGCTTGTAGAAGCGTTCCCCTACCAAGTCAGGACAGCCTCCCTGCCACCCGCACTGGTGACACACGGCATACCCACCCTCGATGGCCCTGGGGTGCACCAGGGCCTCGCAGCGGTTGCACTCGTAGACCTTCTCGTCACCATCACCGCTGAGCTTGCTGCCGCTGAGCCAGATGCTGATGGCCCCCTGGAAAGGCTGCTTGTTGGAGCGCGCCTTGCCAAACGTGACCTCAACCTTGAACTGCGCCTTGATGACAGCGTCCATCTGACGCTTCATCTCCTCCATGCGCTTTTCAATGATGACCATGTCGGAAGCACTCAGAGTAGGCAGGGGCTTCCCCGCGGCCTCGCGCGCCTTCATGTCCAGCTGGTACTGCCTACTTTGTGCCGGTGTGTACATACCTACCCTCGAATGGCCTGCGCGCCCTTCTGCTTGTACCCGGTTGCCCTGGGGTTGATGGGTCCCTCAGGGGCGTTGCGGTCGCTGCTTCCATCCAGGGGGTAGGAAGCCAGCCGCACACCCCTGGTGGAGGACTTGGAGGTCGCCTCCAGGATGAATTTGGTGAGGAGGGGCTCCCACTCCGCCCGGGGGTTATCCGACTGCACGTTGATGGTCCAGGTGTACTGAAGCTCATCCGTGTCCGCGAGGAAGTAGTGCTTGCACGCGTGGAAGCGCATCCCCGTCTTTCCGCGCTTGGCCCTGATAAGGAAGTAGCGCATCACAGACAGCCAGGTCCCCAGGCTGCGTTTGGCCACCCTGTGCACGATGCGCAAGGAGGTGTCCCCCCGCGTCACGGCGATAACTTCACACCCGCGCGCACTGTCGATAGCCTTTTTTATGGGGTCGGTTTTCAGCGCCTCGTCCATCTCATTCTCCCGTACGGTCGTCCACCTCGATCTTCTGCTGTTCCGGCTTCCCCAGGCTCTTCGGCTGGGGGTGGCGTCGAGACACGCTTCTCGAAGGCCGCCGGTCCTCGTCTCGGAGCACACGCTCCTCCCTGGCGCGAAGGAACTCCTCCTTGGTCTTGGAGATCTTCACCTCCGCCCCGGCCACGTCGAGGGACAGCTCAAACCTGTAGTCCTCCCCGTCGTTGACGGAGAACACCGTGAGCTGAAACACCTTCTTCTCTTTGTCTGCCATGTTTGCCTCCCGGCTGCGTCGTTTCCCCCTGCATAGAATACAGATCCCTTCAACCAAGTCCTCGGCCGGAGTGGACCCCTTGCACGAAGCGCAAGAAGGCATCAGCCTGTCACCGGACCGACGTAAACCATCAGGTACGTCGGCGTCTCGTCCTTGTAGATGGGCTGCACCTTGGTCACCTTGTAGAAGGCAGAAGGTGGTTCCCATTTCTCATCACCGTTGTCGTTCCTCTTGCAGTCCGTGGACTCCTTGATCAGTGATCCAGCACGCACAGCCTCGCCGACCACCTCGTAGTATCTCGGGTCCATCCGCAGGCTGATCATGTAGTTCAGCATCCGGTCCTTGCCCGCATGCACGATGAGCTCCCGGCCCTCCTCTGGAACGAAGTGGAGGAGAACCGTGTTCGCCATGATGTCCTCATCGTCCAGGACAGTCTCGTGCAGCGAAGACATGTCCCCGGACTCTCGAACCTCCGTGCGCCACTGCTCCATCTGCGCGAGAGCCTCGCGCGGGATGGCACCAGAGTTCTTCAGCTCCTCGAACTTATTGCTCATGTGACCAGGTGCACCTTGAACGCCACGGTGGTCTCTTCCAACCGCCCGTCCATGAAGGGGCCGGCGAAGATGATCAAGGCGTCGTTGGGGACGTCCGCGTCCTTGAGCAGCTCCGCACCCAGCAGCGATGACATGCCTCCGTGCAGAATGGGGTCCAAGTCCAGGGCGGCCCAGAGATCACTCTCCACACCCACCGCGGCGTGGGTGATAAACAGGTCTCGGGCATCTGAAGCCTGATAGGCCCGGAACAGCGCGCGCAAGGCGTCGTTATCCTCTATCTCAAGCATGGAGACATTCCGCGCCTTCTCTCCAGCCGTGACGCCCCCCGAGTCCTCCTCGCCGCGCACCCACATCGTGTACCGGATGGGCTTCCCCTCCTCGATGTGGACGGAGTGGATCCTCCCTTCGGAGTAGATGTGACTCAAGGCGGCCTGTGCGTCCACCACGCTCTTGGGCTCGTCTCGCGTCTTGATCAAGAGCGACCAGCCATTCGTTCCGTGTTTCATGCTTGCCTCGCGTCCTGCTTCTTTTCTTCTCTCGCGACGAGCCTGCGGAGGTAGTTCACCACCAGGGACGTAAGAGTGGTCCCCTTGCTTTCCGCCACGTCCTGGGCGGCCTCTTTCAGCTCCGGATCAAGCCGGAACCCCAGTCTCGCCGTCTTGGCCATCAGTCCTCCAGCTGGAACATCTTCAGCCGCTTGAGCAGCGCGCGACGCGTCTTGGGACCAGGGATCTTGTCCGGGTTGCCACACCGCTCCTTACCTGCGCACTTCTGGAACATCCACACCGCGGTCTTTGCCTCCTCGGTGTAGTCCGTGCTCGGGCTGTGCGTGACGTAGTAGCCCAGCTCATGCAGGCCCAGCAGCACCTTCGGGAGGTGTGTGGACCACTTACCTCCCTCGATGAGCGTGGCCATGTTGTCGTCCAGCTCCGGCTCGTCCTCACCATCCTCGTCCCGGTAGTTGATGTCCCGAGCGAGCATGTCATCTACGAACGCCTGCTCCTCCTGCTCCTCCAAGGCCCCCAACGCGATGTCCGGCGCCGCCTGGTACTGCTTGAGCCACGGCAGCTCCCACGGGTCAATACCCGAGGGATCTCCTGGGCCGTAGCTGGTAGAACCCGCGCCACGGACCAGGTTCATCGGGAAGGCGCGGCCGGTGTCGGTCTTGCCCCAGGCCACCGCCGAGTGCGGGATGATCCACCGTGGGTCAAAGGGATGCTCCTCCTCACGGTAGGCAGCGACCAACAGCCGGGTCAGCCAGATGTTGCTCACGAGCTGCTCGGCCGTGTAGGGCTCGTACCACCTGCCGTCGATCTCCACAGGCTTCTTGCCCATCTTCTCGACGTCGAACTCCCGCGCCCACCAGAAGAACTTGTCGCCCTTCTTGCACAGCGGGCCTGCGTTGCGGTTCTCTACGCCCACGGTGATGCCGTTGGTCCAGTTGCCGTGCCAGTGACCCCTGTCCAGGTCGGACAGCATGACTGCGGTCACGCACATGTACTTGGAGACCAGGTCAGGCATGGGCTTGATGCCATCCAGGACACGGTCCCCCACGACGATGGGGAAGGAGCACTTGTCGTTGCTCTCGGAGTTACCCCACCGGCAGGTGCCGATGAGCCCGGTCCCCGCGGTGAAGTGCTTCATCTCGCCCACGGGGTTACCCCGGTTCCAGCTCCGGCGGTTGTCCGTGTTGGTGGGGATGCCCCATGCCTCGAGGACCTCGACGGACCACCCGCGCCACTGCTCGAAGAACTCTTTGGCCTCTTGGGTATCAATCATTGAGCTTCTCCGCGACCAACTCGTCACCCCCCACCAACAGTATATCGTCGGGGCCGAGGATGATGAGGTCAGGTCCAAGGACCTCACGCAACGACTTGTGCGTGTGAGTCTCCTTGACGAACTTGATGAAGGCCACCTTCTCCCCTACCTCCACGCCCTGAACGCGCACCACACCCTTCTTCGTCGTGCGCCCCGTCCCCAGCTTCAGGACCCGGCCGCACGCGTACACGTGCTCTTCCGAGTCGTCAGGAAGGTAGAGGGTGCCAGATGCCGTCATGCGCATCTCCTCATCCATCCTCACGAGGATGCGCTCGCCCAGGAGCTTGAACGTCTCGGGGTTGACGTTGTGCTTCTCGTCGCTCATCAGGAGCTTTCCGGGAGGTCGGTCACCTCTTCCTCGGGGATCACAGGCTCGGGGGCCACCTGGCCCAACTTCCTCCGGATGGACTCCTTGAGCCAGATAGCAGGCTGCCTCAGCTCAGAATCCTGCTTCTCCGGATGGAGGTAAATCAGGTTGCCGCCGAACGAAGCGACAAACCGCGTGTCGGCCTTGCCGTGGCCGTCCGTGAAGGTCGCGACGTACAGCTCAACAGGCACGAGCTTGGTCAAGGTTCTCAGGTCTTCATCTCCTACCATCTGCTTCTCCTTTACGCTTGGGAGGCATCGTCCTCATCCTCCTCGTCATCATCTTCATACACCGCGAACGCTACCCCTTGGACTACAGGGTTACCCATGTCATCCATCTGCACGACGGCCCTGGGCCTGGGTGCGGGGGCTGCGGTAAAACCCTCCATAAGGATGTCCCTGCGGTGATTCGCCACGGGGGGAGGGGCTGGCGAAGCGGCTTGCTGGAGGGAGTCCGGAGAGTGCTCCACGGGGTTGTAATCACCGCCGAACACCTCAGCCTCCTCGGGAACGGGAACCCTATCCCGCGGGGGGTGGACCTCCTGGCGGGGTTGGGAACGAGCCTCTCGCGGTTGTGGCTGCGCCACCCCCGCACGAGCCCGGACCAGCGCCTGGACGTCCTCTTCATCCACCGCGGCCGTGATGGCCGTGCCATCCGGCAGAATGAGCTCAACCTGATGTGAGTACTCCCCCGACTCCATGTCCATGTACTGCGAGACACCTCTGAGGAACAGCTGCATCACTTCACCTCCGGTGGGGGCGCCTGAGCGGCCATGCGGGATAGCTGCACCACCCCCTCGGTCGTGCGCCTGGCGTCCTGTGCCAGACTCCTGGCCACGTTGAGGAACTTGCACGAGCTGAACCCGTCACGATCCTGTCGCTCATCCCAGGCCACACAATCCCCCGAGCAGGGCCGGGCCCCGTCCATCCAACAGTAGAGCGGTACCTCTTCCAGGGCGTCCTCCTCCGGGAGCCAGCCGCAGGCGAGGCAGACGTCCGTATCTCCCGCACGGACCAGCATTGATTGGCAGCTGGGGCACTTCATCAGTTGTCTCCATCCTTCTCGGCGGCCTGCGCGGCCTTGCCCAACCGCTCGGCCTCCTCAAGGATGGCCTTATGTGCGCCGAGGGTCCCCGCCTTGATCAGCGAAGTAAGAGCCTGGACATCCTTCACATCGCACACGCCGGCGGCCACGATGGACTGGCCAACACCGTGTGACGCCTTCTCTCGGAGGATGTACAGGAGGGCCTGTGACACCTGTAGAGCCACCGCCAGCGCCGCGTCAGGGGTGTCCGCCTCGAGGGCAATGGCGAGGACATCGTCGCGAGACCCAGCCCACTCACACGAGGTGCACGCGGCGTACTGGTCACGGTACTTCAACTTGCCCGAGCCGCAGCTGGGGCAGACGCTGGTCATCATGGGCTACTCCTTGCTCTTCAACTTGTCCCGCAGGACCGCCATCTTGCTCTGAACCATGGGCGCCAAGGCAGATATTGCCAACGGCCCCTCCTCGATGGCCTGCTTCAAAGCATCCATGGCGTCGCTGTCTGACTTCTGCGTTTCCGCCTCATGGTGGGGGAACAGCGCATTGCGGAACCTCTTCCATGCAGCCTGTACCGCATCACCATCCTCTGGGTTTGCCGTCGCCTGAACAAGAACGTGATGGGCGTAGAAGCCGATCTCCTGCTTCATCTGCCACACCATCACCATGACCAACTCCGCGGGTGAGCCCGGCGGCGGCATATCGGCCTTCTCTAACAAGAGATTGGCCTTGGCCCACCCCCACGAAGTCTTCAGCCATTTTTTACTTCACCCATGTCCACGAAGAGGTCTTCGGTGCGGTCATGAAACCAGGAGTAGTTGATGCTCAAGCTGGCCATCATCACCACGGGGTAGCGCATGACCATCTTGAGCTTCTCGCTGAACAGGTCGGCGTCGAAGTAGCCTTCTTTCAGGTGCGTCGGGAGTGGCCTCTCGTTGATGGAGAACAGCCCCGCCGCGAGCTGGAGGATGCTGAACTTCTCCCTCACGTAGGCCTCGCCGTACAGGTCATTGAACATCATCCGGCGCAGCTCCAGATTCTCTCCGGCGCTGATCGTGCGGAACACGACGGAGAGGCCCTTGACCTTCTGCGTGGTGCGACGGATCTCCACCGCCTGCCGCGCCTCTCCATCCTCCATAAGCTGGTCGAAATCCAGCGGAGTACAGCGGAGCTCGATGGCCTTGCGCAGAGCAGCGTTGGCCAACTTGTTACTGGCCATCTCGTTCTTGAACTGCTCCAGGAGATCTTCGTCCTCGATGCCGGCCTGGGCCAGCATCTCCCGCACGGGATCTGACCTCTGCGCTGCACGAGCGTCGTCCACGACCTTCTTCTGATGGGCCTCCGCGGCCTCCTGGAAGTTGGCCAGGGCGTGCAGCCCATCAGACGTCTCTGGGCTGAGGATGCCACTCTGGGCCCGGCCACTCTGAAGGTCTGGCTGGTTCCCACTGACCATGGCTCCGGCCCCCGGCCGAAATCCCGGCTGGGAGCGCGCTGCTTCCGGCAGCACCGTGAGGGGCTGCCTCGTCCGTGCGGCCGGCGGACGTGGAGACCCCTGGGGCGGCGGCGGATGTGCCGCAGCGGCCGAGGGGTCGTACATGGGGCTCAGCGGGTTGGTGGGGTCTGTCAGGATGGCGGCCTGTTCTGACATCGACAGGGGCTCATCATTCTCCCCGAGGATTGGCTGTGCCCCGAGGGGAGGAATCCTCACGGGGGGGACGCCCCCGCGGGGGCGCGACCGCCCTTTTACTTCGTCCATATCAGGAGGTTTGTTATCGCTCATCCGCTCGCCTTCCCGAACACGGTGGGTGGGGTGTGTCCGGGCGCCAGCGTTGCGATGCCCTCCACGAAACCCAAAGCCAATATCCGGTAGAAGTGGTCTCGGAACGCATCTCTCTGCACATGAGAGAGGAGTCCGTGTGACCTGCAATAGTGATAAAAATCATCCACTTTGAACTTGACACCACGCCCCTCCCAGTATTCGAGAAGCTTCACTTCGTCCATAAGAGACTTGTCTGGGAGTGGTGTGGATTCGATGCTCACTCCCCCATCTGTACCCACACTGTTGGTACAGTCAACTAAATTTTTGACATGGTGTCCAGGTAGGCTTGCTCATGATTTTCAAGAGAGGGACTTCCCTGAATGAAAACCAGGGATCTCGCAACAACTTCCCCTCGATCTTTTTCTCTGCGGCCGTGTATCAGGGAGAACGCTCCGAGGTCACGTGAGTCCACAAAAATGTGACAGCTCTTCAGCAAGCTGGCCAACGGGGTGCCTTGAGCGAAGTGGAACTTGACAATGGGTCCCAGGGACGCGCGGGGGATGTAGACGGCTTGGGAGGTCTCCCCCTGCACTAAGATCTCCGCTCGTGCGGGAGTCCAGGAAGACTCTACCGCAGCCAGGACCTGCCCATCCTTTGTGATCTCAATCCGTGGCATGGCTAAAAAAGAGGGCCCCAGGCCGAAACCTGGGGCCCCCCGACGCAGACCCTGGACGCTACCAGGGGGAAGCACACACAGCTTAACCCCCAGTAGGAGCGCATGTCAACGGCCTCGCCACCCGGCCAGGCGCCCAGCCAAGTCGGCCATCTCCTCCGCAGTGGGGGGTGCTGTGTCCCCCTCCTTCACGATGATGTTCTGCCTGAACTTCCCAGAGGCCAGCGCGACACGGATGGACTCCTTGAACACGACCCGCAGTTCCGCGAACGTCCTCTCCGCCTGGTCCATGGAGGCGATGGCCAGGCGCTCGCATTCGGAGCAGACGACCACGCCCTCGAACGTGTTGCCACGGGAGGCGGAGCCACAGTTGAGGCACACGCCCGGGCCGTGTTTCAGGTCAAGCATGGGGGCTCCTCCAGACGTCTTCGGTCCCCACCATCCCCACCTCCTTGATGATGGCCACGCGCAGGACGAGGGTTGACTGGCTCAAGTTGGCCAGCGTGACCAGGTCACTCCTGTCCGAGCTGTTCAGCCCCTCCAAGAAGAGAGACAGCTGCTGCTCCGTCACGTCTGGGATCCTGTAGATGGACCCTTGTGTTGTCTTGATCCAGACCGCGAAGAAGGGATCAGGACTTGTCATCCGGGTTCACCATTCCGAGTGTCTCCCGCGTTTCCGGACGCATCTTCCCCTTGGGGAACCTGTAGTCCAGGTACGCACCGATGTAGTCGGCCACGCTGGTGGTCGTCACGTAGGGCTTGTTCCCCTCTGCCATGCCCACCGGGGCCCCCAAGACCTTGCCGAACGGACCAAACCTGGTCCGCCGCATCTTGGAGGTGATGGACTCCAGCGGGACGCCCCACTGCAACGCGATGGAGATGGACATGGCCAGCGCGTCCAGCAGGCCTCTGATGAAGGTCCCCTGCCCTGAGTGGACGATGAAGATCTCTCCGAGGGTTCCATCCTCCTGCACGCCTCCCGTGATGTAGGCGTCGATGTGAGGCGACGTGGGGAAGGCGTGCATCTCAGCTCCGCACTCGGCGCACTTCTGCACCTCTCCTGGGATCTCGAAGTGGTGCGTTACAGCCTCGCGCTCATTGGGGAGCTTTCTTCTTGACATTGGATTCATGGTCTCCTTGCCTCCAGGACCGCTTTGATCGGTTTGTAGCCGGTGCGGTGGAGGTCACATATTCCGTGGGTCTCCAGAGCTTCCCGGTGTTGAGATGTTCCGTACCCGTGGTGCTGATCGAAGCCGTACTCAGGGTGGCGTTGGTCTGCCACCCACATCGACCAGAGCTGCTCATCTTTTGCCACGATGGAGGCCGCCCCAACGACCGGGATGGTCTTGTCTGCGCGAGGCACACAACGGCCCATTCGGCCAGGTACAGGGCGGTTTCCGTCGATGATCACCTCGAGGTTTGCGTCCAGGCGCTCTACTCTGCCCAACAGCGTCTTCATCGCTCTCTGCCAGGCATTCCAGATGCCCAGGTCGTTGATGAGACGGACGGAAGCCCTCTCCACGAAGATGTGCGCCGCGGACCTTTGGACGACCGCGCGGGCCATCCGAATGTCCGAGACGCACTTCGAGTCCTTCACGCACTCCGGAAGAATTACCCCCCGGTCAATGGCGACAGCGGCCACAAAGCAGCAGCCTGCCCAGCATCCCACGCCGGCCTCGTCGACCCCGACTATGAGGTCAGCAGTCGAAGTCGGCATAGTTCTCCATGTGGTGGTTCTGGAAGGTGGTCCTGATGTGGTAGCCGGTTTCCGGCACGTCGAACATCTCCTGTAGCGTCAAGTCCTTCAGGCCGAACAGATCGGTCTGAAGTGCGTCCATGACTATCATCTCCTCTGACTCACCCGCACTGCAACCCCCAGATGACAGCCACTCGCCATAAGTGTGGGCGGCCCAGTCCTCAAGACCCCGCTTCTCGGGAGCCATCAGGGCCTCAGCGGCATGATCACCGCGCCGAAACCAGGGGAGCTCACGCCCACGGGGCTGATGTTCTCCTCCCCGAAAGTCAGCGTGGCCAGCTTCCCACCTGGGATGGAGAAGGCCTCCAACAGATACTTGAGGTTCAACAAGATCCGAAAGGTACCCGAAGGTGCGCGCCTCTCCGCCTTCACCTTCACTCGGGCCACCTCTGTGTGGTCCTCGAGCTTACCCACGAATCGCAATGACTCCCTGCGCGACGTGAGCTGCACGATTTCGGCCTTGGCTTTCTGTAGCTCCTGCAAGATGTCCAAGACCACGGGGACCATCACTTCGATGCGGACGTGCTTGTCTACGAGGTCCGGTGTGGCCTGTGCCTGCCTCATGTCCTGGTAGTCCGGCTGGTAATTCCTGTTGACCCACACCTCCTTGTCCCCGTAATGCCACGCCCACCTGTCCTCGGACTCGAACAACAACACCTCATCATCCTTGGACAGCGTGTCCTTCATGAACCAGGCAGCCGTGGTAGGGAGGCGCCCTGCGCCGCGACACCACCCGCTCAGGGCTGCGAAGTGTGCCCTGTGGCCATCCGTCGTGAGGAGGCGTTTTCGCGTCACCTCAATGCCATAGATGTTCCTCCGGAGGTGTTCACTGGGCGGGAGACAGGCGGGGAGCACATACCGCAGTGCCTCCAGGAAGCTCTCTCCGGACCACTTCCCAACCTCCTGCATGCTCGCGTCGGGGGGCAGGTCGAAGAATGGCTCTCCCATGACAAGGCCCTCTCGCTGGACATGAACGCTGTCCCTTCCTCGCGTGATGACAGCTGACTTCCCGTTCACCACGGACAGCTCAACCATCTCCTCCTTCCTCGGCTGGAGCAGGGCGGAGCCCAGCTCCTTTCCGATGAGGTACATCTCCTCCAGGTCTCCATCCCCATCGAGAGGGAACACAACACGAGAAGCACCATCCGATGCTTCCAGTGACGCGTCTCCATCGAAAGCGACGAGACGCAACCTGTCTGTGAAAAATGAGCACTCGTTGTTCACTCGAGCAACACGCCGTGCAGCGCGCACAGCTCGAGAGAACTGCTGTGCCCCAAGACGCAACATAAGACCACCTCCGTTGTTAGTTATGCTTTGCTTATACCGTCACCGGGCTCGTTTTCCCCGGCGGCGCCGGAACACCTTCCGCGCCCGCGCGATCTCACTGAAGGAGGTGATGATCACGATGTTGGACATGCAGCGCATCCCAGCCCTCCTCACAGGAAGGGTCATGTCAGCGACACCCCGCCACCTCCCAGGATCTCTTGGCCCGGAGAGGCGCTTGGGCCGCTTCACACACCAGCCCTTCTTTCGGCCTTTCCCTGGCTCGCGGCAGTAGATGTGCCCCCTCTTCCGCCAACCGATAGCGCCGTAGGGCCCCCGACCCCCCACGATGGCTGCCGCCGAGCGCCCGGTCTTCTTGTTGTACAGGAGGACATGCGTTCCGCAGGGCAACGACCTGTGTGCGATCAGGGGATCGGAGGGGAGGTACTTGTACCGGAACCAGTTGCAGTAGGGCTTGATGCCATTGCTGACCTGAACCCTCCTGCCGTTCTTCTCCATGTACTGTTCCTTCCACGGGCTGTAACAGCTCGCCAAGCCCTCCTCCATGTAGATACTCCCACCCCACATGAAGTAGAGAAGGAACAACACGGGCACCATCAGGGCACCTTCTTCAGCAGAAGTGACCCCTTGAGGCTGAGTGTGTACTTGCCTCTCTCCAGCTTGTCTGTGAGGCCCTCCTTCGCGGGCCGGCGCAGCGCGTTCCGAGCCGTCCGGATCTGCTCGGGGGTCGGGTCGGGCTGGCCGAACATCTGTGCGGCCGCCTCCTTCGCGGTGAGTGGTGTGTCCCCCGCCGCGCGCAGCGCGCGCAACAAGGTTTTCTCATTGTCGTTCAATTCCATGGACTTCTTCCTCCGTGTCAAGAGTTGCCTCCCCAATGGTATAAGGTTTCAAAAGGAGGCACGATTATGAATGACGCAGATCCCGGCGCGGCCCCGGATGAAGAAGCCTTGCGCCAAGAAGCGCAGATTAACCAGCTGAGAGTACCAGGGCAACTGCTCGCCCTGGTGGAGCTGCTGTTCCGCAAGGGCATCCTCTCCGCAGAAGATCTTCGGCGGTGGGAGGGTGCAGGAGACGAGTTCGCGGTGCTGCTCTCCCGCAGCTACGGGGAGAACAACCTTGAACGCGTAGAGGCGCTCATTGAAGTTGCCAGACGATTGGGAGCAAGTGATGAGGACCTCTCAGAGCTCATGGATGTTCGCGAAACCCTCGCTCCCTGAGATCGTCCGGGAGGTCTACTTTCTCCCTGGAGACAGGCTGGATTGGCTTCACCCAAGCCATGGACCGCTCCCCCACCTTGCAGTGGAGGTCCTCTACGAGAACCACACCTTCGTCGTGGCGGTGTGGGACAGGACGGACGGCAACTGTGAGACCGCTGTGGACGGCCCAGAGGTCTGGGACCGGTGGCACAACGGCATCCTGCTTACCCGGTTGTGGTTCTGCTGGCAGGGCTACGCCCGGGCGGGCGGGATAAAGGTAAAACTGCCCCAGGACTCCTGGGGCAGGTGGTGCACCCTGGCCATCGCAGCGGTCCAGGACTACACCTCAGAAGGGTAGTGGAGGGGGCCTCGCGGCCCCCTCCTTTTTAACCACAACACCTACTTGAAAGGGCGGACGTCCGTCTGATACCCGGCGGCGCCGACGTGCCCTCCACCCTTCCCATCGTAGGAGAGATATTTAGCCAGCTCGCCCAGATGCAACTTGCTGGACGGGGTGCCGTAGAGGCGCACGTCCCAGATCCCACGCTTGTTGAGCCAGAACAGCACCATGAACGCGTGCCGGTCGGGGTTGAACACAGGCTCCAGGGCGGCGCTGTTGCCTCCCGAGTTCTGGGCGATGACCCCGTGGCCCTGGAGCACCGCCTCGAAGGCCATGCCCGCGGCCTTGATGCGGTTCTGCTCCTCCACGTAGTACTGCACGTGGCAACCCGCCTCGAGGATGTTGGCCATGCGCCTGGCGATGTCCTCCGGGTGCGCCACCGTCTTGGGATCTCCGGCCTTGGCCGGGAAGGGGATGACCTCATCCCAGATCTCCTCGGCCGGCTCGTTGGGGACGCTCTCCATGCCGTACTTGAACGTCATGATCTCCGGCTCGTCAGCGAAGTCCCACACGTCGAAGCGGCCCAGGCGGCGCACGGCCTCCGGGACCTTCGTGCCGAACAGGTAGGCCCAGGTCAGCTCACACCCGGCGGTGCCATCCACCCGGGCCCCGCGCAAGGCCTTGAGGACCTCGTTGCCCTGCTCCATCTTGATCTGCGTCGCGTGGTGATCGAGCCACACCAGCTTCTCCGCGCCGACCAGGCCCACCAGGCGCTCCATGTCCTCCTCGGGCAGGCTGAAGTCCACCATGTGTACGAGCTCCCCGGCCTCAAACCGACCCCAGGGGAAGTCCCACCCGTAGTTCATGGGGATCAGCTCCACGGCGGTGCAGTCCTTGTTGCCCGCCCTTCTCTCCAGGCGCGCCCACCGAAGAGAGATTGCGGCGGCGCAGTGCCCGTCCAGGTCTGTGTGATAGATGATTTTCATCCTTGCTTCCTCCTTGGTTGTGTACAGCTAAAGTGATGTGTCGCTCTGGCGTCTCGCACCAGCCCTCGACATCCGTTGGAGTGATTCCCAACTACTCCCCTTATCCCCGCAAGTGCTTATTTTTTTCAGGCCCACGGAGGCTTCCGAAAGATGTCCCGGGTGTCCATGAGCAGCTCACCGAGACGGTTGCGCCCCAGGTTTGGTTCCTCTGCGCGACGCAAGTAGCACTTGCCACAAAAACAACGCCCCCAGTAGTTGTCACACCAGTTGTTTCCTTCAACAAGTGCGTCGTCGTTCGTGGAAAGCAGCCTCTCGAGCAGCTCCGGGTTCTGCCGGAACTTCTCGAACAGGATGTCCGCCATGATCTTGTCCTTCACCTCCTCCCAGTCCCGGCGGAGAACAACCCGCCGGCCGACTCTCTTGGCCTCTCCAGGAGTATGTGCCAAGCGCACCTCCTCCTGCTGCTCCTTGTTCCTGGTCTTCATCGCCTGGAACACGTGCTCAGCCGAGTCCCACTCCCGACGGTCATATCGAATCACGCTGGGAGAAAAGTTGCTCAAAAAGTAGAACTGGCCGGCGAAGTTGAGCACCATCACTCTGTAGCCTTCCAGATCCGAACATGCCCCTGGAACTGGCTGGCGCTCTCCATGCCCACCGCCAAGGGTCCATGCTCCTTCAACATCCTGCGCAGACGATCCAAGAACTGCTCCTGGGTGTCGGCACGCTCGTGAGGTGCACCCCACCCGCTGTGGTCCACCATGACCACGGCCAGCTCCTCCAGCTGGACAGCATCGCACCCCTCTTCACACAGCATCGGGACCCGCAGGTTCTCGGGGAGGATGTCCTCCTCCGTCTCGATCACCGCAGGAAGCAGCATGTCGTCGTTCTTCCTCGCCTGCCTCTCACAGGCCTCGTTGTTGAGCCTCTTGATTGTTTCCAAACTCCACATAAGTTCGCCTCCTCTGTAATTACCCTGCTTATCCCCAAAAACGATCAGTCCTTCGGGGGACAGCTAAAAAGGCGCCGAAGCGCCCAATCCCCCCCCCACACCTACTGCGCAGGTATTGCCTGAGCACGAGCAGCCCACTGCACAGAGAAGAACTCCTGCGCGTCTGCCTCCAGCCGAGAAATGATGTCCGACTTCGACAAGTGCATGTCCTCATTCACGCCGAACGTCCGCGGAAGATCTCTGTCCTCCAGTCCGTCCAGGACGCGGGAGAACAGCAACGCCTCAGCATCCACATCGTCCGACAGCTCCAGAGCCTTGAGCTTGGTCCCCATCGAGAACAGCACGAGGGGGTAGAGCTCCAAGGCGCTCTCCGTCCAGGGCAGCTGCATCTGGCAGCTGGCGACGCGCCGGAGCGCGTCCATATGATCCCCGACCACCTTCTCTCCGTCAGCCAAGAGCAACCGCTTCAGCCCCATGACGAGGTGGGCGTTGGATCGCCGCATCCCCTTGATGACCTCAGCGAGCACGTCCTGCATGTCAATGCAGATTCGATACCCCACGCCCGTGACGTTCCTCACCTGCTTGCTGTAGCCCCACCACAAGATGTCTTTCATCAGGGTGACCACCCTGCTCTTGTTGGAGCTTCAGCGAAATCCCCCAGAGAAGTGCTCTCGCACGCCGGGGGCATCCAGAAGCTGCGGGACTGTGAACAACTCCTCACTCTCAGCGTTCCGCGTGAGGAAGAAGACCATCCCGTACGCCGGGATGAAGAATCTCCTCCCAACGACGCGGAGCACGTCGTCGTGGGGCCGCCCACCGGGGCGGCGGCCCCACCTCTGCGCGGAGAACCATTCCAGGTTCTCTTCGCGCCGAGCGTTGCGCTCACTCACAGCAGCTCCAAGACCGTCTCGATGGACCGGATCTCCTGGTTCAGCTTCTCCACCTGAGGCATGAGCTGCTGGAACCGGGCCTTCTTCTTGTCGAGGAGAGCCTGGAGCGACTGCTGCGGGCTGGCAGCGGGCTTGGCCTTCTTGGCCTTCTTCTTGTGGGCGCCCTTCCCCCCGGCCACCACCACGCGCTTCTCCGCCACCGACCGCCGCCGATCCCGCTCGATCTTGTTCGCGCACTCCCGGCACGTCGCGGACCGGCCAAACCTGTCATGCCCCTTTGCCCTGTCCACGTTGAACGCGGCGACAGGGAAAGTGCCCCCACACTTGTTGCACGGGAGGGTGGCACCCTCGGCGTCGCTGGCCTGCTCGCGCAACTTCTGGGCCGCCTCTTCCGTCGGGAGGGCCCACAGGACATCCTCTCCGAATCTCTCCTGTGGAGTCCCCTTCGGGATAAGCCCGTCGAGAACCCCCACCGGAACGTGAACCCCGTTTGGGGCTGCTTCACTCTGCGTCTGCATAACTTCCTCCAGTGTTGTTGGTACTGACTCTCTTATGCCGCTCAGAGGTTGCCGTTTTCACAGGAGTGTCGGAACATAGAGGGCTGGAGGAGCCCATGACAGACCAAGAGATTTTTGAGAAACTGCCCCTTGAGGCAGAGAAAGCCGGCCTCGTCAAGAAGATCAAGACGGGCAAGAAGTCCAGCTTCTGGTACCACGCCTTGTTCAACTTCCTGCTCAACCTCGTCTACCCCAAAGACCGCAAGGACTCCTACCTGGAGCGGTACTGGACCACCATCGGCTACTCCATCGCCTGGCCAGACAAGTATGGGGACAGGCCAGAGCAGTGGCAGACCATGGCTCATGAGCTGAAGCATGCACAGCAGGCCAAGAAGTGGTCCCGACCGCTGTTCAGCTACCTCTACCTGTGGCCCATGTCCCAAGGCGCCCTGCTCATCCTGCTCGGGTGGGTGCCCCTGTTCTGGGTGCCTGGGTTCTGGAAGATCCTCTACGTGGCGCTGTGGCTCATCATCTCCGGCGCCCACTTCATCCCCCAGCTCCCTGACCCCTGGCGCAAGCACTGGGAGCTCCAGGCGTACACCATCAGCATGTACTTTCACATCCAGCAGTACGGTCGTCTGGAGGGTTGGTACAAGACCTCCATCGTGGAGAACTTCTGCTCAATGGCCTACTTCATGATGGCCACCAGCCGAGAGAAGATGACCAAGGAGGTGGTGAGGATCGCTCGGGAGATCATGCTGGGGGAGCACAAGGTCAAGGATGAGCCCATCGTCAAGATCGTGGAGAAGCTGAAAAATGGATGAGGTGACTCTGGCGGCCTTCGCCGACGAGATGCAAAAGATCGCCCGGGTGGAGTACGAATGATGCTCCCCAGCTTCTTCGACGAGCTGGAGAAGATCTCCGCGCGCGGGCACGTCCTGGTCACGGGCCTCCCCGGCGCCGGGAAGACCACCGAAGCGAGGCGCATCTCCTCCGAGACGGGCCTCCCTCTCCTGAACCTGGACGGCGTCCCTGCCCCCAAGGGCAAACAGTGGGCCGGCACCGCGGAGGCGCGCGCCTTCATCAACAAGAACATCGACCGCCCACACGTCATCGAGGGCACCCACATCCTGGGATTCAAGGACAGGGACTTGCGAGGCAACCAGGTCTTCTACGTGGACCAACCCCGCGAGGTCATTGTGGGCAGGCTAGTAAAACGGGGCCTCTATGACAAGAGAGGAACCCACCTCCAGGGAGAGGGCGCGCGCCGGCGCCTTGAGCAAGAACACGACCGCCTCTCAGGAGCCGGTGAGCAGTTCAAGCAACGCTTCCAGCCTGAGATCCTCTCCCCCATGGAGAAGAAGGCTGCGGCCAGGGTCAAGACCCGCCTCATGCCCCACCAGAAGCGGGTGGTGGAGCGCATGAAGGGGCAGCCTGGCCTGGTTGTGGCCCACGGCCTGGGCAGCGGCAAGACGCTCACCTCCATCGCGGCCGCGGTCAAGCTGCGGCCGAATAAGACCACCGTGTTGGTGCCGGCCGCCTTGCGCGCCAACTATGAGAAGGAGGTTGCCAAACACGTCACGGGGTGGCCCCCCATGGAGATCGGGAGCCTTCAGCGGGCCGCCTTGAAGGGCATCAAGCCCACCGACATGCTCATCGTGGACGAGGCACACCGCGCGCGGGATCCCAAGTCCAAGACGCACCAGGAGCTCCGCAAGGCCCTGGCCAACAAGCGGATGCTCCTGACGGCCTCACCGGTCTACAACAAGCCGGAGGACGTGGCGCCGCTGGTCAACATCGCCGCGGGAGACCGGGTCCTGCCCACTGGCAAGGCGTTCAACGACAAGTACGTGGCGCAGCCTCCCACTGGTTGGACAGCCTTCATGCCCTGGTCTCGCAAGAAGCCAGAGCTGGTCCGCAAGGAGGAGCTGGGTGAGACCCTCAGGACCTGGGTGGACTATCACCAGAGCCAGGGGGGGAACTTCCCCTCACGGACGGACAAGACCATCACCGTTCCCATGACGGAGAGGCAGACCAAGCTGCACGACTACGCCTGGGGACAGCTGCCCTTCGACGTCCGCGCGCGCCTGCGCGCTGGCCTTCCGCCCGGGAAGAAGGACCTCCCCTCCCTCAACGCCTTCCAGAGCCAGGTGAGGCAGATTTCCAACACCGAGGGCCCCTTCGGTGGGCCCCAGGGCTCCCCGAAGGTGCAGCGCGCTGTGAAGGACTTTGAGAAGCGCCGAGAGGACAACCCGCGACACAAGGGGGTCATCTACTCCAACTACCTGGACACCTTGGGCGTCTACGGCCGAGAGCTGGAGAAGAAGAAGGTGCCTCACGCCTACTTCACCGGCCAGGTGGGGGCTGACGAGCGCAAGCGCATCGTCCAGGACTACAACAAGGGGAAGATCAAGGCGCTGCTGGTCTCCTCCGCCGGCGGAGAGGGGTTGGACCTGAAAGGGACACGCCAGGTCCAGGTGCTCGAGCCCCACTGGAACGATGAGAAGGTCAACCAGGTCATCGGTCGGGCCATCCGCCATGAGTCCCACGCGCACCTCCCCAAGAAGGAGCGCACTGTGGAGGTGCAGAGATTTGAGTCACACCCACAGTCAGGCTTCCTGCGCCGCATCTTCACTTCCAAGCCGCGGGAGGGCATCGACCAGGTGCTGCGCAACCTCTCCACGAACAAGGAGCAGCTCAACCAGCAGGTCCGCGACCTGATGCAGGAGAAGCGATGACTAGAGTACTGCGCTCTTTCCTAGATGAGATGGAGAAAATCGCGCTACAACGCATAGCCAAGTCGAAGAAAGCCCGCGAGCTGATGTTGGAAGCAATTGAAAGGAGGGGGTGGTCCAGTACAGGAATGACCCCACACGGCAAGCACCCAATTGATTTGAAGCGCGCTTTCCGATCCACGTCTCGGGAATCTCGCGGATCTGAGCTGCCGATTAAAGAGCGCCTAAAAAATTACCGGAAGTGGAAAAAGTCTGAGACCGGAGAACTCCCGGAGATTGAACGACCTGGAACCATGGTCGACGGACGCTGGCGCGAAAAAGCGCCACGGGTATCTGACACAAGGGGGTCCGACGTATACCACACGAGGTCGAGTGAGCTTGTGCCCGTACAGACAGGCGGGACAGCGGAAGGGTTGGCCGCGGCACAGTCTGAGTTTGGGAGCCGCGCAGGACGTGAGTTCCTCGTGCCGGGACAGACAAAAACGAGTGTGAGAGGCATGTGGCTTCACCCCCAAGGGCAGCTTGACGATAGGGTGAGAGATTATGCCGTGAGCCGCGCAGGGGGTGACATCGCCCACCGGGGGGGCACCCCCGCAGTAGGAAAGGCAAAGATCAAGAAGAAGAACTTGGTGCACATCGGGGGTGGATCTGGGACAGAGTTGATGGCGCCTGAACAGGTGTTCGCGATGAACCGCCCGCGACTCGATGTTACCCCGATTGCCCCCAACAACCGGGCCGAAATGCTGAAACAGTATGGCCCCCTCCCAAAACACCCGTTACCTGTGGCAGAAACAAGTGGACCCATGAGTAAATACCACTATGACCGATATGAGCGCGCTCAGGGATTGGTAAGGGCGGGGAAAGCCACCCCGAGGGAGTTGGGACTCACCGTAAAATAGGTGTCCGAGCTAAAACCCGGGGTCTCCCCCGGGCGGGCCCCCGAGAGGGCCCCTACTTCTTCAACACCACACGACATCCCATCATCGTCAAGATCTCCCGAAGTCGAGAGTCGTCCAGCACAGTGCCGAGAGAGAGCTTCGTCACGTCGTTTGGCCGTTCAACCTCGAAGGTCTTGAGGTAGTCGATGTCCATCTCCAGCAGCTGCGGATAATCCTCCCAGGTGTCAGGCATGATCCCACGTCACCTGTGGCTTGCTCGCCTTCCCCTCGGCGCCGCAGAATCGGCAGCTGAAGATGGCGTGCTTCCCGTTCCAAACGACGTGGTTCCCCGGCTCGTGTTGGCATGGAATCGCCTTGACGTAGAGCATGGCCGGGATGCTCATCATGTCCTCCTCGCCCTCAGAGGTGATCGTGAGGAGGTCCACGTTGTTCTTGGTGCCCCCGGCCGCCGTGATGTGCAGAGGCTCCCCGGCGTCACCAACGACGAGGATGTCACCCTCCTTCAGGTCCGAAGCCAACACCTGCTTGGCCTTCTCGTGCAGGACCTCCCGCATGAACCAGATTGACTCTTCAGGTTCCTGCGCCGCAGCCTCCTCCTCAACCTCCTCCTCCGGCGGAGGGGCCTCCTCGATCTCCTCCTCCGTGGGCGGGAGGTAGTTGTCCAGAAGATCCACCCAGGGGCCCGTCCTGCTGAACTGAGCCAAGACGAAAGGGATCCCTTCCTTCTTGAGGTCCCGGCACACGGCTGTGGGGTGGGCACCATGCACCGTGGCCACGATGGCCACATCACAGGACGTGGGGATGTCCTTGTTGCCATAGCTGGACCCGGATTCCCAGTGCTTGTAGATGTAGGCCCCCCGGGTCTCTCGGAGCCACGCGTCTAACTCATCTCGCCGGTCCTTTGGGAACCCGACGAGAAACACCTTCCTTGCAGGCCTTTTAGCCATTCTCTCCTCCTTTGGTTGTAGAGATACGTGCAGGGGTAGTTGCTTCTCTTATGCCCTGCACGCGAGAAAGATTGCTAAAAAGCCGGCGAACCGGCTCAGTTGTTGCCATCCACCTTTTTATCGGGGATGACGACAAGCTCCTGCGTGGGCTGGGCTTCCTCCACCTTGACGGGGATCACACCCAACTTGGTCCCGTTGACCACAATCTGCTCTGGCGTCTCGTTCCAGTTGAGTCCTGAACAAGACCAGGACCTCGCCTCCGTGACGCCATCGGCGTACTTGAAGCGGATCTCTATCTCGATGGACAGGGGCTTTCCTCTCTGGACTGGCCGGTCAGCCATCACGATCCTCCCGGGGTCTGCGAGGAGCTATCCTACTACGCCGGCTCTTCGTTCTCCAGTTGTGGCCAGATCATGCCCGGCCGGTGGTGTGGGCGCTTACTGCGACGCCAGGCTCTTCTTGCTTCCTCTCCTTCCGGCCCCCGCGCGCGAGCGCGGTAGTGGCCCTCCACGTCGAAGCTCGTCGAGGTGCTGTGCCAGGGGCGGCGCGCCTTCCTCTTCGCATCCCGGTAGAGGATGATGGCGTCCCTCTCGATGGTCTCCCAGATGTTGGTGGGGTCCACCTTCCACGTCCTGGCGTCGTCCGGCGGCCACACGTAGTCGTCGTAGGCCCGCCGCCGCACCGGGTCCCCCAGGGTGTGGTAGGCGTTCGAGCACACCTTGAACCTCTCCTCTGCCTCTTGGTCGCCCGGGTTCTTGTCCGGGTGCCACCGCAGCGCGCACTTCTTCCAAGCCTCCCTCACTTCAGCGTCCGTAGCCCCCGGGGGCACCCCCAGGACGCCGTACAGATCATCCAGGACCAGCATCACGCTCTCGCTTCTCCACCTCGGCGGCCACGGCCTTGTCCACCACGCCCCGGCCCAGCTCGGTGAGCACTGCCTGCCCATCCCTCTTCTGCACGTAGCGCATGCGCCGCAGGGAGGCCAAGGCCCTCTGGACCAGGGGCCGGGGGACGCTCGTCATGGCGGCCAGGGCCACAGACCCTTGACCCGGCCTCATGTACAGGGCCCGCATCACCGCCCACTGCTCACCCGTGACAATCATGAATGGACTGACCAGTCCTTCTCCTCCGGGCTGTAGTGGAGACCGAAGACGTAGGGCGTCTTGCCCACGACGCACACGAAACCGTGCTCGCCCATGTCCGCAGACGGGATGATCTCGTGCGCCTCGTCGCTTCTGCCCCAGAGGTCGCAGTAGTCCATCCAGCCCTCCCACCGAACCAGGATGCCCTCCTTGGCGGCCCAGAGGCGGTGCTCCTCCATGTGCTCCGAGTTCCGCACCGTCAGGACGTCAAAATCGAAGCCCCCCGCAACCCGGACTGCCGTGCGCGGGTCCAACCCGATCTGCGCCTCCAGCGCGAGCAGGAAGCCCGCGAGATAAATCTCGTAGAGCGTTGCGCGCGGCTCCATGTCGCGGAGGCGGCTCACCACATTCGCGAACTCCTCCAGCGTGCTCGCGCGGCTCTTCGCGTAGCCCACCAGCTGCATGAGCTCCTTGTGCGCAGACTTGGTAAGACCAAAACCTTCCAACATTTCCCTCGTGTTCATTTCAAACCTCCCAGGTTAAGTTGCTCTCCTTATACCCGGGTCATGGCTAAAATGAGCGCCCGGGAAGGGCGCTCAGCAGCTCTGCAACCACAGAACTGCGGTCCCCACCGCGATGGCGAAGCACCACAGGGAAACCTCCAACGTGCGGGGAGGAGTGCCCCCCGCACGCTGGATTCCAAACCTGAGAGACCTGCCCTTACGCGGATGCGGGGGCAGATTGAGCGGCCCTGTACCACGCATGGAGCTCTCCAGCGACCTTCGCCAGCTGGCCTGTCGTCTCCTCCAGGGACTTCTCATCACCCGGAGAGATGTTCTTCTTGAGGCAGTCGGCCACGAAGGCGTGCGCCAGCCGGTGCTCAATGCCATCCTTCTCGTAGCCGGCGCTCATGATGAAGGTGTCCACCAGCCTGCCCATGTTGGTGGACAGCTTCCCCGCCTGGGCCCGCAAGCTGCTGACCGTGCGAGGCACAACCTTCAGCGGCACAGGGGAGAAGTCGTCCAGCTCGGCGCCCGCCGCCTCGACGTTCTTCAGGAAGGTGTCCACGTCTCCCCCGCCCCGGCCGTCCAAGGCCATGGCGCACTGCTCAGCCGAGTCAGCGAAGGCGTCCAGCAGCGACCGCGCCTGCGCCACGTACCCCAGATACCGCTTCTTGAGCACGTCCCCGTGCTTCGTCCCCCCAAGCACCTTCAGCAGGGCCAGATGCTCGGCCTGCATCTCCATCAGCAGGCTCTCGACAGCCTTCTGAAACCTGTTTGTGTCCGCGGCCTGCGCGAGGGCCTGCATCCTTGCTGCGTCGTTCATCTACTCCTCCTTTAGCGTCCAGTTGTTGAGATGTGGTGGCCCCCTTGCGTCCAATCAAAGGGCTCCCACGACTTCCCCCCTTATATCAATCCTTTCGGGCTTTTCGCAGGGCGGCGGAGAACTTGGGATACAGGGCTGTGGAGAGATGCAGGGTGGCCAACTCCTCCCCGCCCTCTTCCGGGGGGTCGATAAAGATGAGACCGAGGAGCCCAGCCAGGCCATCCTGATTGGCGAAACCCTGGTCGTGCCAAGCTGAAAGGTTCACCACGCGCCCGGTCACTATCCCCTGCAACCGAGGGATCCTTTGCTTCCCCATGGGCCGGATGACCCGCAGCAACTCCGAGATCTTGTACACGTCCTGGTGCTCTTCCCTCGACACGTCCAGAAGATCCACCAAATCAGGCGCGACCGTGAACCTCGTGATAGCCAATCCCATCTTCTTCAAAACAGAGACAGCCAAGTCTGCTTCCTGAACTGTTCTGCGCATCCGGGAGCCTCCTTCCCCGCCGATCCTATCACAACTAAAAAAGGGCCCGCACACCGAAGTGGCGGGCCCCACCGGCCAGGCCGGCACTACTTCTTGACGACGTTCAGCTCCTCACCGTTGGCCAGCCTCACCGCCAGGCCCATCATGGCGCCCATCGGCCTCCAGTCCATCGGGGGGAGCTCCCCAGTGCACAGGCGGAGGAACTTCATATCCTCCACCATGGCCTGAGCCTTCAGAGGGCCGCTGTTCCACCAGGCTACCTGGTGGTCCTTGCAGCAGTGCTCCATGGGCGTGGTGACGAAGTACGCCCGACAGGACAGCGGCGCCACGTCATACCCGAAGCACTGCCCCTTGCGGCGCAGGACGCACTCCTCGTCCCGCTCCACCCACGCCGCCGTCCTCGCATCCGACCCCTCCGCCGCGGGGTCACCCAAGACCAGGTCCATCTCGTTGCCCTGGTCGATGAGGCGGTTGACCAGGCCCGGGCGGTTCTGGAACCGCACGAGCATCACCACGGCCTCAAACATCAAGGCCAGGGGGATGGTCTTGCAGCACCCGTGGTGGTCACAGGCATCACAAGACGGCGGCGGATGGACGCTTCTCATGGTGGCGGCCCAGATGTTCCGGGCCTCGTCGTAGCGAGCCTTCAGGTCCATGGCCCGCTGAATGAACTCCTCGCTGGGGACGATGAGTTTCATGATTCCACCATGAGAAGCTGAGCCACGTCCGCCGCGGACATGCGGTAGACGTCCTGGAAGCCCATCCCCGGGATGCAGGTGTTCCAGGGCTGCGCGGGGACCAGGATGGCCCGGGCCAGGTTGGAGGAGGCCAGCCTGGCAATCGTGATGGGATCGTCCTCAAGAACCACCACGTCGCCCTCCTTGGACAGCTCCTCCAAGACAGCGAGCTTGTCCTTCCCCCAATGAAACTCGGGGGTGATCCCCTTGAGCATCCCCAACCAGTACATCTGGCTGGCCGTGCTCATGCACACCTCCTCGCCAGTCCTGGCCGAGGCGTAGTGCAGCGGGCGCATCTTGTACGCCCACAAGGACAGTGCCTTCCAAAGCGGCTCGATAACTCCCGCCATGCTCAGGCACTGCTGCCAGTCGCGCAGCTGGCTCTGCACATTCCGGAGGTGATCCTCCGTGATGTGCGCGCCCCGCCCCTGCTCCCGCCCCTTTCGGACAATGAGCCGGGAGAAGCGCTCCTCCCCGTGGACGTCCGGGGAGAAGTCGTCCGTCTCCAACATGATGGCAGTGGTTCTCCAGACCACTGCCTTCAGAAGAGGAAGGATGTCAAACACGACCCCGTCCAGGTCGCTCTGGATGATGCACTTTTTGTGCACGATCATATCCGCACCTCAATCTCGACGATGAGGAGGTCGTCGATCCTGTAAATGTCAAACCCCGGTCGCTTATCCTCGTGCGGGGTTGGGCAGCACACTACCTCAAGATCATCTCCCTGGCCGGCCAGAACCTCATGGTCCTGCATGTGCTGCCCGCACGCGCCGCAAAGGGAGTCGCCGCATCTGCATTTCTGCAAAACGCGAACACTAGAATCACCAGTCATATTGCCTCCTTGAGTGGGTGACTACCCCTCTTATCCCCACCTCGAAGGCGTGTTTGTGCTAAAATACCGGCCCCGCGAGGGGGCCGGTCCGGCCCGAAGGCCGCCTACTCGGAGTCCGCAGGCTCCGGGACAAACCCGAGCTTCTTCAGCTCGACGTCCAGCTCCTCCACTTCATGCTTCACCAGCATCTTCTCGATCCACTTGTCAGGGATCTTCTCCAGCACCCCACGCTCCAGGGTACAGATCATGATCTCCCCGCCGGGGTTGATCCCCAGCTCCCACGTGCGCCTCACAGCCAGGTCCACGTTGTAAGCCCTCACCAGGCAAGCACCGAGGAATCCCATCTCGTTCGCGAAGCTCATCCAGAATAGCTCATCCGACTTCTTGCTGAGTGTCATCGGAAGAACCTCGCTCTCGGGCAGCTCTCCAAGACCTTGGCCTTGGCCGCGCCCCGTGAATGTGCCCGCACGTAGAGGGCCCGGCCATCAGAGTCCCACGCGCACCACATGGTGTCCGGCGCGCCCCAGTACGCCCCGCCCTTGTCGTAGCAGCCGTCGTACAACCGCATGCGCCGCAAGTACAGCTTCTCAGTTGTGTCCTCCGGCAGGTCGCTGACCCTTCCCATGGGGGCGCCCCGCGAACCACCAACCCCCGCCTCGTAGGGAGCGCCCATCACGCACCCTCCCCTGGCAGTATGCCCCCCGGGGCATGGTAGCGCTTGGACAGCTCTGCCCACACCTCCGGCCAGGCCCGCTGTAGCAGGGCCTTGTTCTCGTCATCGGCCTGCCGCATGGCCGCCATGATCAGCGCGTAGAAGGGCGCCATCGCGAGCTCCTTGTTCTGGCTGTACCTGTAGTCGTAAAGGCTCACTGGGACACCTCCGTCCCGCCGTGCAGAGGTGGATTTGTGCAGGGGTGCTCCAGCAGCTCCCTGTTCCACAGCTCGACCACATCATCGTTGGCGTGGCTGAAGGGGGGGTTGCACGCCGCCAAGACGGCACGCTGGATCCTCCCCAGCTTCTTGCAGTTGATGCACTCACCGCACCTCATCGTCGTCCTCCTTGGGCTTCAGCGCCAGGCCGTACTTCCCCCAGTAGATCCCCTTCTTGGCATCGGCCAGCTGCGCCGCTTTGTACCGCTCGCTATCGTCCGCGGGGAAGCGCACGGAGGCATTTATGTGCAGGCACGACGGAAGGCTCCCATTTCTACCCCGCTTCATTGGCGTCCTCCTTCACAGCGTCGCAGGGGTTCCCGCGCTCGAGGACCTCCACCAGCCGCATGCCCTCGCCGTCCTTCTCAGCCCGGATGACCAGGCCGTGCGCGCGGGGGACCATCTCCTCCCCCACCCGGATCGCCTTGGTCTCCTCGTCCTCGAGGAAGGGGACGAAGGCCACCAGCTTGCGTTCAGCCCCCTCCACGATCTTCCCGGCCGCCAGGCGCCCCGCGTACTTCTCGCTGGACTTGTACATCCCCACGAACGCGCAGAACTCGCAGTGCTGGTCCGGGATGGCCACCCGCATCGGTCCGGTGTAGCGGACCTTGTCGGAACTTGGCCCCCGCATCTTGAGCAGCACAGAGGGCATGTACGCTCCGCAGATGCTGCACGCCTGCATGACGGCTGTCCCCAAGGGGGCCTCCTTGAAATTGTCGGTGCGCTTCACTCCTTCCTCCTGTCTTCCAGGGCGCCGGACAGGTCAATCCTGTTAGTCGCCTCCTCGTCGTTGATGTCAGCCCAGACGTGCAGGCGCCACTTGCCCTCGTGGTGCTCCAAGAAGATCGGCGCGCCGGCCCCATCCTCAGAGGTGCAGTCCCCCAACCCCTCAGGTACGATGACCAATCCCGCGGCCTCCTCGATGATCTGAACCGCGCGGGGCACCCGGTCATCACCGCTCACCTTGTAGGGCGGCTCAGTGCTCACGCTGTTCCAGGTCTTCCCCAGGAGAGGCTTCTTGATCATCGGCTTCTTGGGCTTGCCGATGGCCGGCTTGTCCATGCGCTGGAAGCCCACGAAGCGGGTCTCCTTCTCCCCCTCCGCGCGCGTGTGCAGCGCGCAGAGGTAGTCGCCGCCGAGGGCCACGTTGAGCACCTTCTGGATGCCCAGGCCGCCCCAGGCCACCTGGCGCGAGCTCATGTCGAGGATCCGCACGAAGGTCAAGGCCTCCATCTCCTGCCGCCGGTGGGCCACCAGCTTGTTGAGCCGCTCGATGGCCTGGTCCGGGTAGGTGGGCTTCTCCTCCTCGGGGCACGCGGCCCCACACTCCCCACGGCACTTGACCCAGCCGGCCACGTGCTCCACCGTGCCCTGCCTGCACAGGGGGCATTCATCTCCGTGGTTCGTGTTGCGCAGCTCCTGCACCTCCCTCACCGAGTAGCAGAGGTCCCCACAGTGGCTGCACTCCCCATGGGGCACGACCTCCCCGGGCTTCACAAGCTCATGAAGCCTCCCGGTGACCGGGAGAATCTGGGTCTCGTCCAGGAGGTCTTCGCAGCCCCTGCACTTGAAGATCACGACGCACCCCCGGAGTGGGGGGCCATGCCCAGCTTCTCCACGGCGTAGGACTCCCGCACAGGCAGGCCCTCGATGGTCCGCCACTGCTTCCACAGCTCGAGCAGGAACATCTTGACCATGTAGCGCGTGGCATCCAGGTGCCGGTGCTTGTCGTCCCGGCCCCAGGGCGCCGGCCCGCCGGTGCCCCCGCAGTTCCAGCACTCCACCTCCTTGCCCTTCTCCTCCGTCTTGCCGTCCTCACCCTTGATGATGCCCTTACGCCGGCCCGTTCCTCCGCAGCCCATGCACAATGCCACCATCTGATGCTGCCGGCGGTGCTTGCGGCCGTCGTAGACCTTCTTCCAGGCGTCGTTGGCCTTCGTCAGGCAGCCGCCCATAACATACAAGACCTTGGCCTTGCGCTTGGGGTCGTAGTCGGCCCGCTGGCCCTTGAACCTCCTGTCGGCCTGGCCCACGGTGCCCTTGCCCTGGCAGACAGAACACTTGTTGCCAGGCTTGCCGCCGCAGAAGGGGCAGTTCTTGACCACCACCTTCAGGCCCATCCAGCTCCAGAGCTGCGAGGCCGTCTCGCACTTCTCGATGTTGATCTCCGCCACCAAGAAGGCGCTGATGGCCGGCCCGATGCCCAGCTGCGCATCCAGCCACTCCTTCCAGATGGGGATCCCTTTCAGGATCCGCTTCATGGCCTTGAGGGAGGACTTCTCCAGCACCTCCAGGCCATTCCCCATCCCCTCGAAGAACACCTTGTCAGCGTCGTCGAGGACCACCTCATCGGTGGTGTTCCTGTTTCCGCTTTGAATGCGCAGCTTCTGGAGATCCTGAAATCCCCTGTACATCATCCGCAGCTTTGTCATTTCTGGCGTCATGGTACAACCTCCTGTGTGCACGAAAATGTATAGTGGGTGACTAGTGTCATAGTCGTGCTGCCTATAACCCTTTGCTTATAGCTAAAAAGGCGCCTGTATAAGCGCGCCAACTTTTTAAGGGTGTCCCGCAGCGTATGGCTCGCTATCGTCATTTGGGTGTCTGGGATCAGAAGGCTCGCTTGTGCATCTCGTGTGTACAAGTAATCTTGGCTCGCCCGTCCTTTCGGGGTGACTGATCGAAATGGGGCTCGCTTCGTTGATATAGGGTTTCTCAGCACCTATGGCTCGCTTCGCATGTAGGGGTGTCTGCTCACATTCGGCTCGCTCGTAGTGCATGGTTGTCCTGAGACCGTAAGCTCGCTGCCCACGGAGGGGTGTCCAGTTGATTGTGGCGCGCTCTGATGAGCGGGTGTCAAATATGATATGGCGCGCTTCTCGTGAAGGGGTGTCTTGTTGTTCGAGGCACGCTGGGCTTGTGAGTGCGTACAACGTCAAGTGGCTCGCTATATATGTCAGGGTGTCTATATCACTTGGGCTCGCTTTTCTCCGGGTGTCTTGGAGGTTTACGGCTCGCTAACGTTCAAAGGGTGACCAGCCTGGATAGGCTCGCTCTCTTGTACGGGGTGTCTATACGCTTTAGGCCCGCTCTCCTGGGAGGGTATCTCGATATGAGGCTCGCTTCGACCTTTAGGGTGTCCAGATCTGAGTGGCCCGCCGTTTGTTTCGGGTGTCACCTATACTCAGGCTCGCTGATGTAGCTAGGGTGTCTCGTCGAGATTCGGCTCGCTTCCTGTTCAAGGGTTATCTGCGCCACAAGGCTCGCTCATCGAAGAAGGGTGTCCAGTGTAGCTCGGCTCGCTGTTTAGTCTCGGGTGCACCACCGTTCTATGGCTCGCTCAACGGGTCGGGGTGTCCTTGTCAGAATGGCTCGCTGTGGTGTCTGGGGTGTCCATCTAGGTCAGGCGCGCAGTCTCGGTAAGGGTGTCTTTCCACGGGCGGCTCGCATAAGGATCTAGGGTGTCTCACCGTCTACGGCTTAACCCTCACAGGAGGACAGAGCTGCGTCAAGTGCGCCTCCTCCCGAAAATGCCTCTTCAGCCAGGCCCTCCCACAAAGGGGGCCGGCCAGGACACGCACGGTGTCCTTTATCTCCTCAGCACCATCCCGCAAGGCCTGAGCATAGTTGCCCAACCTCACCGCGCGACGCAGCGCGCCCTCAGCGTCCTCCTGGGGCAGGTCCTCCTCCTCGATGTCCCTCAAGATCAAGGCCCGCTCCTCTTCGAGAAGGCCGATGAGCTCGAAGTCACTCATCGGTTGAGTTGGGCCTGTCTCCAACTTGGTGCTGAACAGGTCCATCGGGTCCTTTTTTGCCATTTTGATGCCTCACGTTGATGACGATGAAGGTCACGATGCCTCCAAGAATCATCGCACAGAGGGCCAGGTTGCCCAAGAGGTCGAGCATCAACTTTCTTCTCCTGCCAACAGCAGCTCCATCAGCGGGCGCACAATCTGCGCGACCCTGATGAGCTCGGAGAAGTCCTTGATGAAGAAGTCATGGTTTTCAAAAACCACGTCCACGCAGAGGTAATACCTCTCGCCATCCTCGTGCTTGTAGAGATCGAACCCGAAGAACTCACCCCCGGTAATGTGCATGTACCCGTGGTCACTCACAATCTTCTGCCAATCCTTGTCCTCATCCTGTTCTTCCCAGGGGTGCGCGACGGCCACCACCCGGCCCTGTTCATCAATTTGGTATGCCTTCATCCTTCATCTCCTCCTGGGTCTTGGATCTTCCCTTTATCAGGGGCCCAGATCAACTTGGGGTTGCGCACGAAGGGACTGCGCCACATCTCGGGCTCGTCCGCCGGGTCGAGAATCACACACCAGGCCGTCTTGCCTGACAAGACGTTCTGGTACTCATAGATGGCCAAGGGCGGGTCGTCCTCCTTGTAGACGCCGTTGTTGTCCACCATCTCCTGCACGGTGCTCCTGTCTGTGTAGGTGGCCATCTAGTCCTCCCTCCTGCTCTCGTCGAGCACCGCCTGGACGTGCTCAAGGCACTTCAAACCCTTGCCCCCAACGTGCCAGCTGGTGATCTGGCTCGGGAGCTTGCCCGCGTCACCGAGGTAGGCACGCCCGTTCTTCCAGTTGTAGACCCAGGCCATCGTCCCGTCGTCGAACAGGATATCCCACTCGACGTCCGTCTTGTGGTCGCTCGACCCGGGCCCGGGGGGGCCGAAAAGACCCACCAGGCGGTCAAAACTGGCCTTCACCTCCCCCACCAAGCCCCCATCGGGGAAAGGCAGCTCCCCATCGTTGTGGGTCTTGTAGCCCGGGGGCTTCATGTAGTCCTCGGCGAGCAAGCTCTTCGTCGAGAGCTCGCTGGGGGGCACAATTCGCGTTTTCGCCATAATCTTCTCCTCGTTAATGTACCCCCCTTATACCGAAGAGTTGGGGGTCTTGTACGAACGCCTCCTTCTGCTTGTGGGAGAGCTGCTTGATACCGCATTCCAGCTTTTGGGCGGCGGAGCGGGTATCAGGCAGCTTCGAGACCCACTCCAGCACGACAGGGCGCTGCCCTCGAAGGGCCTTGGCGCCGCCGGCGAGCTCGCCGTTGTGCTGGCGGATCCTGCGCGCCACGTCCTGGGACACCCCACAGTAGAGGTGGCCTCTGGACGTCCGGACGATGTAGGTGAACCAGCCCGCGGGCATCTACGGGGTCTTGGAGGGGGGCCGGGCCGCGGGTGAGGTAGTTGGGGCCCTGGAGGGCAGGGCCGCGGGGGTCCTGGAGGCCTTCAGCAGTGAGACCTCGTGGATCAGCTTGTTCTGGGTGTCCACCATCGTCTTGAAGTTGGTGGCCTGCTTGACGGACCACAACCAACCACCGCCCAGGACGGTCAGGAGGCTGATGAGGGCGAGGACGAAGGAGATCTTCTCCTTCAGCAGCTTGTACCAGGGCTGCGCGGACGTCTCGACGTCCGGCGGGGGGCCGGGGACCATCTCCAGCTCCCCCTCACTACTCACGTGGGCACGAATGGGGTCCATCTCGTCCACCACAGCGCCCAGAACTTCATCCAGAATCTTGTGGCGCGCGTTGCAGTCTTCCTCCCTGATGTACTTCTTCAGGGCATCTGCAAGATCCTCAAGATTCTTGTTGACTCTGTCCAGCTTCTTGTGGGCGACCGCGTTGCTCTTCACCAACCACTTCAGGTAGTGAGTCGCGTGGAGGGCCCATGAACGCAAGAGGCCTCCTTCCGGCCCAGATCCTTCAGGGATGGGCGGGAAGGGTAACTCTTCCGGGCGGATATCTTCACTGTCGGACACCGGGGTACCCCTTTATAGGTGGTGAGCCGATAGCTAGATATCGGCAATCCTTCAACGCTTCAGCAGCATGCACCACCCCAGGCCCCACGCTGCGCGCCTGCGCAGCTGACAGAGCCGTAGACCGGACTACTCCGCCCTCTTCCACGTCCAACCGCATTGCACCTGCCAACATCAGGAAAAGCTCTGTCTCCTTTTTGTGATCGTGGGGGGGAACGTAGGCTCCCTTGGACATCCAGACAAGTTGGATCGCGAACTCGTGGTTGACGTACAGCTCCACCCCGACGCATGTCCCCTTGGTGACGTTGTAGTGGATCGTCTCCCGTTCCGGGACAGGTTTACCTCCCATGGACATGACCAGCTTGTCCAGCTGGTGCAAGCCGTCCTCCATCACACGGCAGAACAGGTTGGCGACGCCCGGATTCTCCAACACCCGGAGATTTTCGGGAAGCTCGGGCAGGCCTACGGGTGTCAGTGCACCCTCATCTGAGAGGTCCGAATCCTCAAGGGAGGAGTCACTTACAGGAGACAACTGGTTCATTTCTTCCTCTCCACCCCCATCCTCGCGCTTCTCCGGCTCAGTTCGTCTGCTCATGGCGATCTCTAGTGCACCGGCGGGCTCGCATGTGAACTCCTCCGTCGAGTAAATTACCTCGAGGGCCATCATACACGCTACCCCATGCAGCAGGAAAGGCCCTCAGTCAACCTCAAGTGTAGCATGGCTAAAAGGGGGGCTTGCGCCCCCCAGAACAGCTTCAACACCTCAGTCCCAGAAGTGGCCCCACCACAAGAACAGCATGTAGCGCATCTGCTCCACTTCAATCTCCTCGTCCTCCCCCCAGGACGCCTGCTCCGCCTCCGGGAGCGTGCACATCTCCTCCTTGATGCTCTTGTCCAGCCAGAAGCAGATGTGCTCGAGAATGCCCTTCCACTGCTCCAAGGACAGGTCCAGAGGGTACGAGTGGACGCGCGCCCGGAAATCCTCCAGCGCGTGCAAGATGATCTGGTCCAACATCGTGTTGGGGGCCCAGTAGTCGCTGCCCTCCGTCGCGATGTTGCACACCCCTGTGTCGTTGTTCACGTAGGCCAGCATCTCATTTCCTCCTGATGGCTCCGTTGAGCGCCTCTTGCACGTCCCGCCGGTGCCCTGCCTCGCGGATGTCGTTCTGCTTGTCCTTGAGGAACTCCAGAAATCTCCGACAGTCCTTGTCGGAGATGTACACAATCACCCCCGGGAACCTGGAGAGGCGCCGGTAGTTGCGCCCTGCGTGCATCTTCTTCGGGGCGGCCTGGAGAAGGGTCAGCACACCACCCACCTGGTGCTCCCAACACGAGATGTACCTCTGGGTGCCGAGTTGGAGGCGCACAGAGGGCTCGTTGAGCATCATCATCCCACCCAGGTCAATGTGGTTGTTCTCCGTGTGCTGCACCTTCAGCACCGCGGCCCCATACCTCTCGGCCATGTAGGCTGTGCGCGCCCGCGCGAAGTGCGGGTGGCACAAAGACGGGGCGTAGGAGGTCTTGGGGACCTTTGAATCCTCATATGTCATGTAGATCCACTGCATCAGAACATCCTCCCCAGCCCACGGGACAGGGCCTCCAAGAAGTCGTTGTTCATGCCGTGGATCCTCCGCGTCTTGGCCTCTGGGAACCTCTCGGTCATCCAGATCATCTCGCGCATGGCCATCCCGACCAGGGAGGGGCCATCCCCGACGAACAAATCGAAGAAGACCCCGTCGAAGTCCCGTTCCCTGGCCTCCGTGACGTCCGGGAAGTCGTGCCAGTCCATCACCACGACCTCGATGGGGGTGTCCAGCTCGTCCAGAGAGGGCAGGACCAGGTCCACAACATCCTGCGACCTCTCCACCACCACGATGTCCTCCACATGCTCCTCGGCGTCCAGGGCGTGGAGGATGAGCCCCAGGCCCAGGCCAGCCACGAGCACCCGGCCGGAGTAGTACTCCGCGTGCTTCTTCATCATCCACCAGTGGGGCGGGTCATCCACCATCACCGTCTTGCCACCCACCTTCAGCACCGTGATGGGCAGCCTCTCCACCGCCTCGTACAGCGCATGCTCCTCTCCGTCCGGGTCCGGGACGTGGTACAGCTCGTAGGGGCCCGGCTCGTAGAACTCCGTCACGACCTCCGCCTCCCCCACCTTCTTGCGGGGGAGGCGGTGGGCTGGGGTCTCCCAGCTACTCAGGCGTTGCATCCGGCACCTCCGGCGCGAAGTCGAACACCTCCTGCTCCCCGTCGGGGGAGACCACCACCAGGGGGTTGAGGCGAAAGAGACCCCCGCCGGCGTAGTTGCAGCCGTTGGTGTTGTCGTCACCCTTCTCCTGGTACTGCTTGCCTTCGAGCCACCTGCCGATGCAGGAGAAGCCCACGGCTGTCTCCGGGGCCCCCGAGTCCTTGAACTCCTGGATGGACTGCACGCGGGCGCACACGGGGCAGATGAACTTCCACTGCATCGGGTCCTCGCCGAAGCGCTTGCGCATCTCGGCGCCCCACTCGTCCTGGGTCATGCGCTTCTTACTCATCATCGCCTCCGTAGAGCTTCACCTTCTTCAGCGCCGCGAGGTTCACAACACCGACCCCCATCTCCTCAACCACCCGACCCTCCTTGATGGCATCCCGGACCTCCAGCAGGTTGTCATGGCCGCACTCCGGGCAGATGAAGGACTTCTGATCGTAGTGCGCCACGGCACAGCCCTCGCGGCCGTCGGGGCACGGAGTGAGCTTTGACTGGAAGCTCGCCCCACACCCGAAGCATTTAATCTGCATCACGGTCCTCCAAGATCTCCTTCTTCTGCTCGGCGATGTCGAACTCCTCCTCGCCGCAGACGGTGCAGGTCCAGGGGGTGTAGGTCTTGTGGATCGCATCCACCAGCAGCATCGCCGCGAGCACCACCTCCTTGGGGTATTCACTGCCCCCCATCTCACCGTCGGGATCTCCGTACTCGTCGTCGAGGTTCTCGTAGATGGGCTCGAGGATGCCGAGGTGGTTCACCTCGTCCCCCATCTTCGTGCGCCGCCAGGCGTAGACCGTGATCTTGTCCGGCAGCTCCTCGATCTCCTTGTAGGTCATCCCGTCCATCATCTCGCCGACCGCCTCCGCCGGGTCCTCGTGAGACAGGCGCTCCTCGTCCTTGCTGACCGAGAAGAAGGTGGGCGGATCGGGCTCCACCTCGGGGGCGTCCCAGGGGCTCTCCCTGAAGTCCTCGTTGTCACCGTGGAGCTCCTTGCGGATCTTCATGGCCGACTCCCAGTCCGAGGGGAACAAAACACAGTTCACCTCCTCCAGATCCTTGAACCCCCCTCTGACCGCCTCCATCGCGAAGACCAGGTAGACGTCCCTCTTCTTGAGGTCCAACCAGATGAAGTCGTCCACGATGGACGACCAGATGGCGTAGTTGCCATTCGGCTGCTGGATGATTTGCCTACCCATTGTCCCTCTCCTTGGCCGCGCGGCGCTTACCCACCTCCAGCAGGAACTTGTACACACGCTCCTCCCCATCGCTCAGCTCCTGGTCCCGCTGACGCCACTGCTGCATCAGCTCGGGAATCATGTCGCCGGGGATCATGACGGGCAGGCCCACCATGCTCTTCTTCTCCTCCTTGTGCCACAGCTCGTGGGACTGCCTCAAAGCCGTGTCCAGGGCGCCCTCGGGCGGGTCGGGCCAGTAGTTCTCCCCCTCCTCGATGCTGTAGGGCTTGTCGGAAGGGTGGGGGTTCGGGACGATGCCGAAGTGGGGCATCATCCCGGAGCAGCCGTCGAACAGCACCAGCGTGCTGAAGAAGGCCCCGCTCAGCTTCTCCTTGATGCCGGGAAGCCCCGCGTGCTCCCAATACTCGAAGATGCCCCGCAGATGATCGTAGAACTTCTGCGTGCACTCCTCATTCGTGAACTCTCGTGACATTGCAAACCTCCGTGTGGTTGGTATTGCTCTGCTTATAGCGGTCTGAGAGCTAAAAATCGGAGGCGAGCTAAAAGGAGGGAGCCCAGCTCTCCCTCCAGCGTGTGCCACCCGAATCCTCCGCACTCCTCGCTGGGGAAGTACAGAGGCGACCTCCAAGTGCCGTGGAGGAGGTCGGGACGCCCATAGGCTCGGCACGAGCCAGTTCCTTCCTTTTTGGTTTCCCGGACCTGGTCGGGAAGGATGCGGTACTCCAAAGGTCCGGGGAGATGACCTCCCAATAGCGATATATTGCTCTTGGTGGTCTACTATTCTTATCCCCAAACAGGGATCCTATTTGCCCTCTTGATCCCTTCCGGTGGGTAGGACGCCCGATTCGGTCCACTTGGCATACTCCCCCCATGTCATTCCCAGGTATGTATGCAGCGGCAAGTCGCTGTCCCCATCATGCCAAGCATCCACCCGGCGATCTAATTCAGCCTCCCGCTCCTTAGTGGTGGTCTTGAGGCGGGACAGGTCTGCGACGTTTCGCCAGTGCCGGTTGCCGGTTTTGGTGACAACACGGGCATGGTGCCCAGCCGCCACCTCGACCGTGACCAGCTGACCCACCCCGTCAATGACAGCGATCACCTCTTCGCCGTCAAAGACGTATGTGCAAGGCACGACCACACCTTCATTCCAGTTTGTGCCGTCTGCTGCGAGATGGAGGATCATCTCTGCTCCTTTTTGGTGCGTAGTGGGCAGTCTTCCTCCACCTCTGAGATATCCCCGATAACCGGGCCGTGCCCCTGTTCATCCATGTCTTGCTCAGGATGATCGCAGGTGTCGTAGTACTTTCCTGTTTCGTTTGAATGTTCACAATCGGCGCAGCTATAAGGCAGCATCACTGCTCCTTTTTGGTGCTTAAAAGGCGTTGATCCGCTCGCCCAGGACGGCAGAGTAGGCAACCATCAGGCCGTACTGCTTGCCAAGCCTTCCCTGCTCATGCTCGCCCAAGGTGGTGAAGAGGTCGCCCTTAATGAACGCGGCCAACTTCTCGGTCTTCTCGTCCAGTTCTTTTTTTTCGTCCACAACTCGCTGCTGGAAATCCTGCATTTACTCCTCCTGTTTGTTGCTGTTAAGGGTGGTCTGCGCCATCTCATTGGCCTCGTGGTACCTGACGAGCACTCTCTCTCCAGTGTCCCCCTTGACCCACCAGCCCCCGCTCCTGCGCCCTCTGGTCTCCTCGATAACATCGAACTCACGGCCTACCCTCATGCCGTGCTCTGGCGCAACAGACACGTCTTGCAGAAGTTTGATCCTCATGGCTTGTGCTCCTTTTGGGTCGGTTCCAGCCAGCTCTCGGCCTCCCCCAGTGCGATGCTGTAGAACTCCGCCAGCCCCGCGGGGAGCTTCTCCTTCAGGCCCTTGAGCAGGTCTCGGGCCAGCACGCTGCGGTGGTGGGCCAACAAGATCATGGCCGTCTTCCAGGCCCTGTCCCCTGCATCCTCGATCTCCGCCAAGGAGGCCACCGAACGCATATGAGCCTCTCCCCAGGTGTCAATGTTTGAGGGGACCACCCTGTGCATGTCGATGTACTCCACGCCCACCTTCACATCGACTTCGACCTGGGACATCTTGCCCGTGGTCAAGTCGATGCCGACCACAATGGCCTTGGTCGTGTCCTCGCCGCCGGGGTCCACCCCGACGACCGTGTCCGCGTCTTTCATTGTGCCTCCTTGGGCTGCTTGGCCCACCAGCAGTCGTCGCACTCAGGCCCGTTGTCCGAGCCCTTGTCCCAGGGCGTCAGCCGACCGCACTCGATGCAGCGGTACACGCCATCCACCCGCCAGTTGGGCCACACCTTGATGTCGTCCAACATGAACACGCCCTTCATCTCGCTGCTGAAGCAGAGATCCCACAGCGCGCGAACCAGCGTGCGCACCGTGGTGGCCTCAACCAGGATCCTGGGCTTCTTCTCTTCACGGTGTGCAGCCCCACACTCGCACTCTCCGTCGCCCCAGAGCTGCCGCTTGTAGCAGTGCATCGTATGGCGGCTCACGCCTCTCCCTCCTTCAGCGTCTTGAGCGCCTGCTTGAGCTTGGCGCCCTTGTAGTTGTGCTGCTTCTTGAGGTGGTTGCTCACCTCGGCCTTGCCGGCCGCGTTGAAGGTGACCGAGCAGCCCGGGCACCTCCCTGTGATCTTCTTGCTCATGGAACCTTCTCCAGTAGATGTCCTTCCCAGTCCCTGACCCGAAGCTCCGGGCCGTCTTTGGTGTTCACGATAGCGTAGGGGAACCCGTCGCCGTTGCAGACGCGGGCCCCGAAGACGCGCAGCTCCGCATGGCCGAGCAGGGTGCTCTCCGAGTTCAACATAATGTATTGAAAGATGACCAGGGCGTCCTCACGGCACACCTCAACGGCCTCCAAAGAGGCCGGGGGCATGCGCGCCTCTCGCTGCAACGCCTGCCACTCCTTCTCGCGCACCTTGATCTTGTCCAACACCTGACCGAGCCTCTTGCGGACTCCACCGACGTTCATGGTTCAACCCCCTTCCAGCAGTCCGGCGCCGTGAGGCCGCTGACTTCCTCCATGTAGTAGCGGAGGAGGCGCAGCCGGCCCCGCCTGGTGTAGAGCAGCCAGTAGATATCGTCCATGCACTCCCGGTTGTTCTTGATCTCCTCGCCCACCTTCTCCCACTTCTGCCAGTTGATGTAGAGCAGCGAGTCGCAGGTGGTGCAGTAGCAGCTGTCCTCCCACATCGCGCGAACGACGTCCCACTTGGAGGCCGTCCTGTTGCCCTCCTCATGCCTGCATGCGGTGTTCCGCATCGCGTGGATCGCTGTCTTGATCTCGCCGTTCGTCATCGACCCTTCTCCTTGAGTGGAGCCTCGGCCAGGGGCAGCCTGGGACGCTCCTTGTCGTAGCTGAGGCATGGTATGTGAGCCATCCCCGTGACGTTGCCCTTCTCGTCCTGGTAGCGCGCGAAGCACATGTCCAGAGCCAGGTGCTTGAAGGTGATGATGCGGTCTGAGAACTTCGCCCGCATCGCCTCCACCTTGACCTTCTGGTCCCCAATGTCCTCTTGCAGCTTCTTCAGCTCGAGGGTGAACTTCGCCTTGCGCGCCTCCATGCTCTGGAGGGCCGAGCGCAGATGTCCCGCCTTCAGGGTGAGCTCCTTGGTGGCAGCCTCCACCGCCTCGGTACGCAGCTTGGTGTGCTCCACGCGGTCCTTGGTGACCTGCGCGGTCGCGTACTCCTTCATGTCCTCGTCCGAGTAGCACCCGGACAGCAGCAGGGCCAGCAGCCCGACAACAGCCAGGCGGCCCATCAGTTCATCACCTTCAGGTGCCCCCTGCTGGGGATGGCCGGCTCGGGATCTGGCTCGACACCTCCCCCCATCTCGTCCTTCAGCATGGGGAAGGCGAGCTGGGCGTCGTCCCGCGGGGAGTTCTGGACGTCCGTGTAGGCCAGGGCGAGGATCGCCCGCCAGGGCACGACCACCTCGGTGGGCACGCGGTTGAAGCTGAAGATGCCCTTGAGCGCCTTGTCCCCCAGCTCCAGCCCGCCGATGGGGACCGGGAGGTCCCAGCCGACGTGCAGCCCAACCGTTCCTGCCTCGGTGATGTGCTCCTTGGGGATCACAACGCCGGGGTAGGAGGCCAGCAGGACAAGGAAGATGACCTCCTCCGTGTCCATCATCAGTTTGAGCACCTCTCGGCGCAGCTCTGTGTCTCTCATTCAAACCTCCAGTTAAGTTACCCAGCTTATACCGAGAAGCGGTGGTATGTTGAGGAGCTAAAACGCCCCGGGGAGGGGCGCCGGCGGCCCGAAGGCCGCCCATCTACTCCAGGTCCTCCCGCAGAGCGTAATGGTCGCTGTGCAGGAGGGTGTCCTCTCCTGCGCTGTCCTTCACCACACCCGAGAGAAGGACCACCGCACCGCTCTCCACCTGCATCGCCAGCTCCTGCCACACTGCGCACCGCACCTCCTTCGACACCCACGTGGGGGCCAGGTCGTACCGGGCCACTCCAGGAAGGTGCACGTCCGGGGATGGGCCCCGTGTGTACCATCTCCTGTACGCCGTGCTCACCACTTCCGGGATGCGCGCTCGGAACTCCTCCCACGATTTCTGGGATGCCTGGAAGGTCTCTCGTGCCTCCTCGAGAATCTTCTTGATGTGGTCTCTAGGAGAGAAGCCCTCTGTGCCCTCCGAGTGGGCCCTCAGAGCACGGGACATCGAAGGGTGGCGTAACTTACGCAGAGCCTTGCATTCAATTTGCCTGATGCGCTCTCGGTTTACCTCGAAGTCAGCCGCAATCTCCTCCAACGTCATGTCCTTGTAGACCCTGTCCCTGAGTATCTTCTCCTCCCGAGGCATGAGGCGTGAGAGCTGCGTCTGCACTTCATCCCCCAGCTCCCTCTGTGCGAGAGCTTCATCTGGCAAGAGATGCCGCGGTGAGTGGACCGCGAGGGCCAACTCCTCACTGTACAACTCCTTCGTCATCGAGCTGCACTTCACCTGGAGCACGGCTTCCGGCCAGATCTCCTCGAAATCAACATCCAGGAAGTTGAGAATGGCCTGCGCGTGCTTCTTGACAATCCCATCCTCGTCCACAGGGGATGCCTTCATGTTCTCGTAGGAGCTGTAGGCCGCCATCGGGATTCCGATGGCCTTGGCCATCTTCACAACCGTGAGCATGTACTCGTTCCTACGAGAGAGGAGAAGGTTGTTCTTCACGCGAACCGTGACCTGGAACTCCCTTCTCCTCTCCGCAGTGTCCTCCATCACGCCACACCGTAGGGCACGTAGGGCGGCCGCGGCGCCGGAAGGAGCTCCCACTCCAGCCGGTGCTGCTGCGCCTTGAGCGTCTCCGTGTAGTTGGGGCCCGGGTGCTTACTGCCAAACCGCGCCTCCCACTGCTCCACCGTCAGCGCCAGCTCCTCTTTGGTGGCAGCCAGCCTCTCCTCTGGGGTCTGCATCTCCTCTTCGTGGGCATCCGGCCTCTGGCAACAGCAACCCCCGCTGAAGCCCCGGCAGTTGTTCTTCGGAGACTCGGCAGTCCCTTTGGAGAGGAACCTCTTGAAGAAGGCGCACCGCCTCCAACTCGGGTCCTGCCCATCACCACTGGTCGTGTACTGGGTGCAGTCGGTGCAGTCGACACCACACTCAGCACTCGCGCACTCGTTGCACAGCTCCGGGATGTTCACGTCGTCCAGGACGATCACCTCGGAGCAGCACGCGCACTCTCCATATCCACTACGACTCATACTTCACCTCATATTGCTTCCCAACCTGCAACTTGCCTGTTTGTAGAAATGTACAAGCCAGAGGAATAACGGTTCCGAGGGGCTGTGGTGGCAACTTGATGACCCTGCCAAACACCTTGTACGCCCACTCGTTTGCCAGTTGAACGAAAATCTCCTCATGTACAGGAGAGTGGGGAAGGTCCACCTCCCCTTCCATCGTGCAAATCCCATAAACATACATCACACGACAGCGGAAAGGTGACTGCTGGTAGTAACCACACCGACCGTCTTGCAACAGGGGACACGGTCGATGCAGCGTGAACCACTTGTTCGATCCAACAAGCACATTACTCGCCTCTATCAAACGCAGCTGCTCTCGCCCCTGTTCTTGGAGTTCATCCAGCTTGCTCAACTGACGATCCCTCGAGACGTGCAGGACAAGCTCAACAGCTTCAAACAGATGTGCGTGTGTGACCTCGTAGCAACAGTTAGGATCCTTGCATGAAGAGCAAGGGGAACCAGCACTCAGTAACTTTTGTGCGTCCTCCACTAGCCTGTTCCGCACGGCACAAGCCTCCGTAGTAATCGCGCAGATCTCGTCCCTCGAAAGGGACGAGGAGGCCAGCGTAACCAAGCGGGGTTTCTTCGTGCGCTTTCGGGACTTCCCCTTCTTCCTCCGCCTGCGAGCCTTGCTCTGCCTATCTGTTCGGCTCACCACTACTGCCTCTTCATCACGAGGACGACCTTGCCGCAGCGCGTGCACTCCACAGCCAGCTGCTTCTCCAGGTCCGTCCGCACCTCCCACATCTCTCGGTGCTCCCAGCACGCCTCGGCGGCGGCCAGGTGCTGGCACACGATGGAGGTGGGGTACACCTCCTCGGCCAACCACTCATGCTGGTTGTGGCAGACCAACCGCACCTTCCCATCCTGTAGGAGTCTCTCCTGGCTGTCCCAGGAGATGCTCGTGTCGCCCGCCTCCTCGTACTCACCTGTCTCGGGGTCGAGAGTAATGCCGGCGCCGCCGAGCACCATCTCCACCACCTCCTCGGCCGCCCCACCGCACTCGGGGCACAGCATCGGATCGAACCGCATTACCAGTTCCCCCCGGCCGTGTCGGCCTCCCCGAAGGTGCACGGGCCACACATACCTGTCAGGGGCACGATGGGGCTCTCGCCACAGAGGAGGCACTTGCCAGTCCAGTCAGGCTTGGTGTCCTCCGGCCGCCCCTTCTTGCCCTTCTTCTTGTTCTTGTTCTTCACGTAAACCTCCCGGTTAAGTTGCTCTCCTTATAGCTCCGTCCGTGTCGAATTTAAGGAGAAGCGACTGCTGCTCCTGCCCCGGCCTTGCGCCGGGGCACTGCTCGAGCTCTACACCTTGGGGCACCACTCCCGCTGGTTGTAGAACTCTCACCCGCTGAAGGCGGGTGCTTGGGGGGCCGGCTGGCGAGGCCGGCTACTACAGGATCTCGAGCTGGAAGAGCGCGCTGTCCGCCACGGAGGCCAGGCGCTCGGTCCTGGCCACCTTCTGCGCCGGGGTGAATCGGCTGTCAGCCACGACAGCGACGGCCTCGTCGACCAGTAGCTGGACCTGATCCAGCCACCAGTCGGTCTTGTCCTCATCGGACTTGACCTCCTCGGGGCAGGACAGGAATGGCCCCTTGGCGAACTCGCCAATGTTCGCGGCGAGAATGTCAAATAGCACGGGGGGTGAATCAGCGTGCAGGGCGCGAGCAGCTTGGACGGCAGGGTGAACGGGATTGGTGATCTTGTTCATGATTCTTCTCCTTGGAAGGGTGGTTGTTATATATCTTATGCCCATGATATATATGCGTTTTGCAGTTAAAAACGCCCCCGTGAGGGGGCGCTGCGCCGGACACCGCCGGCGCACGGTCATACCTTCCAAGGCGTCACCCCACAGTGGGGACACAACAGCTGCGAGGCCTTGGCCATCTCCTGCGCCGCCCTCATGTCCTCCAGGTCCATCTCGGTGTCGCAGTGGAGGCACATCTCGAAGTCGGCCACCGGCAGGAGACGGAACCAGTACATCTCCGACTCGGTGAGCTCTCGGATGTACGAGAGACTCTCCGTGTCGATGCCCTCCACCTTGGCGTTCGCCCTCACCCGGTCGGGGGTTCGGGGGGCGTCCTTGTCCGCGCTGCCGGCCCGGACGGAGGTCACCATCAGGTCAGCCTTCCCACACAGATGCTGGAGACCCAACTGCTTGACGTCCCCGTCCCTGTCCCAGGCCGCCTTGGTGTAGACGCTCACGAACACAGACTTGACGGGCAGCGCGTGCCCTCGCCGCAGGAACTTCTTCTCCATCCCGCGCCATCGGCGGGTCAAGAAGCAGCTGGCGTCCCGCTTGCTCCCGGAGGGGTAGTAGGTGCTCCCCTCCCCACAAGAGACCATCCCGAAGGACACCGGCGGGAGCTGGACCTGCACGGCGTCCTTGGTGGTCTTGTCCACCTGGTCCTCAATGGCCTCTTCCAGGGCAGCCATGAAACCCTCGCGGTTGAGCACCTTCGTGCCCACCACGCCTTTCTCAACGAAGGCAGTGCAGCTGCCCTCGAAAATGGAGATAGCCATATCTCCTCCTTGGTTAGTTACTCCCCTTATCCCCAACCGCCCCGGCCGTTTGCGAGCTAATAGGGGGTCGCTGCCCCCCGCCCCCGACCTCTCGGCCGGGGGGTTCTGCTACTGCTGGTCCTGCGCGCCGTTGCTGCCGTCGTGCCAGGTGCCGCCCGGAACCCCGTCCATCTCGGACAGGGTGAGTCCAGACTGCTTGCCCGACACCTTCAACTCCAGCCTCTTCTGCTGGAGTGTCAGGTCGGTCATCTCGGCCTGGGCAGCCGTGGCGATCTTGCTGCTCTCCGCCACCTGGTTGAGGCAGGACTCGACGGCGTCAGCCGCCACCGTGAGGGTGCCCTCGAGACCGTCCACCCGCTGGGCCAGGGAGGACAGGCTGGACAGGGCGCCCAAGGAGGTGGCCAGGGCCTCCTCCTGCGGGGAGGAGCCGGGAGAGGATTGCTCCTGCTCCTGGGGCAGGACGAGATCGCGGGCGATCTCCCGACCCTCCTCGATCCCGTTCGCCACCCAGCTGATGAAGGTGGGGACCTGCTGGGGCAGGAAGGCGAACAAGCTCTTGAGGCCCTGGTGGAGAACCGTACCGGCCTCAGCCTTGGCGATCTGTAGCTTCGCGCGGGCCGCACGAACTGCCTTGGAGCGTTTGCTCCCCTTCTCTACTGCGGCCACACCTTTCCCCTGTGGGGGCGTGCTCGTGGTGGCCTTCCGAACACTAACTCGCTTGGTGTTCATACTGTTCTTATGCCCAGTGCCCTGGGGCGTTTTGCAGCTAATGGGGCCGCGGGGAGCAGCCCGCCCCCCTTGCGGGGGGCTAGTCCTCCAGGACGGAGGACTTGTACTGGTCCCAGTGCTCCTCCAAGAACCGGAGCTTGGCCACGCGCCGGCGGAGGGTGTCCAGGATTGGGAGGTCAGGGATCTTCTTGGTGCCGAGGAAGATGTGAATCCCCTGCACCAGCTGACCCGGGTGGGCCCCGCACTCCATTGCCCACCTGTCCGCCTCAATCTCCCGCAAGAACTCCTTCTGGAGGTTGGGGGCGAACAGGTCCAACAGGGACACCCAGAGAGGCTGGGAGACAGCCAGCTGGTTGCACTCGACGTGACCAATCTCGTGCAGTAGCAGGGCGCCAAACATCGGGGAGAGCTTCTCCCGGAAGGCCTCCTCCTTCTCAGGCGGCCCCGGCCAGAAGAAGACGACCCAGTCGGGGTCGTACCGCTCCCCTTCCTCCGCGAACCACAACTGCTGGACGTGGGGGTTGCCCCGGTTCACCACGGTCAGCATCGGAGAGGGGTGCATCGGGTTGTAAGCCCGGCTGAACCTCTCATCCGTGATGGCTGCGATGCGGGTCTCGCCCATCCGGTAGTTCTCAATCTCAACTGGGCCAGGCTTGGACAGAGCCTTGCTCAGGGCGATCTGCGCCTTGTACCGCCTGAGAGTGTTCGTGAAGACAGCCTTGCGCCAGGCCGCCTGCTGCGCGAGCTTCCCTACCACCAGCCGCAGCGGCGCCGGTAGTCTCGGGTAGACCGGGTAGAACATTGGTATATCCTTGTGGTGGTCTACCTGTCTTATCCCCAGCCCCCTGAGCGGTTTGCGAAGTAAAAGGAGGAGCGCCGGTGAGGGCGCCCCTCCCCTGGTCGGGGAGACGGGAGGATCTAGTGGCCGCAGTTGATGTCGCCGCAGCCCGGGCCGATGTCCAGCTGGTCGGGGTGGACCAGGAGACCGCGGCTGGGGCAGTGAGCGCCACAGGCCCCGAGGATGTTGAAGAGCAGCTCGAAGGCCGCCTTCACCTCGCCGGCGGGGAACCACAGCGCGTAGGTGGCCTGCTGCACCACCACGCCATCCTCGCCCTGAGCCAGCAGCCACCGCTTCTTGGGCACGTAGCCCTTCCGCTGGAGGGCGGTGGGGATGACGTGCTTCTCGAAGGTCTTCACCTGCGCCGCGGACAGGCGCATGTCGATGAAGCCCTTGGCCTTGGGGTGGGGGTGCCCACCGGAGCAGGACTGGACGGTGACCACTCCGTCCAGATTGTTGAGGCGGCGGCAGGGCGCCTCGACGTCGTAGTCCACCTTGCGCTTGTCCAGGGCGTCGGTGAACCGGGCGACGAGGTGCACCTTCTCGTCATGGGTGAGATGTTCCCGCGCATGCGGGATCTGGAGCTTGATCATGATCTTCTCCTTGGGTTGGGGTGTACCTCTCTTATCCCCAGACAGCGGAGCGGGTTGCGTGATCGTCGAGCCAATCTTTTCCCACTCCTGAGAATCCGACGCGATCCTATGCCCAAACTCGCCGATCCTCTGGATGTCCAAGGACGGGGGGTGTGAAGGTGTCACGCATCCCCTTGATATCACTACGGGGGGAGGGTTGCGGGGGCTCTGTGGAATATGATCATCGAGCCCTGCTCAGGATCTCATCCAACTTGGGTGTAAGTAGACACACCATTGTCCACTTTCATGGTACGATCTGCGGAGCAGATCGAGGGGTGGCTAAGTTAAAACCCCGATGCTCTGGGGCCAGCCCGCCCTCTCGGGCGGGCTTATTCCAACTAGACGTTGTACACCACCGCGCACTCGCGCGGCAGTCCATCCTCGAAGTTGATGCGGACCGCCCCCTCAACGGGGCGGTCCTCCCGGATGAGGAGGACCAGGACAGTCTGGTCCCCCTCTTGGTGGTGGGGGCCCATCACCTCCACCAAGGCCTCCTCGCCGCGGGCGGCCAAGATCTGGCCGTAGAAGTAGGCGTTTGGGTCGGAGGTCACCATCAGGTTGGAGTCGGCGATGATCTCATTGATGCGGGTGATGAAGTGGGTGAAGCTCTCGCGGTTGGCCATGATGGCCTCCTACATGCCCCCGTGTGTGAGTAGATTGAGTCGAGGGGGCGAACATACTCGATCTACTTGTTCTTGGTGGTTACTTCTCTTATCCCCAAATCGTGTGCTGCTTTTGCGCCGCGGGATTTTTGAGAAGGGGGACGAGCTAAAAGGTGTCGTGCTGACCACCCCTCCCCGGCTGCCCAGGCCGGGGTATTCAATTTTGAGACCTGCGCGGTCACGGCGCGGCCCCCTACACTATCAGTTGCATGTGTGCTCCTTTTAGTCTCTTGCGGTTTTACTTCTACAGATCGCAGTACCAGCAGGAGGAGCTGATGAGCTCCTCACCGCAGGTGGAGCAGTACCGCTCCCCGCCCAGCTTCTTCTCCAGACAGTCAATCGCGCGGTCCACACCGCGATGTGCCCGCTCAATATCCCTCTCCAAACGGCGGAGCTCACTGGGGGAGCTGTACCGGCGGCGAGGGGGGAAGAGCGGGGTGAGCTGGCGCAGGGGCGGGAGCGGAGGCAAGCAGCTCTCCTCCACCACCACCACCGTGCAGGGGCGGTAGCGCAGACGAGCCAGCCGGCGGGCCCTTTCGAGCCTGTCAGCCTCAATGCTCACCTCAGCGGCCACCACGGCCGCCGATCCCAGAACCTCAGCCACGGCACCTGCCCCCTCCAGGACCTCATCAAACCAATTCTTTGCCATAAACATTCTCCTTGGGTTGGTGTCTGTAATTCTTATCACCAGCTCGGAGGGGTGATTTGCGCCGCCGGATTTTTTTGTTGTCCTGCCCGTGACCAGGTTAAAAGAAGGGCCCGGGTTGATTCCCGGGCCCTCCAGTGTGGGCCACCACACCCAACAAGGAGAAGCCCCGTCTGTTCCTCGTCGCGCTTCCGGCTGGGGCATAGCCAGAGCGTCTAACCTCCCGGATGACAGCAGCCCATTCCGGCATTGAGAGCGGGACCTTCGGCGTGCTGCCCCGAATGCTCCACCATGAGGTCCTAGCGCCTTACGGCAACCTGGTGGCTTCGGGAGGTGTTCACCTCCATCGTGAGGAGGCTTATAGAAGGGATCACCAACAGCCCTCACCACTGAGGGGGGGCAGACGGCTAGAGCTGCTGGTGATCTATTTGTCTTATCCCAGGTTGAGCCTCGTTTTTTCTCATGATGATTTCAGAGGATTTATTTTCCAGGGGATTCTCTGGAGAGGCTATTTCTGCAATTTGGGGGTGACCTCATCTCGCTAATTTGTTGAGATCACTAGGAGATCCAGAAGTTTTTTCCCAAAAATTCACCTCTGAAAGTCCAAAATGCAATCCACCCATTACGATCACCAGGCCACCACTTCAAAAGTGGCCTAATGATTTCGAGTAGTTAGGTGTAGTGTAACGTATAGTCTTAATGTACGGAGAGTAGTAGATGAGTTCATTTTAAAAAGTTCGCATCGTTACTACATATATAGGTAGAGCGATGCGAACTTTTTAAAATGAACTCATCTACTACTTTAGACCTCTCTCACATAAGGGCTTACACCCTCCCTGGTTGATCGTTTCTGAAAATGATCGTTCTCCCTGGTGCATAAGACAGACCAACCTTCAAGGAGATAGACATGAAGCGAAAAGAGATCCGTGAAGCCCAGAAGACCATCCTGACCGAACTCGACCGTCTGGTCCGTGAGCTCCAGTCCCTCAACGGTTGCGGGGGTGAGCGTGTGGACTCGGTACTGGTCACCATCCACCACAAGAAGGGCAAGAAGCGCCACGTCTCCGCCTGGGTGGACGCCGAGACCAACCATGTCCTGCTGGACATGTGGGCCCACGTGATGGGCCTGTGGGTCAAGGCGAACCACAGGCGGAACTGGTTCAAGATGTTCGGCCACAGCATGTAGTGGCCCAGGCCCTACGGGGCCGGGGAGGGGCTTCGGCCCCTCCTTTTTAGATTTGCCCCCCGATCACCAACTAGGCTACGATGATCAAGACGCATGATAGAGACGCTGCCGCCCGAAGAATCTCCATTTCATCGGGATAAGGCTTTCAGATATTAACTGGAGGATTGAATGAGACACATTGTTGCCCTCGAGGGCCCCATGGGTGCCGGGAAGAGCGAGGCGGGGAAGCAGCTCGTGAAGAGAATCCCCGGCTCTGTCCTTTTGCCTGAGCCCGTTGACCCGCAGCTCTTGCAGCTGCTCTACGAAGATCCGAAGACATGGGCGGGACCCTTCCAGGTCCATGCCCTCCATGAGAGGAAGCGCACCTCCGATCTGGCCACCGCCCTGGCCAAGGCCGGATACCTGGTGTTCATGGACCGCAGCCTGTGGGGGGACCGCGCCTTCGCGCTGACCAACTTCAGGCTGGGCAACATCCACCCGGACATGATGCGCATCTACGAGAGGAGCGTTCACGCCATCGTGGGCAGCCTTCCGCCGCCGACCCTGCTGCTCTACTTCACGGTGACGCCGGAGACGGCCCTGAAGCGCATCAAGAGCCGCGGCCGGGGCTCTGAGGCTGGCGTCCCCCTGGAGTACCTCCAGGAGCTGTCCAAGGCCTACGACGAGCTGCTGCGAGACGTGGACAGCGCCGCCTACCCCTGGAGCCATGCGCTGAAGCTGCACCACTTCCAGTGGGACATGCCCACGGCCACCGAGGAGGGTTGGGACAACGCCGCGGCCAGCATCCTGGCTGACATCGCGCGCCGGCCCCTGCCCGACTACATGAACCACGACGTCCTGTACCCCACGGGCACCTTCCTGGATGACAAGCCCCCCATCATCTTCCACGAGGACCTCCACGGAGATGTCCACATCGACTCCAAAGGCACCGTTACAATCCCCAACGCTACAATCTCCAAAGCGGTGGACAAGAGAGAGGCCATGCGGGCGGTGATCAAGCAGTTTGCAAAGTTACACAGTGAGAAGCTGGGGCCTCCCCCTCCCCTGCGGGAGAGGCGGCGGGAGCAGGAGGCGTTCAACAGGATCATCGTCAGGACGCCCGGCGGCCCCACTCTGGGGGAGGTGAGGAGCTTCCGGATACTCGAGGGGGAGGTCCCGGATGAAATCTTCGAGATCGGCGGCCCGGACAACGAGGTGTACGAAGAGGATCCGGACGATGTGGAGTTCAGGCGCGAGCAGGAGCTGCTGCGGCACCTGGAACCTCTCGAAGAATGTGAGGACGCCAACGGTCTCATCCTCACCCACTTCGATCCCCGCAACTGGAACAAGTACGCGCTGTGCGACTGCTGTGGGCGGATCATGGAGCTGGAGGATTCCCACAGCGCCGGGGAGTGCAACCTCTGCCACGCGGTGAACAAAGATGACTGACATCGTGGAGACGGCCCTGATGCTCTACCAGGAGCTTCTCGGCGAGAGGGGAGAAGGGGATTGGGAGGAGGCTGTCGAGAAGGGCAAGAAGGCTCTTCAGGAGTTGGGCGTGCTTGACGAGGAGGGGGAGGTCGTGGAGGAGCCCATGCAGAACTACATCGTGTTCTACGCGCCGAAGATGGGCTCCCACACCTTCACAGTGGGGGACTTCTCGGTTGAGCAGTCCCGGGAGCCTGAGATCATCTACGACTCCCAAGGCAACATCGAGGACATCAAGCACAAGCGCGGCTCGGGCCGGCTGGTCATCAAGGCCGAGCTCCCGGACAAGCCATGACCAGGGGTGCGTTCATTGAGATCAAGCTTGATGAGGTGGCGGCCTTCAACCAGGTCATGCGAGACCACCTTCCAGAAGGTGCTGAAGTCAGCAAGAAGGGGTGGCACAGCCTGTATGACACCTTCGTGATGCTGTCGAAGGTGGGTACACCACACAAGGCCATCCTCGCTGCCCTGAAGGGGCTCACGGGCGGGTGGTGGTCAGACGAGGTGATCAAGCATGGGTAGGCGAGAGAACGCTGCGGAGTTGCTCGCCCGGGTGGGCGAAGCCTTGGTGGGCATGCACGTGATCACACAGGCCATGGGGGACTACCCCGGCGGCCTGGCTCGTGTCATCGAGTTGCGGCCTGACCCGGAGGCACCGGACATCGTGTTCACGGTGAAGAACCCCAACTTCGAGTGCCCTCATGGTGGGGGGATGGAGATCGGGGTGCTTGATGGAGAGGACGTTGAGCTCCTCCATCTGGCCACGTCGAGGAACCTGTACTTCGCCCTGGTGGATGATGAGGGGCGGCCGTGCGTGACGATGGTGGGCAGCACCTCCATCAATGAGGAGACCGGAGAGATCTCCGGGGTGAAGGGGGCGGCGAGTATGTTCAATGGCCTGCCCCCGACGTGGTGTGAGAGGATCGTGCGCGTGTACTCCTTCTGGCCGTGGGCCGAGGCGCAGGTGATGGGGGACTTCTCCGTCATCTGGAAGCGCGCATGAAAGATGTTGTACTTCTGGCTGCGGCCTTCGTCGCAGTATTTTTCCTGACCCTTTGCATGACCTACCGGGCTCCCCGGTGGGAGAAACACAACAGGAGACGAGATGAACGAGAACAAGAAGCCGGAGGAGAAGCTGATCATTGGTGCCGCCGCCAAGCGCCTGGCCAAGAACAACGACGTCCGGATGGACGCTGACTTCCTCAAGAAGCTGGACGACGAGGTCAAGGACAAGATGAAGGTGGCCATCGAGCGGGCCAAGGGCAACAAGCGCAAGACGCTCAAGCCCTGTGACCTCTAGCATGGGCGGTCCTACTGCGGGCATCCGCATCGTGGAGCCGAGCGTGGAGATGATCACCCCGAAGTACTTCCCCAACTGGAGGGAGGGCTTCACGGGGCTGATCGAGGAGTGCGGCCGCGTGTCGCACAAGAGCGAGGGGCGCATCGAGGAGGGCTCTGCGGCGCCCTTCATCGACAAGATCGCCAACAGGTATGGGCACGAGAGCATCATTGAGCACGGCTTCTTCACGGTCTGCTTCGTGATGTCTCGGGCGGCCAGCCACCAGCTGGTGCGGCATCGCATCGCCGCCTACACCCAGGAGAGCCAGCGGTACTGTGACTACGGCAAGGTGGTGGTCAAGGGGGATGGGGGCGATGGCAAGTTCCTCAACGTGATCTTGCCTCCGTCCATCGGTGGGGGCCTGGAGGGGCTGCCCACCACCTGGCGCGCCGGGGATTTCTTCGGCAACGATGGCGCCGTGGAGTGCTGGGACGTGGACGATGGGTGGCAGGAACCCTGCGACTGGTTCATGACCCACATGCCCCACGTCGCCGGCGTCAAGCAGGACATCCTTCTGCGGTGGATCCGTGGCAAGGTGGCCAACTACAGGGACTACCTCTGGTTCCGGGGCCACAACGTGGAGGCCGAGGACAGTCGCTACGACCTGCCCAACGCCTGCAAGACCGAGGTCTACACGACCTTCAACTTCCGCACCTGGCGGCACGTCCTGCGACAGCGGGGGCTGAACATCCACGCCCAGTGGGAGATCCGCAAGGTGGTCAAGGAGGCGCACGACTGGTTCATGAAGGAGGCGCCGTTGCTGTTCAACCCCCACACCATCGGGCACGTCGAGCAGAGCCTCATGGGACTGCCTGTCTTCCTCGAGGTGAATGGGCAGACCCGCGCGGCGGAGCTGTCCGTGGAGGACATCGAGTTCCGAGATGTGCCAGCCGAGAAGTCGTGCACCCTCCCGGCGCTCATCGTGCGGCCCGTGGAGGGTAGCGACGACATCCCCGGGAAGGTGCGCTGATGGCCGTCGCCGGAAAGGTGTCCATCCGCGAGATGGCGAAGAGGTTGGGAGATCTGCTCACCAAGATCCACGACGATGCTCCCGACAGGGAGGACCAGATCTTCAACGTGCTTCATGCGGCCTGGAAGAAGGGACGGTCCGAGGTGATCAGGAGGGGCGCGAACTGGGAAGATCCGGGCGCGGGCATCGCCTGTTTTGTGGAAGATCCCGCCAAGGAGGATTGGTGCTTGTGCGGCGCACACATTAGCCGCCACTACGGGGGAACGGAGTACCGCTGCCACCCCCGCAACGAGGACCCCCTGCACGTCAAGGGCGCCTACGAGGATGGGGCGGACATGACCATCCCCACCACCGACCAGCTTCAGCGCACGATGGAGAAGAACGTCAATACCATCCTCGAGGCTCTTCCACGGGGTATCCCAAAGGAAGTAGTCATGGGCGCTATGTCGGGGTGGTGGTGGAAGCTGCAAGCGGATGCTCTGCTGGTTCAGCTCCGTCGGGCGGTCTTGGCCGGCCGGGGGAAAATCCCCGTGGGCCTCCCCAAAGCCGAGGACCCCCTGGACGATGAGATGCCGGATGCCCTGAACGACTGTGGGTCCTTGGAGCGGGAGGACCTCGTGAAAGCGTTCAAGCTGATGGATGAGGGCATGCCCGACATCCTGGAGAGGCTTGGGCCCTTCACCCGGGCGGGGCTGGACTTGGGCATCTTGGTTGACGAGAAGCAGGCGGCCTACGGCAACTCCGTGGGGCACTCCGGCGCCATCCTGAAGATCCTCTACCCTGACGGCGTCCACCTGGACTCCTACGGGGACATGATGCTGATCGTGCGGGTACTTGACAAGTTCAGCCGCCTGGCCAGCAACCCCAAGGGTGACCTGATGGGCGAGAGCCCGTGGCGGGACGTGGCGGGCTACGGCCTGCTCGGTCAGGCCCAGCATGACAAGAGGAACGAGTCATGACGGACCTGGAGCGTGTGCTGACCAAGCGCGTGGAGGAGATGGCCGAGGCTCAGGACGACATCGCGAGGACCGTGTTCTGCTTGGTGCCTCGGGCGTCCATGATCAAGATCTTGGGGGTGTACTTCTCCGCGGAGGAGCGGGCGAAGCTGTTCAAGCCCTTCTGCCACACCTGTGGTGAGCACAAGGAGGACTGTGGGTGTGGCAAGAGGGGCGAGGGCTGATGAAGGTTCTGTTGAGTTACGGGATGGGGGTGGACTCCACGGCCATCGCATTGCGGTGGTTGGAGGAGCCTGCCTTCCGTCCCTTCAAGAGTTGGGACGAGGTCACCCTTCTCACAGCCCAGGTGGGAGACGAGTGGCCGGACACGAGGAAGCTGGTAGAGGGCCACCTCTACCCGCGGCTGGTCGAGGCTGGTGTGAGGACGGTGCAGATCGCCCGCAATGGGCACTTTGAGAAGGATGGCATCGGTGTGCTGGCTGACACCCACCTGCCGAGCAAGTGCCACACGGATGGGCTGTACGCCTTGTCCCAGGAGTATCTGGACACGGGCACCCTGCCTCAGTACGCCACCGGCTGCCGTCGGTGCACGCACAAGGCCAAGGGTGTCCCCCTGGACGCCTGGATCAAGGACAACGGTGAGGAGGGCTACCTGCACGTCATCGGCTACAACGCTGACGAGCTGAAGCGGGTGGAGCGGGGCGAGGGCTACACGGCCTTGGGCGACCTGAACAGGGTCATGTCCTACCCGCTGGTGGAGTGGGAGTGGGGCCGCAAGGCTTGCGAGGCCTACATCCACGACGTCACAAGACAGTGGTGGACGAAGAGCTGCTGCACCTTCTGCCCCTTCGCAACGGAGGAGGGTGTCACCAAGAGGTTTGCGGAGCACCAGCTCCAGGCGGCCGAGGCCATGTTCTTGGAGTACCAGGCCATGGCCCTCAACCCGCGCTCTACGCTCTACAAGAAGCGGTCGTTGAAGGACACCTTGCTGGAGAGCGAGTTCTCCTTCGACCACGCCAAGCACCTGCTGGCCGAGTTCATCTCCGGCAGTCCTTGGGCGCTGTACCGGGTCCGCCGGCACGTCAAGGGGATGTCCCGCCGCTCTGTCGAGGTTCTCGACCGGGGGAGCAAGATGGACATGGCCTTCGCGGTGGAGAAGTTTGGGAGGATCGACAGGGGTGACCCTTACTGGCGCGTGTGGTTGCGCCGGAAGGGGACGGAGCAGCCGTGGGGAGAGGAGCTCCTCGTGGCCATGCCTGAGATGGTGGAGCCCAAGACGCGGCCTGGGTTTGAGCAGGCCTGGTCGGAGCTGGGTGATGAGTAGCGTGAGCAGTACGCTCGTGGGCGCCTTGGGTGCCGCCGCCAGGGCTGTTGCCTGGTGGCGCCCCAAGGTGGTCTTCGTGGTCGTGCTGGAGGAATACCCGCGCCCGGCTGCTGTTCTAATCGGCCTGGGATTTTTTCTGTACGCCGCCAGCCGGCTCGGGCGGCACACCAACAAGGAGAAAGGATGAAGCCGCCACAGAGACCCAAGAGGAGGCACATGCTCCCCCTCAACTACATCAAGGTCACAGTCACCTTGGACGATCCCCCAGAGGAGCCGAAGGCCCCAGAGCCCCCGGCGGAGGAGGTGGACGTCGTGCTGTTCTGCGACACGGAGACCACAGGCTTCCGCAAGGGGTCTCACATCTGTGAGATCGCTCTGGTGAGGGCGCGCTACCACAAGCTGGAGAAGTTGGATGAGGAGGAGATCGGGCTGCTGGTCTGCCCGCCGTGCCCCATCCCGGAGGAGGCCAGCGCGGTGAACAACATCACCGACGAGATGGTGGAGAACGAGCCAGCCGCCCGGGAGCTGTGGGGCCAGCTCTACCCCTTCGTCAAGGACGTGAAGTTCTTCGTGGCCCACAACGCCTCCTTCGACATCCGCATGGTCAAGGAGGATTTCCAGGGGGTGTTCTTCATGCCCCAGGACGGCAACAAGTTCGTCGTTCCCATCATCGTGGACACCCTCAAGGTGGCCAAGAAGCTGTGGCCGGCCTTCCCCAACCACAAGCTGGAGACGGTGTCCGAGGCGTTGGAGCTCTACAAAGGTCTTGGGGGAGAAGCCCACCGGGCGCTCTACGACACGAAGATCTGTCAGTGTCTGGCCGAGAAGGCCATGGCCAAGGAGGGATCTTTCCGCAACCTGGCCCGCCGCTTCGGCAAGTCTGCTTGATCCCGGCCAGGTCACTCACAGATAATGCTGGAGGAGGTGCACCATGTGGAAGTTTGTTATCCGACTCCTTTTCTGGCCACTGAACCATTTTCTCAGCCCCGGCATCCCGCCGAAGACGGTGGAGAGACCTCGAGAAACAGCCTGCGCCTGTGAGTGCAGCCTGACCTCGGGGCCGCGTTCTCCTTCCTGCTTCTGTGACTCGTGCTGGGAAACCTACTTCGGACAGAGGAGGACAAACATTGACAAGAAAACCCCCAACCCGGCCCCGCCGGCGCCCCCCGGCGCCGGAGGTGGAGCCGCCTGAGCAAGAGGACGAAGGTGTCATCTCGAAGGTGTTGTACCTGGACACCGAGACCACCGGCGTCGACACCAAGACGTGCCACCCGGTCGAGGTGGCGCTGCTCCTGACCACGTACAAGGGCAAGGAGCGGCACGCAGAAGAGAAGCTGGACGTCATCGTCAAGCCTCCGGAGCCCTGCTCCTTCGAGGCCATGGCCGTCCACCACATCACGCACAAGATGGTCGAGGACAAGCCGACCCTGCTGGAGCTCGCTCCGCAGGTGATGCCGCTGGTGGAGCAGGCCGACTTCGTCGTGGCCCACAACGCTCCCTTCGACATGGAGATCTTGGAGAGGACCGCGGCCTACGCCTTCATCAAGGATGAGAAGCAGCGGTTCACCATCAACACGCTGGACACGCTGCGCCTGGCCCACCACATGTGGAATGACCTGCCTTCATATAAGCTCCAGGTCCTTCGCTACCGCTTCGGGCTGGACGACAGGGATGATCTCCAAGAGCTGGCCAAGAGCGACCCCCACCGAGCCATGTTCGATACCCTGCTGCTCCGCCTGCTGGTGGAGTGGCTCTGGCTCACCGGGGACCAGTTTGAGACGGTGGAGCAGATGGTCACCCTGTCCCACAAGCCCTACACGGTGGGCGTCTTCCCCTTCGGCAAGCACTTTGGCACGAAGGTAGAAGACGTCGTGAAGAACGATCCCAGCTACGTGCTGTGGTGCCTCAGCCAGGACTGGCTGGCCACCGAGCGCCCGGACCTGCGCTGGACGCTCGAGAAGCTCTACCAGGCCTGATGGGCACCAAGGATATCTTCTCCATCTTCGCAGAGAATTTGGAGGTCGACGAGGGGCGGGAGAGGGTGAAGGAACTGTCTGGGGATTGGATCATGGAGAGGCTGCTGGAGGAGAGCTACGTAGATAAGATCTTCCCACCACAGCGGGTGGGGAGTTCTCGCAAAACCAACCACGACGCCCTGGTCAAGATGGTAGACATCGAGCCCACGAGCCCTCCCATGACAATCACATTTGGTAAGGAGGAGTACATGGGGACGTTCAAAGCCCCTCGGGCGGAGATTCCCTTCTACACGATCAGCAGAGAGAGGTTTGAGAAGAGCCAGCACGAGCTGCTCTCCTACGAGATGCCCATCGAGCGCATCATCGAGGACGGCTACCGAGATCTGTTCGGCTACGCCGAGAGGGTCTCCGACATCAAGGGGATGAACGTCGACTGCTTCGGCAACGAAGATCAGATCGGCTGGACCTGCCACGAGACGGTGGGTATTGGAATCGCAAACACCCGGGCGCTCAAGCGCCTTTCACTCTACACGGAGGACTTCATGCGAGGTCAGAAATTCAAGGTCAGGAAGGACAAGCTCATCGAGGCCATCAAGAAGAACCGGGAGGCCCACAATGGCGAGTACGTGGAGGCCGTGGTGGGCTACCAGGAGGCTGTGGTCAAGGCACTGCGGAAGAAGGCCAAGGCTGTGGTCAACGTCGTCCTGTTTGGCGACACGGGGATCCTCAACGACCCCGGCCACGATATGCAGCATTGGGCCCGCGCGGACATGCCCGACAGCCCTCCGCAGTGCCACCTGGACGACTACGACCAGGCCCTGCGGATGCTCGATGTCATCGAGGACGAGGTCATCGAGATGGACGCCAGCGAGATCGACCGCTACATGTACGACCGCTGGGGCTGGAAGGAGGCGCACACCCAGGCGCTGAACGCCTACTCCATCAGCAAGGGCAGGGGGTAGAAGATGGCCGTCGAGATCGAAGACGTTGAGGTGAAGAAGGAGACCGAGAAGGCTCTTCTCTGTCTCATCGACGGCAAGGAGCTTTGGATCCCCAAGTCGCAGATCGACGACGACTCGGAGGTCTTCGAGGAGGGGCACTACGGCACGCTCATCATCACGCAGTGGATCGCTGAGCAGAAGGAGCTGGTGTGACCTGCGTCCCCGCCAGCTGTCCTGAGTGCCCCTGCCAGGGGCACTACTATGACAAGGGTGAGGAGGGGATGGAGTGCCACCATCCTGACGGCAAAGGCGTGTGCCCTCGGTACGACGGGATCCCGCCGGACTGCCCTCTCCGAGATGGTGACCTGCATGTGGAGCTGCCGCATGGGGTCTAACGAGGTGTTTAAAGTGCTGCATCTGTTCTGCGGCCTGGGCGGTGGTGCCCTCGGCTTCCAACGGTCCCGTGTGGATTGGCGCGGGGTCGAGGGCACCTTCCGTACCGTTGCCGGTGTCGACTTCGACGCTGAGGCCTGCAAGGACTTCGAGAAGCTGACAGGCGCACCGGCCTACCAGGCCGACATCGCCAAAATGACAGGTGAGGAGCTGCGGGAGATCTGCCCAGAGGCTCCAGACGTGGTGTTCATGAGTCCACCCTGCAAGGGGTTCTCCGGGCTCATGGCGGCCAAGACGGCTGCCACAGAGAAGTACCAGGCCATGAACCGATTGGTGGTGCAGTCCATCTACCTCTCGGCCCTGGCCTGGAAGAAGCCCCCAAAGCTCATCCTCCTGGAGAACGTGCCCAGGATCACGAGCAGGGGCGCCAGGTTGTTGTTCGAGGTGGAGCGGGTGCTTCACGGCCTGGGCTACGCCACCAACAGGGACAGCCATGACTGCGGCGAGCTCGGCTGCCTGGCCCAGCACCGCAAGAGGTTCTTGCTGCTGGCGAGGCACAAGCCCCAGCTCCCCGTGTTCGTCTACCACCCGCCCCGCCGGCGGGTCCGGGCCATCGGAGAGGTGCTCAACGACCTCCCGCTCCCGGGCGACCCGGCCAGCGGGCCCCTGCACCGCATCCCTCGCCTTCAGTGGAAGACGTGGGTGCGCCTGGCCCTCATCAGGGCCGGCGGAGACTGGCGAGACCTCGAGGAGTTCGCTCCCCGTGGTCCAGGAGGAGTGGATCCCCGTACCAGCTGTGACTCGAGGCCCAACCTCCTGGGGGTGATCCCCTGGGAAGAGCCGGCCAAAACCATCACGGGATCTGCCTCTGTCTCCGGCTCCAACGGGGCCGCGGCGGTGCAGGACCCTCGGGTCAACAAGGGGCGCAAGCCTTTCAACAACGTGTGGAAGGTAGTGGCCTGGGACGAAGCCGCCGGCGCCGTCACGGCTGGCACGGGCCCCAGCTCGTCAGCTACCTGCGCCGCAGACCCCCGCCTGGGCCACAGGCCCCGCAAGGGGGCCTGGCGCATCGTCCCCTGGGATGAGGCCGCACCCACGGTGACCTCGGCCGCCAGGCCGGGGCAGAGCTGCGCCTTCGGCATCCAAGACCCTCGGGTGAACCTGGGCCAGCACCACAACAAGATGAGGGTGGAGGACTGGGAGAAGCCTGCACACACCGTGACAGGCTCGGATAGAGTGGGCTCTGGTGCGCCCTCGGTGGCCGACCCCAGGTTGGGGTGCAAGCCGCGCAAGGGCACCTACGGCGTGATCCCCTGGGAGGAGCCCGCAGGCACTGTTATGGGTGCAGCGGATGTGCACGCAGGAAAGACGGCAGTCGCCGACCCCCGCATCCCGGAGGACAAGGAGAGGTTGGACCCCCCGCCAGTGATCATCTCGCTGGATGGGACATGGCACCGGCCCCTCACCACGATGGAGCTGGCAGCCCTTCAGGGCCTGCCCACGACCGTCAGGGGAAAGCCCTTGGCCCTCGAAGGACAGGCGGACAAGCGGTGGCGAGAGAGGATTGGCAACGCGGTTCCGCCCCCTGCCGCGCACGCCATTGCTGACTCCCTTCTCTGGTCTCTCATCCCCGCAGCATGTGGGGAGGACTATGTGAAGATGGGTGGGGGCGTTTGGGTCTACCCCGAGCCGGGCGGCGAGCCCGTTTTCCTGGAGGATGATAGTGGAAGAAGCTGGTGACAAGGGGGGTGGTCTTCTCGCCCAAATTATTGAGCAGACCGAGGAGTCTATGCGCAAGGGCCTCAACGGGTTCATCGGGCAGCACACTGCCGATGAAAGCCTGGAGAACGTGCTTGCCCATGTGAGGGAGAAGTACCGCAACAAGACCTGGTGGCTCACCTTGAAGGGAGGCATTCAGCTCAGCTTCGGGAAGGGTGACGCCCGAGATGTCGAGGGCATGTTGAAGGCCCTGCTGCCCGAGGACTTGCAAGACCTGATGGACACGGTGGGCTTCTGCTTCCCACTGTTGGAGCTGGAGTTCTTCCGGCGCGCAGGTGTGATCCGTGACTGGGAGGTCAAGGGCCAGGTGCCAGGGGACCACCCCGACATCATCCTGGCCCTGCACATGCGGCACCCCCAGGGGAGCCTGATGCTGAAGGGCTACCTGATCGGGGAGGATCCCTGATGTCCACGGTGGAGGAAGCTCACGCGGAGATGTTCGAGCACCTCCGCAACGGCTCTGGTGGGCGGGAGTGTCCCGTCTGCACGAAGCACTGTGAGTCGTACAAGAGGCACATGAACAGCGCCTTGACCACCTTTTTGGGGTGGCTCGTGGAGAGCTGGTTGCGGGAGGGGCGGTGGTATCACATCAAGGAGGGGCCCATCATTCAGGGAAGGCCCTCAGGAGGAGACTACGCCAAGCTCCAGCACTGGCGCATGATTGAGGGAAAGCCTCTGGATGACGATCCAACGAAGACCCACTCGGGTCTCTGGCGGCCAACCTTTCCTGGTGTGCAGTTCGTTGCTGGGCGCCTGCGTGTGCCCGCCTACTACATCGAGTACAAGAATGAGCTCTGGTGGTGGGCAGACGAGTTGACCAGTTTCGAGCAGGCTCACGGGCGCAGGTTTGACATGAGGGATGTCCGATTTGCTTGACGTGTTAGTACAAAAATGAGCAAGATGTTCCTGGAAGCAAGGAGACGCAGATGCCAGGTTTTGCACGGAGAAAGAGTGGGAAGGTGAAAGAGAAGTACCTCGTAATGCGGCGTGATGGGTCTGTTCCGGCGTGGCCGTGGTTCGTCCTTGGTGGGCGTGACCCGGCGGCACCGGCGGCTCTGGCCGCCTATGCTGATGAGTGCGAGCGTCTCGGCATGGATGCCGAGTACGTCAAGGACTTGCGGGCTCGCGCCCTCGAGTTCATCGAGACTCAAGTCAAGGTGGGCAGGGGCGACCCGGATCGCTCCAGCCAGGCTGCGGACGACCCGCTCGTCGTGGCCAAGCTCGGTGAGGCGGAGGCCCCTGAGGGGGCGCCGCCATCCCAGTTCGAGAGCCGTTTCGAGGGGAACACGTTGGACGTGAAGGACTACGACGACGTGTACCTCTCGGTCGTGCAGGACGCGACCGTTCTCGATGGGAACATGCAGGTGGCCTTCAAGGGAACGCTCTACGCGGCCAACATGGTCGGCTTTGAGCTGAGGTACCGTCCCGGGAAGCCCATCGAGAGGGAGATCTATCGGGAGCGCATCTCGAAGATCGAGGCCTCTGCGGCCGTGACCATGGTGTTCGAGTCCGGACGTCGTGTGTCCTTCAGGCCGTCTGGCATCCAAAGGATCGACAGTGCCTTTGGCGTGTCCACGCCCATCGAGCTGGTGGGCAAGGAGATCTACTGGGTGGGTCACGAGGGTCAGCTTTTGGCCTTCTGGACTCCCAAGCAGTGGTCGGATATTGAGGACGCCCCTGAGGTGTCCCTGGGTGAGATGGTGCGCATGCCCATCCCCGAGTAGGTGATGTAGCCGCTTTGTAGCGGAGGGAGGCCCCGTGTGGGCCTCCCTTTTTAGTTTCTGCCCACCTGGGCTACAATGGACCGACGGAGGCGCTCATGGCAGAAGACAAAGATCAAGACAAAAATACTGGACCTCTGGCCAAGTACCTCGCCGCGGCGAAGCTCTTGGGTGTGCTGGTGGGCATCGGCTTGAGCTTGTATGGGAGCTGCAAGGCGCAGGATGGTGTGGACAGGGCGAAGGTGGTCTCCAACGCCAACGCTGGCATGCTCGAGCATGTGATCGTGGGGCTGCTGAAGGACACCCGGGCCATGGAAGACGAGCTGCGGGATCTCAAGAAGGCCCTCGGGGTGGGCGGCATCGGCCTGGGGGCCTTGGCCGCGCGTGGCCGCGGGGGCGGGGGGCCGGAAACGGAAATTGCTCGAGTTGAAGTAGAGGATGAGGCGCTCCGAGACGAGCCGAGGAGAGTGGCCAAGATGCTGGTGCGCGCGCCCCGTAGGCCAGCCCGGGCTGGCCCCTCCCGCCGTCCAGACGCAGGTATACCTGACCTACCAAAGCCCGATGTTGCCCAGCCCAAACCGCGGGACAAGCCAAGACCGCCCGTGAAGTTCAAGTTGCAGAGGATGCAGGTGCAGGTGCAGACCCAGGATGAGCTGTGAGTTGGTACTGCGGGTTGATCCTCGCCATCTGTCTCCTCCCCCTGGCTGCCTGGGTGCAGCTGGTCATCCACGAACTCTCTCACGTCCTCGTCGGCAAGTACGTGCAGGGCCGCACCATCGTCGGGTTTTGGGTTTGGCCTCACTGGTGTGCCCATGGTGTTGAGGCGCCCGTGCGGTGGTGGCTGCCCGGGCGGAAGAAACCGGAGAGGTCCTGGTTCAACAGCGGCCCCGACTGGGGCGTCAGCTTCTACCTCGGCCGGTGCTGGACCCGCGGGGAAGACCTCCCCAAGCACGCCCCTCGCTGCATCGCCCCCATGTGGGCCGGCCTGGCCGCCATGGTCCTCTTTGGCATCCCCTGCATCTGGTTCTGGCCGGCCTTCGCCCCTTCTCCTTCTACGGCCTGCTGCACGTCCTGGACTTCTGGAAGGACTACCTGTGGGGCAAGTCCAAGACAGACGGCAAGCGGTGGCGCTACGGCCCCACAGGCGAGACCGTCTGACGAAACCCCTCCCCTCGCGTGGATATAAGAGGAACGTACCCACCAAACAGGAGGAAGCAATGTTTTGGAAGCGACTGAACGACGAGCTGCCGGAGATGGCCGAGGCCATCCGGCAAATCTTGCGGGCACAAGACTCCTTCAAGAAGTCCATGCATGCTCTTGAGGGCGTGTACGAGATGGTCCTTGCGGCCCTCCCGTACATGCCCCTCGGCATGAAGGAGCTCTGGGAAACAGAGGAGCTCATCATCAAGGCGGCCGACCCCACCAAGATGTCGAGGGAGATGCGGTGCTCCCTCTGCCCAATGGGTGAGCTGGGCATCAAGAAGTACTGCCCGGACGCGCTGGGCATCACGGACCTCGAGGGCACGGCCCTCGGGGACCTGCTGATGAAGGCGAAGCAGGGCGGGCTGCCCTGCTGACAGCAGGGTGGTTCGGGGGGAGGGGCGCGCAGGTCGGCGCCCCTCTTTTTAGCAACCACTCTCAACTTTCCAAAACGCACCCCTCCCTCTTACAATAAGCGCATGGCCAAAGATAAAGTAGTACACATCACTGACGGGGGGCTCTCTCAGAGGACAACCTCGGACAACATTGAGGACTGCACCAACGCCGCAGATGCTGTAGCAGTCAACGATGCCGTGTATCTCAACGCGAACAACACGGTGGCCAAGGCGAGCGCCAGTGCGGGGCATAAAGTCTTCGGCTTCGTTTTTGAAATCGTGGACTCCACGAACTGCCGTGTGCTCACAGGCGGGCTGCTTGAGGACTTCGACGCCATGAGCACCATGACGGTCAACGACGACTACTTCTTGGCTGAAGCCGGAGCGCTGGCACTGAACCCAGCTGCCTACAGGCAAAAAGTAGGATTTGCATTCAACGGCTCAGATCTGTTCGTGCGCATCGAAGAGGGCCAGAAGGGCACGCAGGGAGCTACCCGGGTCACAACTGCTGGCTCGCGCACCACGACCACCGCAAACACCTGGTATCCCATCTCAGCGACCTTCGCCGCCATGGACCTTTCGCAGTTCACCCATGAATACGGCATTCTGACCTACACAGGTTCACACCCTTGTTGGCTGCTAGTCACAGCCAACCTCTACGGATCCACCAGTACGGCATCCGTCTACAACATGGGTATTTCGGTCAATACGAATGACCCTGACCTGTACAGTACCGCGAGACTGACGGCCACCGCTCTCAGTTTTATGGTGCAGAGGGCTATCTACGTCCAGCCAAACGACGCACTTCGGGTCTACTGCATGAGGACGGTTGACGGCGGTAACGTGGTCTCGAACGTGGGGTCCTGGCTCTCGGCTGTGAAGTTGAATCCGTAGCCGTTGGTGGGTTAGTTGAGAACTCCGTCGGAGCCCTGCCCCCTGAAATGCGCGCCGTGGCGGCGCACGGTGAGGCGTTCATCCCGAGTGGGAAAGCGGGTCCTGCGTGACGGGGCGCCCCCGGGGAGGCTGGCCCGAAGTGCCAAGAGGGCCTCCTGCTGGCGCCGCTCCTCTACCTGCTGATACTCCCACCAGGGGACCTCTTGGAGCTGAAGCTGAAGCTCAAGCTCCTCCTCTTCCACGACGCAAGGGACCGCTTCGCTGCGGATGGTGTAGGTCTCGTCGTGGTGGTCTTCCACCACGATGACGGTGCCCGAAGTGCTTCCCGAGTTGTACTCGTTGATGTACAGGACGGCCACGGTTACTCCTTCTTGATGATGCTCAGCGGCAGCGTGTCGATGCTGGGCGGCGGTCCCTTCACCTCGCCGCCGGTAGACTGCGGACTGGACGTGCTGGGAATCATGGCGGCGATCAGGGCGCGTAGCTCTTTCCAGATAGCCTCTGACGAAGCCAGCCAACCGAGGACCTTGTCGGTGCCCACCTTGTCCTTGTTCTTGATCGCCTCGTTCAGCGACGCCTCTGCGGTAGCGAGAGCTTGCTTCAAATTGGCCAAGGTCTTGTTGAAGATCTTGTCCGCCGCGGCCTTCTTCTCGGCGTCGAGCTTGAGCCAGAAGACCACCTCCCCGTAGAAGGTCTCGGCCTTGGCCGGCATGAGCTTCGCATAGTCGATGTACTGCTGGGCGGTGGCGTAGGGGTCCACCTTCCCTGTGTTGGGATCGGTCACGGGGCAGCCCAGAAGGGCCAAGCACAGGGCCACAAGGGTGAGCAGGGCAATCCTTTTCGCTTTCATCGGTCTCTCCATGGTCAGTTCTCAAATTGTTGGTACATGGTATGTCCACTTGAAGGATGAGGTCAACAGTGCAAAAATCGTCCAGGTGAAACGCTTTGTCGTCTACGCTGAACGAGACCAAGAAGAATGGCTGATCCGCCGGTCAGAAGAATTAACGTCATCCCTTGGGCGCCGTATCACGCCCAACCACGTGATCCGTGCAGCCCTGTATATCCAGATGGAGCGCGAGCTCTCACTCCTCCCCCGGGAGCCCCGGCCCCGCCGGCCCCCCCGCTGGCGCCAGGTCCTCCGCTCCCCATTCCAACAGCTCCCGTTGGGCCCCGACGGCCCCTGACGCTCTTCGAGGAGGTGCTCGGCGACGCTGAGCCTCTCATGGAGGTGGCCGAGGAGGAAGAGGACCACCTGGTCGTGCAGAAGCTCCTGGACGGCCAGAGCGTGTCCTCTCTGAGCCCCCTGGAGCGCCGCAGGTTGGACGACCTCGTCATGGAGCTCAACCACGGGGCCAAGCCTCCGACGCCTGAAGAGCGTGAGGTAGAACGCCCAGAAGCGCCTGCACTCTTGCAGGGCCCAGAGGCGCCCCCGAGAGAGCTCGGCACGCCATCCGCCAGTGTGATAGATCCCTACGCTTGGACTGGGAAGGGTTAGAAGTGCCTCACGGCATCCCAACCAGCGTTGTAGACCCCCGGCTGGTTGGTGGCATTGGCGACGCCATGTCCTGCGGCCTGCACTCCCCCTCCAGCAGCCATTAATCCGGCGCCGGCTCCGGCGGGGAGGAGGAAGCCCAAACCCCCGCCCTTCTTTTTCTTCGCGACCTCATCAGCTGGTTTAAGATGCGCCGTGGAGCGGCGTGCCTTCCGGACGTCTTCCAGCTCTTTCACGCTGAGGTTCTTGATCTCTGACCGATTCACCCCTCTGTTCACCAGGAGGTCTTCGAGCTGCTGCTTGTCCGGTCGTCTCGGGCCCGTGAAAGCTCCCGGATCTTCCGGCGCGTTGCTTCCGTCGTTCTTCGCAACCTTTCCCTTCTTTGGTGTGCCCTGTAGGACCACTTGTTTGGGGGCCGGTGCCCTCATCGGGCCCATGCCCTGAACGGTCCCTCCAGGCGTCGGAGCACCACGCGCGATGACCTGCTGCGGGGGAGCTGGAGCCACGGGGGCCGGAGCTCGTATTGGACCCATGCCTGGTGTTGAGGTCCCGGGAACCTTCATTGGACCCATGCCCTGAAGAGGAGCTGCCCCACCCGCTACGGGTGTCGGGGGACCAACCAACTGACCCGATCTTGCCTGGACAGGCGGTCGTTGAATAGCTTGCACCCTGGAAGCCAACCTCGCCTGCGGCCCCTGTGGGGGAGCTTGAGGGGGAGGTATGGTTTGGCGGGGTACAGGCTTCAGCGGCCCCGCAGGTGGGCGCACATTACCCCCTGGTGCAGGGCCTACTCGACCCTGCTGTCCCACCATGGGCTTGGGCGCAGGAGCTTGCTGAGCAGCTTGCGGCTGCATCGTTGGCTGACGTGGGGGTGCGGGCGGGGGCGTCTGCCCCTGAACAGCCTTCACCCGATTTGCCAACCTCCCCTGTGCTGACTGCGGGGGTGCCATAACGGGCGCCTGCGGTGCGGCGGGCTTGGGTGCCTGCCCGGGGGGGACGGGGCCCTTCGGGGGTTTGACGGCAGGCATCCCACGCATCGTAGGGACAGAAGGCCTGGGAACACCCTTCACAGCCTTCTTGACTGCACCCGCCACACCCTTGGTTATCGTCCCCGCTGCCAGGGCTGTCTTCTGCATCCCCGCCATGGTGATCCCCGCCCGGGCGAAGAGAGTCACAATGCCCTGCTCCACAGGAGGGAGCACAGAGGCAGTCTTCACCCGGAGGCGAAGACTACCCCTGCGGGGGAGCTCATCTGGGCGGAGAAGGCGTGGCATTAGCTCGGAGTGGCTCCGTCTCCCGTGATGAGGGGCATGGGGGTGGCCGAGACGGGCACCGCACGCTCGAACTGCACCGAGGCGCTCTCCTGGATGATGGTCCCCTGCGAGTCCGTGGCCCAGGTGTGGTTGGGCACCTGGCACGCCTCAAGGTAGACCGAGCCCACCGTGTCCTGGTTGCTGTCCCGCACGAAGAGCAGCATCCCAAAGGGCTGTGCGAACAGGTCAGAGGCCAGGTTCAGGAAGAGGTTCTCGTAGCCGGGCGGGATCTTGACGTCGTGCTTGTTCGTCATCTTGTCCGCGCCGACGTTGTCAAACACCGCAGGCATCTTGTGCGGGGGCAGCTCGTCCTTGTAGTAGGCGTAGAGCATGCGCAACAGCGACGGCCCGTGGTACAGCACGCGGGACAGACTCAGCTGGCCCACGGTGCGGCCGGCGATGAAGTACGACCGCTCCGAGCCGATCTCGAACAGCCGGCTGAAGTTCCGGTTGTGGGAGAGGTTGAAGTTCTGGAGAACCCCAATGGGCAGCACGATCTGATTCGCCTTGCTCTTGCCCGCAGCCAGCGCGCTTCCGACGCTTCCGCCGATGTTGGCCAGCCGTGGGGGGCCAGCAGCGATCAGGGTGTATCCAGCGTTGAGGAACTGCCCGTCAACCAGGCCGCCCTGGACGTGCCTGCTGAACGGGTCCCAGTCTGAGAATTTTCCGGCCATGGTCTTTTGCTCCTTGGGCTATCTTACATCAGCGAGGGGGATCACTGCACCCCCTTCTTGGTTGATTCTCTTGAAGTTCTTTCTGCTCGTACCAAACATCGGGAACGACGGTATCAGCCTGTCTTTTTTTGCCAGAAGGTACTGGGCGCCGATGCGCTTCATGTCCTCGTCTACGCCCCGCATATTCGTACCGGCGTAGACCCGCGCCTTGACACCCATCTGCTTTTGAAGAGCGTCCACATCCTTCCGGGAGAGAACGGCCTTGGTGTCCTTCAAGGACCGTCCGGTGGCCTTGGACAAAAGGGACGCACCTGCGATGCCGCCCACAGTTCCCGCCAAGGAAAGTAGGACCCCCGCGGCTCCCGGCCTGCTCGCGCCGGCACCAGCGGCGATGCTTCCGGCCGCCAGGGCCAAATAGCTACTTCCTGCCAAGAGGAGCTGGTTGCGTGCGGCCTTCATGTCTTTTTCTGAGAGCTTCCCGCTCTCTTTGAGGGCCTGCATCCCGTGGTATGAGGCGAGAGATTCGTCGATGGCGAGAGGCACATTCCCAAGCGCTGCGATAGATCCCCCCAGGAGGGCGGAGCCACTGGATGCACCAGCGAGCCCCCCGACAAGGCCGCCGCCGAGCCGCCCGACCGAGCGAAGGATCATCCGCCCTTTGGGGGACATGGATGACTCGAGGTCCTTCGCGTGCCCCAGCTCATGGGCAGCGAGGGCGGCCGAGAAGTACTCCCCCTTCCTGGCGGAGATCTTCTCGAGCTCATCTATGCAGGATGCGAAGTTCACTTTTCAGTCTTGAACTTGTCCTTGAGGGCCCGATGCAGACCGATGCCCCCGCCGATGGCCGCCCCGATGGTCCCGCCCTGAGACACGGCACGACTCGCCCCCGCGAGGTCCAGGGCGTTCCCGCCAAAGTTCCCAGCCAGTGCTGCACCACCCCCGACGAGGGCACCGTGCCGGGCCCCGGCTCCACGGTTTTCAGAGTTAAGGAGCGCACCAATCCCCGCACCAATCCCCGCGCCGATGGCGGCGTCAGTCACGGTGCCCAAGGCACGAATGCCAATCTCCGCGCCGATCCCCGCCGTCTTCATCTTCTTCTTCTTGAGGTAAGCGGCCATCTCCTCCGGGGTGGCCTTGGCTGTCCGGCCGGCCAGGTAGCCCCCAGCGATGTCCCCGCCA
>CALEMW010000069.1 GCA_937910695.1 uncultured bacterium
GAATTCATGGCCGACCCCGACGGCAACCCCCTGACCACCGACGACGTCCCCGACGTCGTGCAGAACTCATGGGGCGTCAACGAGGGCTTCACCGGCTACTACGACTGTGACTCCCGCTGGTGGGGAGCCATCGACGCCTGCGAGGCCGCCGGCGTCGTGGTGACCTGGTCCGCGGGCAATGAGGGCCCCGGCGGCACCTCGATGCGCAGCCCGGCCGACCGCGCCGCGACGGCTTACAACGCCTTCAGCGTCGGCTCGACCAATCACACGGCTCCCTACGTCGTGAGCAGCTTCTCGAGCCGCGGTCCCTCCGGCTGTGGCGGCGCCTACGCCATCAAGCCCGAGATCATGGCTCCCGGCGACAACATCTACAGCGCCGAACCCGGCGGCACCTACCAGTACCTCAGCGGTACGTCCATGGCCGGTCCGCACGTGGCCGGCATCGTCGCGCTGATGCGGTCGGCCAACCCAGGCCTCGACGTGATCACCGTCAAGCAGGTGCTCATGGACACGGCCATCGACATGGGCGCGGCCGGTGAAGAAAACACCCACGGCCACGGCTTCATCGACGGCTACCAGGCCGTGCTGACGGTCATGACCGGATTCGGCACCGTCACTGGTACCGTCACCGATGCTACTTCGAGCCTGCCCATCGCCGGTGCCGCAGTGGCTGTCTCCGCTCCCGGCGAGACGACCCGCAGCCTGACGACCAACGCCTTGGGCGTCTACAGCTCCATGGTGCCCCAGGGCGCCTGGACCGTCGACGTGAGCGCCTTCGGCTACATCGGCGACTCCGCCGGCGTCACGGTCATTGAAGACGCAACCACGACCCAGGACTTCGCCCTGACCCCGGCCCCCAGCGCCATGCTGTACGGCTACGTCAACGACGACTCGGCGAACCCCGTCAGTGGCGCCACCGTGACCGTGCTGGGCACTCCGCTCACGCCGGCCACGACCGACCCCATGGGCTACTACTCCCTGAGCATGCCCACAGGCTCCGACTACGAAGTGCTGGCCCAGGCCTACGGCATGGGCGGGCACCAGCAGACCGTGACGGCGTTCTCCGCCGACACCCAGCTGGACTTCGTTCTTCCCGAGCTGATCTTCGAGAACTTCGAGAGCGGCGGCTTCGCCGTGTTCCCCTGGGACCATTCCGGCGACTCGCCCTGGACCGTGGACAACACGGTGGCCTATGAAGGTACCAGCAGCGCCCGTTCCGGCGTGATCACCCACAGCCAGGCCTCGACCCTGAGCATCGATCTCGATGTGGTTGCCGCTGGGAATCTCGAATTCTATTACATGGTGTCGTCCGAGAACTCGTACGACTACCTGCGCTTCTACGTTGACGGTGCCGAAGTCGCCAGCTGGTCCGGTGAAGTGCCCTGGACCCTGTTCAGCCACGGCATCAGCGCCGGTCTGCACACCGTCGCCTGGTCGTACACCAAGGACGGTTCGGTCAACACCGGCGCCGACGCCGCATGGATCGACTACGTGGTCTTCCCGGCCATCGTGCCTCCCGCGTACCCGAACGTGTCGTGGTCGCCCCCGGCCCTGTTCGAGACGCTGCTGCCCGGCGGCATGGCGACCCAGTCGATCATGCTGAGCAACTCCGGTGAGGGCACTCTCGAGTACATCGCCACCGCGGTTCTCAACCCCGTTCCGGTGTTCACGGCGACCTCGCCCGACCTGGGCAAAGACGACGTCGACCCCCGTCCCGGCCGGCATCCCCTGCTGGGCAGCGGCGGCCCCGACGCCTTCAGCTACACCTGGATCGACAGCGACGAAGCCTTCGGCCCGACCTACAACTGGGTCGAGATCAACACCGTCGGCACGCCGCAGACGTTCAGCGACGACAACAACCAGTCGTTCCCGATGGGCTTCACGTTCAACTACTACGGTGTGGACTACACCAACGTGAACATCTGCTCCAACGGCTGGGCGAGCATGACGTCGACGTCGACGGACTACAGCAACGACCCCATCCCGAGCGCGACCGAGCCCAACAACCTGATGGCCGTGTTCTGGGACGACCTCAACCCGTCGAGCGGCGGACAGATCTACACCTATCAGGATGCGGCAAACAACCGCTTCATCGTGGAGTGGGAGGGCGTGCCCTACTACGCTAGCACGCAGTACCAAACCTTCCAGCTGATCATCAACGCCGACGGCACGTTCGTGTACCAGTACCACACGATCGACGACCGCCAGAGCGCCACGATCGGCACCGAGAACGCCGCCGGCGACGACGGCCTTTCGGTCCTCTACAATTCGACGTACATCCACAACGATCTGGCGATCCTGTTCAGCTTCGTGCCGCCGCCGGCACCGTGGATGACCATCGCGCCTGAGTCGGGATTCATTTCCCCGTCCGGCAACGGCCAGATCGACGTGACCTTCGACGCCACCGACACTCCCCTCGGCACGTATGAAGGCTACGTCCTGATCCAGACCAACGACCCGAACAACACCCAGATCATCGTGCCCACGACGCTGATCGTGTACGACGAAGTGCCTGCAGAAGCCGGTGCCATCAGCGTCAGCAACGGCAACGGCGAAGTCGCGTTGACCTGGATCTACGACCTGAGTGCGATCGAGGGCTTCAACGTGTACCGCCGCATCGAGGGTGAAAGCCAGGCCGTGCGCCTGAACGACGCTCCCGTCTCGAGCAACGGCGGCCGCATCGACTTCGTCGACAGCCCCGCGGGCCTCGCGGCCGGCACGAAGCTGTTCTACCGCTACGGCATGGTCGTCGGCGGCGCCGAGATCAGCATGAGCCCCGAGGTCGTGGTGACCTTCGACGGCTCGCTGCCCACGAAGTACTCGTTGCACGCGAACTACCCGAACCCGTTCAACCCGAGCACGACCGTCAAGTTCGAGATCCCCCGCGCGGGCATGACCCGCCTGGCGATCTACGACGTCGCCGGTCGCATGGTGAAGGTGCTGACCAACGAGGTGCTGCCGGCGTCGGCGCACAGCGTGGTCTGGAACGGCGACAACGACCGCGGACAGCGCGTGGCTTCGGGCACGTACTACATGCGGTTGACTTCGGGCGACTACGAAGCCGTCCAGAAGATGACCCTCATGAAGTAGCTTCGACCGACAGGTCGAAACGAGAAGAGGGCGGGTCCTTGCGGACCCGCCCTCGTTCTTTGCGATCACGGTGATGATCAGCCGCCTCAGTCGGCGTGGATCGTGAACCCCTTGTTCTCCGTGCGGTGGATGATCAGCTCGAAGGGCGACGTTCCGTCGCACCACGCCGCCTCGATCCGCGACCGCTGGGGCTCGAGCCCGGCGACGATCGCCGGCGGCAGTCCATCGCGCCAGGGCAGCCGGTCTTCGTCGTCGTTCATGGCTTCGATCTCGGTGCAGAGATCTGCCTGCAACGGGGAAGACGGATCGGCGGCGCGCAGGTCCTCCAGCTGGGAACGGAGCATGCCCCTCAACGCGTCGCGCACATGGGTCGGGGCGCGCTCTTCGTCGAACTCCATGGCCTCCGGCGCTACGTCCTTGCCCAGCCAGGAGTAATACGTCAGGACGAAGATATAGGTGTATTCGCCCAGGCCCATGCCGTGTTCGAGCAGAGCATCGTTGCGGGCGGTGGCGTACTTGCCCATGCGCGCCGGCAGGCCCAGGGCCTTGGTCACGGTGCTGAACACTTCGCCGAACATCTGGGACTTGGATGCTTCGTCCTCCTCCAGCTCGTCCATGCGTTCGAACTGGGCGAAGGTATCGTCGAAGCCGGCACAGTGCTCCATCAGGGTCTCACGGATCGTGAGGAAGATACGCAGGCGATCGGCGGCGATGGCGCCGTCGACGGCGGGCCGATAATCGGCCCGGGAGCCGTGGGTCTCTTCCAGCTTCTCGCGGGTCTTCTCGGCCGACTTGAACGGAGCGACAAGGGAAACACCGCACCCCACGACGGTCAGCACTGTGAGCAACACTGCGACGCCGCAACCGATGCCACAGCCCTTCAGGATGGATCCGGCGCTGGCCATGAGTCACTCCTTGCCCGGCCGGACGACATGACCGGCACCGGGCCAGCATACGGGGCGTCATCGGGGTTGTTCCATCGGAAAGAACCTGCAGGCTTGCAGAATCGATGGAGCCGTGTTGCGGAATGCGAGCCGCACGACGGGACCCCCTGCCCCGTCGTTACCCGTGACGGTTCCGGATTCCTCGTCGCGGCGTTCCCGCAACGGGGCCGTTTCTTGCTCCTCCGGGCGCGGAAGTCGACCGTTGCCTTGACGATGAGTGAAGCGGACGCGACAGACACGGACGTTGACTCTGGCCCGATTCACCGGCGGGCCCGGAAGGATCGACATGAACGAAGACTTGAGCGCCCCTCTCGCCGGTAGGCGGGGGGGGCGCGTCTCATGCTCACCTGATGTGTGGGACAGGGATGCAGACAGGGCCGTCTGAATCGAAACAGCCTGGCATCGATTCATACGGCCCTGTCTGCATCCCTATCACTTCAGAAGGAGCATGCGGCTGGTTTCCCTGCCCTCCTCGGTGATCAGTTGGGCGAAGTAGACGCCGGTCGGGACTTCCTGGCCGGCGTCGTCGCGTCCGCTCCAACGCGCTTCGTGTGTGCCGGCCGGTTTCGGCTCGTCCACGAGGGTGGCGACATGGCGGCCGCGGACGTCGACGACGCGCAGGGTCACGGCGCCGGGGCGCGCGAGGTCGAAGGACAGCGTCGTGGACGGGTTGAAGGGATTGGGGCGGCACCGGCGGAGGGTCGTGGCCACGGGGAGCATCGGAGCGGGATCGGGGTCGGGTTCGATGGGCACGAGGCCCTCGACCTGGAGGCCGAACTGGGCGCCGAGCGTCCATCGGATCAGCGACGTCATCGCTTCGGGCTCGAAGCGGTAGGGATCGAATCCCCACAGGACATCGGGACGGCCGCCCGGCTTGGTGGCGGACGTCGCACGGGTCAGCACCCCCAACGGAGCTCCGCTCATGCCTGTCTGGCCCGGGCTTCCGGGACCGACGGGGTCGAGGAACACGCCCCCGCCGCATACCTCGACGGGATCGAAGTCCGGCCACGACGCATCGTTCTGGTCCCGGACCCAATCGTAGCGCGGCATCGACCTGAGCATGACTTCGACGACGGGAGATCCGTCGGGAAGCGTTTGCGGCTCCCAGTCGGTGTCGCGGAGCGTCGCGTTCCAATCGAAGACCTCGTCGCTGTACCCGAAGGACCAGGCGATGTCGAGTTCACCGGTATCGGCATGATCGATGACGGACCAGGTCATGGTCGTGTCGGGAATCGAGGCGATCAGACCCGACCCGGATCGGAATACGGGATCGATGACGACACCCTTGGGGCTCGTACAGACCCTGTTACGGTCCTGCATCACCACGCCCGCCGAGCAGGGCAGCGTCGGTCCTCCCGAAACGAGGTCCCTCACCGTCAGACCGAGGGCGCGGTAGGAATATGTGAGCATGCCCGTGACGATCTCGTTGCCGTCGAAGTCCACGGTCGTGCCGTAGGACATGGCGTATTCCTGCCCACCGCACGTCACCGGCGGTTCACTGGATGTGTAGATCAGGGGACGGACCATGTCGGGGTGCAGGTACGCCCACCCGTTGAAGTTCTCGACGCCGCCCACGAGGAAGAGATTGCCGGCGGTCCGCTGGTAGAGCTCGAGCCAGTTCGGAGCGGGATCGATACCGCCGAACTCGGTGGCGATCATGGTGCCCGTGTTCCGGACCGTCGACCAGACGACCGCACGGTAGTCCACCAGATCCCTGTACGAGAACGACCGGTCGTCGGTGGTGTCGTAGACGTCGCGCACCGGGTCCCAGCCCACGACGGGGTCCAGCGCATTCTCCCAGAACGCATCGCGGAACACGTCATTGGACCTGAGGATGCCGCTCTGATCCGGCCATCCCATACCACCATGATCCGGCACGTCGTCCACCAGCAGCAACGGCAGCTGCATCGACGGATCCGGCACCGGCACCACCGTGATGACCCAGCGCGCCCGGGTCAGGTGACCCGCCGTATCGCGGCAATCGATGGTCAGCACGTGGATGCCCGAAGAAAACGAGACGGCGCCGGTGGTCAGGTGTTCGGGGTCGAGGCCGGGCGACACGGCCCAGCCCGGCTCCATGGGATCGTCGGGGTCGTCGAGGTCCCAGCCCCAGCGGTAGGAATCGATGTCGCCGCCGTAGGCGTCGGCCGAGCCGAGCCAGCGGAACACCATGACCAGGCCGCCGCCGACGTCGGCATGGGCCGTGGCCGAGGTCTGCGTGAAGACGCGCTCGCCGAGATAGTCTTCGCGCACGGTCAGTTCGGGCGCGGCGGTGCCCCTGACCGCGAAGTTCTGGACCGAGGTCGAGTACGAGAGCTCCGTGCTCCGCGACCCGTTCGCATCTTCGACCTGCACGGCCAGCAGATAGAACCTGCGGGAGCCGTCCGCCGAGTATTCCGCGAGGCCTTCGATGTGGAGCTCTTCGACGTCGCCGTGCGCGCGCCACTCATTCCAATCGCCCCAACGAGCATCCTCGAAACACAGCACGTCGGCGCCGTGCCGAATGTAGTCGGCCCTGGATGCGATCCGATTCTGCGACCCGGGATTCGCGGCCTCCACGACGGCATGGCGCCACCGCGCCGGCGGCGCCCCGTCGGGACCGGCCGTGTAGCACACCTCGAGGTCCATGACCTGGGAGACGAAGCAGGCGGAGTCATAGCCGGGAGACAGCACCATCGAACCGCAGATCTGCACATCCGGATCCTGTGCCGACACGGTCACGGCGCCTGCGATCATCAGCAAGAATAGAACGATACCGATCAATCTTTTCATCACGACCCACCCAGGTCGAAGCCTCCGAAACATGCGTCTTATATATCCAAACGAGCCCCAAAGCCCATGCCCTCAATATACCGACCCAAACACCTCCCCTACAACCACAGCTGTTCGGGGAGGAGGATAGGGCCGTCAGAATCGATTCCAGGCTGTTTCGATTCTGACGGCCCTATTCTCCTCCCCCCGATTATTTGAGGAGCACCATCCGCCGCGTCTCCCTCGCCTCGTCGGTGATCAACTGCGCGAAGTAGACCCCGGCCGGCACGTCGCGGCCGGCGTCGTCGCGGCCCTTCCAGCGCGCCTCGTGAAAGCCCAGGGGCAGCGACTCGTCCAGCAGCTGCGCCACGTGCCGGCCGCGCACGTCGACCACGCGCAGGCTCACGGCGCCGGGGCGCACGAGGTCGAAGGACAGCGTCGTCGACGGGTTGAAGGGGTTGGGGCGGCACGGGTGGAGGGCCGTGACCGAAGGAGGCAGCTGCTCATCATCCTGCCCGTCTTCATTGGCCACGAGGCCGTCCACCTCGAGACCGAAGTTGCCGGCCAGGACCAGGCGGATGGCCCGGGTCATGGCCTCGTGATCGAAGCGGTAGGGGTCGAAGCCCCACAGGATGTCGGGGCGGCCGGTGGGCTTGGTGGCGATGGTCTTGTTCGAGAGCACGCCCAGGGGCACGCCGTCCATGCGGGTGCGGTCGGTCTGGGGGTCGATGGTCCACCGGCCGCAGACACTCTGACTGCCCACGTCGATGTCACCGGGGAAGTCGTCGTCGCCGGCGGCCAGATGGTGGTCCCGGATCCAGTCATAGCGGGTGATGGCGCGCCACATGGGTTCGATGACCCACCACTCCCCCGGCATGAGCTGGGGAGACCACTGGGTGGTCCGTGTGGTGATGTTCGTGTCGTAGAACTCGTCCGTGGCGCCGAAGGCCCAGTTCCCGAGCAGGTTGTCGGGGCTGTCGGCGTGGTCCATGACCGCGGACGTCATGATGGTGTCGGCGATCGCATCGGCCCAGTCGTGGTGGTACGCGAACGTCGGATCCAGACGCAGACCCTTGGCGCCGGCACAGCGGCGATTGAGCTCGACCCCACCCCAGCCGCAAAAAGCCGGGGAAATGAAGAACCGGGGAGGGACCATCAGGTTGAGCATGGCCAGACCCAGGGAGCGGTAGGGCACCGTCTCGGTTCCGAGGTTCAAGTAGTCACCGGCTTCCGCCCGCGTGCCGAGGCCAAGGGCCATGGGAGTGTTGCCGCATTGGGTATAGGATTCCGCCGTGTCGTAGATGATCGGATAGAGCCACGCCAGGCCGTTCGCGCCGTCGGGCTCGAAACCTTGGGCCGCACCCGAGCCCGAAAGGAACAGGTTGCCGACCCGCTCCATGTAGGGTTCGAGCCAGACGTAGTTCGTGGCGCCGGGAGACGAGACGAAGCGGTTGTTGATGTAGGTGTTCTGCCCGCTCCTCGTGATCCAGACCAGGCTCCGGTAGTTCACCGCCTCGCGGTATCCCCAGTCCAGCGACTCCTGCGTGTCGATCACGTCGCGCTGCTCATGCCAACCCGCCACGGCCCCGAGCACCGTCGCCCAGAACTCGTCGCGCCGTGCGTCGGTGTCGGTGGGGTTGCCCACCTGGTCAGGCCACGCGAGGCTGAGGTGATCGGGGACATCGTCGATAAGCAGGACAGGCAGCTGGTCCGGAAGATCCGGCACGGGTACGACGTTGACCATCCATCGCGCGAGGGTGCGCTGATCGGCCAGGTCCGAGCAGACGACGGTCAGCACATGGATCCCGGACGTGAACGTCTGGACAGGCGCCGTGGTGTGCTCGGGATCGAGGCCGGGCAGGACCGCCCAGCCGGGATCATTGGGATCATCGGGATCTTGGATGTCCCAGCCCCAGCGGTAGAAGGCGATCGTGCCGCCGTAGCTGTCGGCGGACGCGAACCAGGCAAACCGCAACTCCTGTCCCTGGGCGATGTCGTCGGTCCACTGACCGTGGAGGCCCGAAAACACGTGCTCGCCGAAGTAGGCTTCCCTCACGGTGAGGGCCGGGGTCGCCGTGGTATTCACGAAGAAGTTCTGGACCTCGCGGGAATAGCGGAGCTCCGTGCTCTGCGAGCCGTTGGCGTCCTCGACCTGGACCGCGAGCAGGTAGTAGACGCGATCCCCTTCGGGCGTGACGGCCCTGGGAATCTTCAGCCGCAGGTGCGCCGGGACCTCCGCATCGGCCCAGCCGATCCACCCGCTCCAGCCCTCGGAGTCGAAGGCGATCAGGTCGGAGCCATACTGATCCACCATGTACTGCGACGTCAGCCAGATGCCCGAAGGCTCGAGCCGGGCCTCGACCAGCTTGTAGCGCAGCCGCGCCGGCGGGGCGGAATCGTTGCCCGAGCCGTAGCAGAGCGAGAGGTCGAGAACGCGGGAAACGCCGATGGCCTCGTTATACTGGGCGGTGAAGACGGCCGGCTCACAGACGCGGATGTCGGGATCCTGGGCCTTCAGGGGTGCGGCGAGCACGAGTACGGAAAGCAACGTGAGGAGTCTCAACATCTTCATCTTCATACCCCCCGATATGGCATGCGATGATTACGACGCTCCATGTGCAGATATGAATCGGATGACTTCCTGAGAATACGTCTTTTCAATGGCCCCCACAACCACCGACGACAAAGGGCCGACCCCGGGGGGTCGGCCCTCTTGATGCGGTCTCGAAGTTCTACAACCCTGCGATCACCGCCACCGCCCGATCCGCCACGCCCTTCAGCGGTCCCCACATCACGCCGAGCAGCAGCGTGGGTACGGCCAGCAGCGCCATGGCGAAGATCTGCAGAGCGGGTACGGGCACAGCACCGGCGCCTTCGGGGGCTTTGTCGAAGTAGAGGGCGCGGGCGATCTTCATGTAGTAGTACAGACTCACCACGCTGTTGAGCACGCCGACGATGGCCAGCCAGTACCACTCGCGCCGCATGACCTCGGCGAAGAGGTAGAACTTACCGATGAAGCCGGCGAAGGGCGGCACGCCTGTGAGCGAGAACAGGAAGATCATCATCATGACCGACGCCCAGGGCGACCGGAAGCCGAGCCCGGCGTAGTCAGCGAGGTGTTCGCTCTTGAGCGAGTTGTTCACCGCGGTCACGAAGAGGAAGGCCCCCAGGTTCATCAAGGTGTAGACGAACAGGTAGAAGAGGATCGCTTGGAGGCCCTGCTCGGTGAGCATGAGGAAGGCCATCAGCAGGTACCCCACGTGGGCGATGCTGGAGTAGGCCAGGATGCGCTTCACGTTGGTCTGGCGCACCGCCGAGAGGTTGCCGACGGTCATCGTGATGACAGAGAGCACGGCGATCATCAGCGGCCAGTCGAACTGGTCGACCACCGGCTGCAGGGTCGTGTAGAAGAAGCGGATCATCAGGGCGAAGCCCGCCGCCTTGGGTCCGACGCTGAAGAACGCGGCCACCGGCGTGGGCGAGCCCTCGTACACGTCGGGTGCCCAGAAGTGGAAGGGCACCATGGCGATCTTGTAGCCCAGGCCCGCGAGCACAAGCACCGTGACGGTGAGCAGGGCCAGGGGATCGACCGTGCCGGCCGACAGTGCAGCCCGGATACCCTCGAAGGTCATCGAACCGGTCAGACCGAAGATCAACGACAGGCCGAACAGCATGATGCCGCTGCTCATGGCACCGAAGATCATGTACTTCAGCGAGGCCTCGGTCGAGCGCAGGCTGCCGCGCATCCAGCCGGCCATGACGTAGCTGGTGAGCGACACCAGCTCCATCGACAGGTAGAGCATGATCAGGTCGGTGGACTCGGCCATGACCATCATGCCGCCGGTCATCAGGGCGATCAGGGCGTAGAACTCGCCCTTGTGCTCGCGGCCCGGGCCCATGATCTCCTCGCTCTTCCAGGAGAAGAGCACGGTCACCACGGCCGTCAGCGCGAAGAGCATGCGGAAGAACGACGACATGCCGTCCACGACCACCATGTCGCCCAGGATCTTGGCCGGGGCCTGGATGTCGAGGCCGGCGACGGCGTAGCTCAGGGCTGTCACCGCACCGAAAAGCACGATGGCGAAGGGCACCCACGGCCGGCGCTTGGCGATGATGTCGCCCAGCAACGCGGCCAGGAAGGCGCCGAACATCACCAACTCGGGCACGAAGGCCCGGGCGTCCGCCCAGTTCGGCAGGTTCAGTGTCTCGACGTTCAACAAGGGCTTCTCCCCGTCACGGTCGCCGGCGCTAGCCGGACACGACCTTGATCAGATGGTTCAGCGACGTCTTCATCAGGTCCACCACGATCATGGGCCGGATGCCGAGCACGAGCACGATGACTCCGATGGGCACCAGAGTGAACATCTCACGGGCCGAAATGTCGGGCAGCGAATCGTACTTGTCGTTCTTCGGACCCAGGAACACACGCTGCAGCATCCACAGCACGTAGGCGGCGCCGATCACGATGCCGAGGGCCGCGATGATCGTCAGGGTCCGGTGCACCTGGAACGAACCCATGAAGACCCAGGCTTCGCTGATGAACCCGCTCAGGCCCGGCAGGCCGACCGCGGCGAACAAGGCGAACGAGAACACCGAGCCGTACAGCGGCATCTGGGTCATCAGACCGCCGAAGCCGTTGATTTCGCGGTGGTGGGCCCGGTCGTAGATCACGCCCACGCAGAGGAACATCATGGCCGTGATGCAGCCGTGGTTGAACATCTGGAAGACGGCGCCGTTCATGCCGGTCTCGTTCATCGCCGCCATGCCCAGAAGCACGTAACCCATGTGGCTGACCGAAGAGTAGGCCACGAGCTTCTTCATGTCGGTCTGCGCCATGGCGCAGAAGGCGCCGTACAGGATGTTGATCACGCCGAGGACGGCCATCGGGATCATGAAGGCCGCCGCCTGGTCGGGCAGGATCGGGTAGCTGATGCGCAGGATGCCGTAGGTGCCCATCTTCAGCAGCACGCCGGCCAGGATCACGGACACCGCGGTGGGCGCCTCGACGTGGGCGTCGGGCAACCAGGTGTGGAAGGGGAAGACCGGCACCTTGATGGCGAAGCCGATGAACAGCCCCATCCAGATCAAGAACCGCGCGGAGTTCACGTTCAGCAGACCTCCGTGATTCGCCTGGTCCATCATATGGACCATGTTGAACGTATGATCGCCGGTGACCGGGTCGGTCACGTTGTAGTAGAAGGCGATCATCGCCAGCAGCATCAGCACCGAGCCGGCCAGCGTGTAGAGGAAGAACTTGATGGCCGCGTATTCCTTGCGCGGACCGCCCCAGATGCCGATCAGGAAGTACATCGGCAGCAGCATCACTTCCCAGAACACGTAGAACAGGAAGAAGTCCAGGGAGCAGAACACGCCCATCATGCCGGCCTCGAGCAGCAGGAAGAGCGCGAAGTACCCCTTGACCGCCTTGTCGATCTTCCATGAGGCGATGATGCAGATGAACGACAGGAACGCCGTCAGCAACACCATCGGGACGCTCAGACCGTCGACGCCCATGAAGTACTCGATGTTGAAGCTCTTGATCCAGGTGTAGTGCTCCACGAACTGCAGATCGGTGATCCCCCGATCGAAGTTGATGAACAGCTGCACCGCTAGGACCAGGGGCACGAATGCCGCCGCCGCCGCGATCGTCTTGATGACTTCGGACCGTTCACGGGGCACGAACGCGATCGCCGCCGCTCCGATTACGGGGAAGAACGTCATCCAGGACAGGATGTGGTCAGCCATCGAGGCTCTCCTCTCGGGTTACTCTCAACCCTCTACAGGGCGCGGAACACCAGGACCAGAACAAGAATCGAGAAACAGACATAGACCAGGTACGTCTGGATCCGACCTGTCTGGACGCGGCGGATGCCTTCACCGGAAACCTGGATCGCGGCGCCGACGCCGTTGACCAGGCCGTCGACGACCCACTTGTCGATCTGGCCGGAAAACCAGCTCAACACGCGGGTCAGATAACCTGCACCGTTGACGATGCCGTCGATGACGACACGGTCGAAGGCGCCGTTCAGCCAGCTGAACCAAAGCGTGAACCGATAGACGGTCGCCGCATACAGCTCGTCGAAGTAGTACATGTTCTGCAAAACCTTGTGGACCCACGGCAGCCGCGCCAGGATCGCCGGTGCACTGATGATGCGTCGCATGTAGGTCAGCCACGCCAGCAGGATGCCAAGGCCGGCGGTCAGGATCGAGAGGATCATCGCCGTGTTGTGGGCCTTGTGATGCACATCATGGCCGCCTTCATGACCACCCTCGTGCGTCGCGGCGACGGCGTGCTCGTCGGCGCCGCCATGGACAGCGGCCGGAGTCTCGGCGTGAGGATCGACCGCAGCGTGCTCGTCGGCCTGAGTTTCGGCAGCGTGACCCTCGGTCGTCTCTGCTTCGACGTGAACGGCCTCGGCCTGGACATCGTGTCCGGCCGGACCGTACTGAGCCACGATCATCTCCATGTCGTAGGGCGCCACGAACTTGCCGAACCAGCCGTCGGTCGGGCCCTTCCAACCCGCGGAGCCGATGGCCAGCACGGCCAAGAACACCAGGGGCAAGGCCATGGTCCAGGGCGACTCGTGGGCGTGCTCATAGCGTTCCATGTCGCGGGGCTTGCCGAAGAACGTCTGGAAGAGCATGCGGAACATATAGAAGGCCGTGAAGCCCGCGGCCAACAGGGCCAGCACGAAGGGCACGATATGACCGTCGATCCAGCCGAAGGCCAGGGCGCCGGCGAGGATCGCATCCTTGGAATAGAAGCCCGAGAAGAACGGCACGCCGGAAATCGCGATGGTCGCGATGGCGAAGGTCCAGAACGTGATCGGCATCTTCTTGCGCAGGCCGCCCATCAGGGGCATCTCCTGGGTGTGCACGGCGTGGATCACCGAACCCGAACCAAGGAAGAGCAGGGCCTTGAAGAAGGCGTGGGTCCAAAGGTGGAACATACCCGCACCGGCGACGCCGACGCCCATGGCCATGACCATGTAGCCCAGCTGGCTGATGGTCGAATAGGCCAGGGACTTCTTGATGTCGGTCTTGACGACCGCAATGGTCGCGGCCAGGAACGCCGTAATGGAACCGACGTAGGCGATCACGAGCATCGCGCTGGGATCGAACAGGGGCTGCAGACGGGCCACCATGTACACGCCCGCGGCCACCATCGTCGCCGCGTGGATCAGAGCCGACACCGGGGTCGGGCCTTCCATGGCGTCGGGCAGCCAGATGTGAAGCGGCGCCTGGGCCGACTTGCCGATACAGCCCATGAACAGGCCCACGCCCGCCCAGGTCAGCAGCGCGCCGCCGATGGGCGCCACCTGCATGTGGGCGAAGAGCTCCAGGTAGTTGAAGGTGCCGTAGGCGGTGAACAGGATCAGGATGCCGATGAAGAAGCCGAAGTCGCCCACGCGGTTGGTGAGGAAGGCCTTCTTGTTGGCGTTGGCCGCGCTGTGCTTGTGGAAGAAGAAGCCGATGAGCAGATAGCTCGCCAGACCCACGAGTTCCCAGAACATGTACAGCAGCAGCAGGCTGTTGCTCAGCACGATGCCCATCATGCTGAAGGTGAAGAAGCCGAGGAACGCGAAGAAGCGCTCGTAGCGGCGGTCGCCGTGCATGTAGCCCACCGAATAGAGGTGGACGAGCATCGACACGGTGGTCACGACCACCAGCATCACCGCGGTGGTGCCGTCGACCAGGATGCCGGCGTCGGCCGTGAACCGGCCCAGGTCGAGCCAGCGCACCGCGCCCTCCACGCGGAACTGGGGATCGCCGTGACGCCAGAAGGTCACGAAGATCCGCAGCGCCTGGATCCAGGAGGCGAACAGCAGCGTCACGCCGACCCAGTCGCCCTTGCGCGGCAGCTTCTTCCCGAAGAAGAAGATGATCACATAGGACAGCAACGGCAGCAGCAGGATCGAAAGCGCCGTCCAGAGGATGGAGTTCTCGCTCAGCAAGGTGCTCTCCTATCGCTTCAGGCGATTCACGGTGTCCACGTGCACCGTGCCGAAGTTCCGGAACATGGCCAGGACAATGGCCAGGCCCACCGCGGCCTCGGCCGCGGCGAGGACGATCACGAAGGCGGCCATCAGGTGCCCGTCGACGCCGCCGTCGACGTACCGTGCGAAGGCCACGAAGTTCACATTGGCGCCGTTGAGGATCAACTCCACGCCCATCAGCAGGGCGACGGCGTTGCGGCGCGTCATCATGGCGAAGATACCGAGGGCGAACAGGGCCGCGCCGATGGTCAGGAAATGGGGCAGTCCGACGGTCATGCCGTCACCTCCGGTTCGTCCGCGGGAGCCTCGGTCGCGGCTTCCTCTGCGGGTGCTTCGGCGGGAAGCACCTTGCGTTCGCGGATCAGGATGGCGGCGCCGATCATCGCGACCAGCAGCACGAGCGAGGCGAACTCGAAGGGGAAGATGGCGTCGGTCATCAGCTTCACGCCGATGAGCTTGGCCGTCGGCAGCGCCTCGCCGGGCGTTGCGGTGGGCCAGGACGTCCCGGTGGCCACCTTGTAGAGCAGCGCGAAGATCGCCACGGCGAAGATGCCCGCCGGCACCATGCGGTCGAGACCGCGGCGCGGCGCGTTCTGGCTCGGCACGCGGGTCATCATGACCGCGAAGAGCACCAAGATGAGGATGCCGCCGATGTAGACCACCGTCTGGGTGACGGCCAGGAAATCGGCGCCGAGCATGGCGTAGAGTCCGGCCACGCCCAGCAGCGTGAACATCAGGGCGAAACCTGCGTGCACCACGTTGCGGCTGAAGACCACGAAGCAGCCGGCCAGCACGGTGAGCAGCGCGAAGCCGTAGAAGACGAGATCAGCGGCCATCACTCCACCTTTCCTTCGTCGGGAGACGGATCGGGCGCCGCGGTCTCGTCCTCGGCCTTCTTGAGCTCGGCTTCCTTCTTGGCTGCGAGCTTGGCCCGCTCCTCATCGGCGTTGGGCACGTAGTAGCCCTGTTCGAGCCTGGTCTCCTTGTGACAGGGGATCGGCTTCGCCGGGCTCGTGAACTCGTACACGAGCCGCGTTCTGTCGTACAAGGCGTGGTCGTAGTCCAGGCTGTGCTGACAGGCGTCGGTGGGGCATTCCGCAACGCAAAGCCCGCACCAGATGCACTTGTTGTAGTCGATGGCGTACCGGTACATGTACCGGTCCTTGGCCTTGCCCGTCGTCTCGATGTAGATGCAGTCCACCGGGCACACCTTGGCGCAGCGCAGACAGGCGTCGCACCTGTGGGTGTCGTTGATGATGAAGCCCTTGAACCGTTCGGGCAGCACCCAGCGCTCGTCGGGGTACTGCAGGGTCACCGGCTTCTTCGCCAAGTGCTTGCTCGTGATCCCCATGCCCTTGAAGGCCGAGACCACGGCGTCCTTGATGTCGCGCAGATACTGCGTCATATCGCCTCCGGGATGCGAATCCCCATGGCGTGGCGGCGGCGGGCTACAGCAGCTCGCCGGACACCATCATCCAGATGCCCGATCCGAGGACGCACAGCAGCGTCAAGGGCACCATGACTTTCCAACACGTGTGCATGAGCTGATCGACGCGCAGGCGCGGGAGCGTCCAACGCACCAGCATCTGCAGGAAGACCAGGATCACGGCTTTGATCAGGAACACCAGGCCCGGCAGGAAGACCGGCCCGGCGATCGGGTGCCAACCGCCCAGGAAAACCGCTGTGGCGATGCACGAGACCAGGAACAGGTTGGCATACTCGGCCAGGAAGAAGAACGCGAAGCGCATGCCCGTGTACTCGGTGTGGTACCCGGCGACGAGCTCCGATTCGGTCTCCGGCATATCGAAAGGACCGCGGTTCACCTCTGCGATCGAGGCGATGAAGTAAAGGCAGAAGGCCAGGAACAGGAACGGGTCGTGGACGATGTACCAGTTCAGGACGCCGCCGCCCTGGGCGTCGACGATGGCGTTCATGTTCAGCGAGCCCGTGGCCATGACCACCGGGATGGCCGCCAGCGCCAGCGGGATCTCGTAGCTGACCATCTGCGCCGCGCCGCGCGCCGCGCCGTACAGGGCCCACTTGTTGTTCGACGCCCAGCCCGCCATCAGGATGCCCGCGGGGGCCGCGCTGCTGACCGCGAAGATGTAGAACAGGCCCAGGTCGAGATTCGAGGCGATGAAGCCGGGTGCGAAGGGGATCGCGGCCCAGGCCATCAGCGAGCCGATGAAGATGACGAAGGGAGACAGCATGAACAGGGCCTTGTCGGCCTCGTCAGGAATGATGTCTTCCTTGCCCAGGATCTTCAACATGTCGGCCACCGGCTGCAGCACGCCGTGGAAACCGCCGACCCGCATGGGGCCGTAACGGCTCTGCAGGAAGCCCGCCACCTTGCGCTCCATCCAGGTGAACACGATGGCGCACATGGCCATGACCAACGACATGATCAGCGCCATGGTCAAACCGCCCGAAATGAGCAGCGCCATGGGCGACATGCCGTCGCCGAAGATCTTGGTCAGCAGTCCTGTGATCGATTCCATGGGACCTACCTGTCGATTTCGCCCAGGACGATGTCCAGCGACCCGACGGTCGCCACGAGGTCGGAGATCATCATGCCTGGTCCGACCTTCTCGATGACGTGCAGGTTCGAGTAGGACGGCGACCGCACCTTGTTGCGGAAGGGCTTGCTGCCCCCGTCCGCGATGATGTGGAAGCCGATCTCGCCCTTGCTGCTTTCGGTGCGCGTGTAAAGGGAACCCGCGGGCACCTTCACGAGCTTCTTCAGGTCCGGCGACATGAAGTCGCCCTCCGGCATGCCGTCGACGGCCTGGCGGATGATGCGGCAGGACTCGGACATCTCGCGCATGCGCACGATGTAGCGGTCCCAGCAGTCGCCCACGGTGCCCTGCTCGCCCTGGCCGTAGGGGATCTCGAACTCGAAGCGGTCGTAGATCGAGTACGGGTCGTCGCGGCGGCAGTCGAAGGGCACGCCGGCGCCGCGCAGCACGGGACCTGTGCAGCCGTAGGCGTAGCAGGTCTCGGCGTCGATCACGCCCACGTCGGCGGTGCGCTCGATGAAGATCTTGTTGTACGTGAGCAGCGTGTTGTACTCGACTATCTTCTGCTCCATGACATGGACCATGAACAGGACTTCTTCGGCGAAGTCGTCGTAGGCGTCGAAGCGCACGCCGCCGATGTCGAAGTAGTTGTAGAGCATGCGTCCGCCGCTGAGCCGTTCGAAGATGTTGAGGATCTCCTCGCGCTCGCGGAAGCAGTACAGCAGCGGCGTCCAGGCGCCCATGTCCAGCCCGAAGGTGCCGATGGCGATCAGATGGCTGGCGATGCGCTGCAGTTCGGCGCAGATCACGCGGATGTACTGGGCCCGCTCGGGGACCTCGACCTCGAGCATGTTCTCCACGGCCACGGCGTAGCCGAAGTTCATGTTCATGGGCGCGAGGTAGTCGAAGCGGTCGGTGTAGACCATCCACTGCCGCCAGTCGCAGCCTTCGGCGATCTTCTCGGCGCAGCGGTGCAGGTAGCCCAGGTACGGCGTCACGCTCTGGACGATTTCGCCGTCGGTCTTCACGAGCAGCCGCAGCACGCCGTGGGTGGCGGGGTGCTGGGGACCCATGTTGATTTCGAGAAGCTCCGACTGCTGGACGCGGGGCTTGTCCTGGTGCTCCCAGCCGTGGGTGACGGTCGTGTCGCTCATCAGCCCTGCCCCCCTTCGGGTTTCGTGGGCAGCACCACGTCGGCCTCGTTGAACGGATTCGCCGCGTAGGACCGGCCCTCGAGGGGCACGCCCTGCCACTGTGCGGGCATCTGGTAGTCCTTGCGCAGCGGGTGTCCCTCCCAGCCGTCTTCCAGCAGGATGCGGCGCAGGTCGGGATGGCCGGTGAACGTGATGCCCACCAGATCGTAGGCCTCGCGCTCGTGCCAGGCGGCCGTGGGCCACAGGTGCGACACGGTCGGCACCTCGGCGGCATCGCGGGGCACGCGCACGAACAGGCTGTACTTGTGGCCGTGGCGATGGGAGTAGCAGGCGTAGAAGACGCCGAGATCGCCGTCACCCACGCGGTCGCTGAGTTCGGGCTTGCCCTCTTCGGTGTAGCCCAGAATGGCGACGCTCTTGCCCTTGCCCTCGGCGTCGTGGCCGTCCCAGTCGACGCCCGACAGGCACATCAGCTGCTCGAAGTGCAGTTCGGGCTCGTCGCGCAGCAGGGTCGCCGCCTCGGCGATCTTCGCGGCCGCGATGACGGTGCCCTTCTCGTAGCTGTCCACGTATTCGAGTGCCGCTTCGCCGAGCTTCGCGCAGAGCAGGTCGTGGATGGCGTTGGGTTCCATGGCTACCTCCCCTTTTCCGGCTTCACATAGGGGATCTTGCTGGCGTAGTCCTGCACCCATTTGGGCTGCACGAACTTGCCTTTGCGGCCGCGGATCTTGTCCTGCAGGCGCATCAGACCGTCCAGCAGCACCTCGGGGCGCGGCGGGCAGCCGGGAATGTACACATCGACGGGTACGATGAAGTCGACGCCCTTGACCACGTGGTAACCGTACTTGAAGTAGGGGCCGCCGCCGATGGCGCACGAGCCCATGGCCACGACCCACTTGGGCTCGGGCATCTGGTCGTAGATGCGCTTCAGACGCGAGGCCATCTTGGCGGTGACGGTGCCCGAGACGATCATCAGGTCCGCCTGGCGCGGCGTGGCGCGGAAGGCGCCGGCGCCGAAGCGGTCGATGTCGTAGCGGGTGGCCGAGGCGGCCATCATCTCGATGGCGCAGCAGGCGAGGCCGAAGGTCACCGGCCAGACCGAAGACAGGCGGGCCCAGTTGAACAGCTCATCCACGGTCGTCAGGATGAAGTTCTTGCTATCCGTCTCGCACAGCTTGTCCAGATCCTCCTCGACCTTGAAGTCGAGCATCTGTTCGCGCTGAGGGTCGTACCCTTCGGGCGGGGTCGTCGACTCTACGTAGTCCTTCTTCATTCCCCGCTCACCTCCGTTCCGTCGCGACGGACCAGGCCCTTGACCCAGTCCAGGTCGCCCTTGGCCCACACGTAAGCCAGGCCCAGCACCAGGATGGAGATGAAGATCATCATCTCTACGAACACCAGGCTGCCGGCCACCGGGAAGAGGTCCCGGAACACCACGGCCCACGGGTAGAGGAAGATGACTTCCACGTCGAAGACGATGAAGAACAGGGCGATCAGGTAGAAGCGGATGTTGAAGCGGACCCAGGAAGACCCCACGGGCAGCTCGCCGCATTCGTAGGCCACGCCCTTCTCTCCGCCCGGCTTGCTCGGCCGCACGAGTTTGGCGACTCCCAGGGCCAGATTGCCGAAGAAGATGCCGAACAGCAGGAAGAGGAGGACCGTGACGTAGTTGGCGTGCAACCCGGTGGTCACCGCCGCGAGGGTCGGCAGATGTGCCATGAAGAAACCAGCCTGCGTTCAGGGTTCGCCGGGGGTCGAGCCGCGGCGCGAAAAAGAGGGCGTAATTGCCCCGAATTCCGCCGATCCGTGAACGCGACAAATAAGAGGTGCTGGCCTTGGGAGTGTCAAGAATTAGTGACCCGTCGTCATCACCGATAACCGAGTTCGTTTTCAGGACACTCGAGATCCGACGTCGACTCGAGTCCACATGGTGCCGATGGACGGCGTTCACCCTTGCCTCGCCTCACGTTTTGCAACAAGGTGTCGGTCGGTCCGTACCGTCCGGCTGCGCCGCCAACCGACTCTTCACAGGAGCGACGATGCGCCTCGTTTTGATGATCGCGACTCTGTTCACCCTTCCCGCGGCGCTCCTGGCCGCACCCTCCGCTCCCCCCGACACCGTCCTGGTTGCCGACCTCATCGTCCTCGGCGACGCCGTCGGTGGAGCCGACCCAGCCGACGTGACCCTCTCGGCCGACGCTCTGACCGCCGTCGCGCCCTGGAACGCCGGCGACCTCGAAGCTCTGCTCCCCGCCACGACCATCAACGTGAATTCCCGGGGAGAGTCGCTCTTGATGGTGCGCGGCGCCCCCGAACGCCATGTCACCGTATCGCTCGACGGCATTCCATTGACCGTGCCGTGGGACGAAAGAGCAGACCTGTCCCTGGTGCCCCTCGACGGTGTGACGTCTCTCCAGGCGGTGCGAGGCGCCTCGAGCCTGCTTCACGGCCCCAACGGCGTGGCCGGATCACTCGATCTGCGGACAAGTGGATCAGCACCCCGCGCCGCCGTGTCGTTCCTGAGCGCCGATGGTGGGGATTTCGCCGCCCGGGCCACACTCCGCTCCCACCGCGGGGACTGGCAGTGGCTCGCCGCGACTTCGTTCCGCAAAAGGGACGCCCTCATCCTTCCCGACGAAATCGACGCCCCCTTCCATCAAAGCGATCCCGACAAGCGCACCAACACCGATCTACGCCAGGTTTCAGCCCTGTTGCGCGGTGTCCACGAACTCGATCACGGCGGACGACTGTCCGTACTCTTGCTGGCCTCTGATGCCGAACGCGGCATTGCTCCGGAAACACACTTCGGCGACGGCGCCAGGCTCTGGCGTCTGCCACTGGTGCGCCGGGGACTGGCCGGCGTGCGTTACGAAAGCCCGGTCGGCCCCGACTGGAGTCTGGACGCGGCGGCCGCCCTCGACATGTTCGCCCAGGATATTCGACCCTATACGACCGATGCCTACGACGACCCCGAACTCGTCGCCGACGATGAGCTGGAACAAGGACGCGACCTCACCGGCCATCTGCGGCTCGGCATGCGCCGGAATCTTGCGGGATTGTCACACTTGAACCTGCTGATCCAGGGCCGCACCAGCCGTCATCGTGAACGTCTGATCGTGGACGGACCGTCCACGCACTACTCCCAACTGCTGACCTCGAGCGTCGCCGAGCTGAATATCATACCTGACGCTCCTTGGACCCTGCGACTCGGCGTCGGCATCGATGCTGCAGCCACACCCTCGTCAGGACACAATCCGCGCCATGACGCCATGACCTCACCTTCTCTGCTCACCCGCTTCACCCACGATGTCGGGAGCGCGGCCCAAATTCATATCGCAGCATCTCGCCGCAGTCGTTTTCCCGCCCTGCGCGAACTCTATTCGGGCGCCCTGGGGCGCTTCGTCCCCAACCCCGAACTCGACCCCGAGCACCAAACGCTGCTGGAGGCCGGCTTTGCCTCTCGCGGAATGGGCTGGGAAGCCAGCCTCACGACTTTCGCAGCCAGACTCGACGACGGCATCGAAAAATCGTCTCTCGAGAGCGGCCAGTTCATGCGCGTGAACCGTTGGCGGATCCACACCCGCGGCATCGAACTCGTGGTTTCGCGACGGCTCACCAACAGCCTCACCATCGGCGTGCACCACTCCCTGCTGCACGCCCGAGTGGACGACGGCGCCGACACATCCCAGCGCCCAGCCGAAGACCGTCCCTCGTACCAGGGATCGATGCTCGCCGAATGGCGAACACCTGCCGGTTGGCACTTGAGTTTGGTGGGCAGTTGGCTCGGTCGTCGCACCAGCGCCGATGTTACCGACACCGTCGATGGCATGATGGACCTGGATTCAGAAGCATGGTGGGATGCCTGGCTGGGCAAGAGCTTCAAGCGAGGCGTGGGGGGTGAACTGGAGGTAAGGATCGGAGTCCGGAATATCGGAGATGCCGTGATCTGGGAACAGGCGGGCCTACCGGGAGCAGGGCGCACGATCACCGGCAACATTCAGCTGTCGTTGTTCTAGTCGTTGAGGAGCCCCTGGCCTATTGATCCGGTATGCCGAATGACCACCCCGAAGCTACATCTTTTCCACAACCGTCAACATACTCACAGCCTTTTTGAGATCCCCCAGCTTGTACGGTTTCTTGATGTAGCTGGTGCGCCGGTATGTGATCAGTAGATCGGACACATCCTGCTCCTCGTACCCGCTGGTGAGCAATACCGGCATATCGGGATCGATGTTCTTGATGGCGAGGCAGGCTTCACGCCCATCCATTTCGGGCATAGTGAGATCCATCAGGACGAGGTCGATGTTCTCGCGTCCCTCGCGGAATATTTCGACGCCCTCGCGGCCGTTCTCCGCCATCGTCACACGACAACCCAACCAGCGGAACATGCTCTCGACGATCTTCCGCACCTCCTGCTCATCGTCGACGACCAGAACGTGCAGGGAACCTACGGTAAGATTGGTTTCATCGCCTGTCGAAGATCTCGAATCGACAGCACCCTCGATGTCGATCGGCAGCATGATGCGCATCAGAGTGCCTTGGCCTTCGGTCGATTCCACTTCGATTTCGCCGTTGTGGCTCCGCACGATTCCTACCAGCGACGCCAAACCGAGTCCCCTTCCGGTGAACTTGGTCGTGAAGAACGGATCGAAGATCTGTTTCTTGACCTCTGCGTTCATGCCGCACCCGTCATCGCGGACTTCGAGGCAGGCACAGCAGACGGTCATATCTTCCAAGGACGACTCCACCATGTACGTCCGCAATTCGATCACTCCGCTGCCGTCCTCCAGGGAGTCGGCTGCATTGGTGATCAGATTCATGACCACCTGTCCGACCTGGGAGATATCGACCCTCACGGGCAGCGGTTCCGTTGACAATTCGAGCCGGAATTCGGCCTTCTTCGGCATGGCGACACGCAGTACGCTGGCCATGTCTTCTACGATGGCGTTGAGATCGATCGACTCGATCACGTAACTCCCGCGACCTGAGAACGCGAGCATCTGCTGACAGAGTTCCACGGCCTTGTGCGACGCCTTTGCCGCATCTCCAAGATTCACTCGAGCCGGCGAATCGGCACTCAGGTCCATCAGCGATAGATCGATGTTACCGAGAATGGCCATCAGAAGATTATTGAAGTCGTGAGCGATGCCTCCTGCAAGCACGCCGAGGCTTTCGAGTTTCTGGGCATGACGCATCTGCTCTTCGATGTGTCGTTCCCGTTCGGCGGCGTGTCTCTGTTCGGTCACGTCTCGTCCCACGACAAGCAGGCTCGAGCGGGCGCCGTCGTCGGCGAACATCGGTACACGGATGGTGTCGAAGATCAGATCGTCGCGACCGTCACGCGAAACTTCCTCATCGCCACGACTCGACCTACCGAGACGCCAAGCTTCTTCGTCCATCGTTACAAGCGACAACAACGCCCCCCTGATGCACCCAGGCTCGAGTGCCAGGTCGGAAGCGGATTTTCCCCGATAGTCCACTCCCTGGAGGCCGTAGAGACTCAACATGGCGGTGTTGGTCACCAGCCAACGATCCTCGCCGTCCTTGAAACAAACAAGGTCAGGTATGGTGTCGATCAAGGACCGCAAGCGACTTTCGCTCTGCTCCAGGGCGGCGCTGGCCTCATGGATCGTCCGTGCGTTGAGTAACAATCTCCAGGTGGCGAAGCCGATTCCTACGATACCGAAAAACCAGACTCCCGCGATGCCCATGATCACCGCCCGGCGCCTGCCGTCCTCGCTGGCCCGGAACGAAGCGAGCGCCACGCTCACACCGACACCACCGCGGATATCGCCGATCTGATATCCCTGATGACCATGACACTTGAGACACCCCTGCTGGGTGATCATCGGACGCATGTAACGCAGTCGGCCGCCTTGGTCGTCAGCCACCACCTGCAAGGCTTCCTCGGCACCGTTCTGGAACGACAGCAGGCTGGCCCGCTCCCAGTCGTCCGGTGCATTGTTCGGGTTCAGAGGGTTCAAGCTGGTGATGTGACCCGTGACACCCTCCTCGTCGCCCTGTTCCTCCTGAAACTGGCGGATGATGTAGGCGGGATTCATCAAGGTCAGCTGGCGGCCACCGGGTGTCACAATATCGCGGTCAGGAATATGGGACAGGTAGGGGCTCGGCGGTGTCCGATCGTCGACGGGAACATAGACCCCGCCGTGGCGTGTGGCCCATTCCCTGAAAACGCGGTCCTTGTAGTGGTGAGCTCGGGCCATCTCTGTGGCCGAACGCATCAGCAGATCTTCACCGTTGTGACGATCCCACACGCCGTAAACGATACAGATGGCCGTCCATACCACCACGAGAATGACGGCGGTGCTGCTGATCCTGTGGACGAGACTGTTTCCGGCTGTACCTCTCGACATGAGCACGCACCCTGGTTGGGGACGGCTGGTTGGAGAATCGGTACGAGAAATCGATCCTCCGCAACTCAAGACCGGTGTTCACATGACCACGATTGAGTCTTTTCCGGAGGGAAACGACTAGACCTGACCGTATCACCAGCTCAGGAAATAGTCACCCGTCATATTGGTAGGTATTTTTCAATAAGCCTGATTCCAACCAGGTGATAGGCAGTACATAACTCCTTGTATTCCGATATTCTTCAAAGCGCAGATGAATTGATCGTAATCAGCAAATCCTACAATGTTTCATCTAGATTTTGTCGCGACAAGAATATGCAGTATCAACGTGTTTAATCTTGGACAACGCCTAAATTCATCCTAGTTTTTCCGTAGTGCATGATAATGGTTCTCATTATTGCCTGGACTCCTTCTTCGACCGGAGGCTTTTCCATGACCCGTGGACGCTTCTCCCTCACAGCCTTGTTGGTCATCGTCCTGTTCATCCTCCCCGCCGTCGCCGCCCCTCGCCCCGAACTCCCCGGCGGCATCACCGACAAGCCCTACCTGGGCCGCGGCGGCGCCGACGTGATGATCGGCGGCTATATGGACCACGAGTTCCTGTGGACCGACAGCGCCAACACCTTCGACGCCCACCGCTTCGTGCCGTTCATCACCGCCCGCGTATCCGACCGCGTCACCGTGTCGACGGAGATCGAGTTCGAACACGGCGGCAACTTGGGTGGCGACGGCGAAGTGAAGCTCGAATACGCGGTCATGGACTTCAGCCTGAACGAGAAGGTGAGCTTCCGCGGTGGTGTGATCCTCTCGCCCTTGGGAGCCTTCAATCTGCGCCACGACTCCCCGCTCAACGACCTCACGGCACGGCCGACGGTCGACCGCCAACTCATTCCCTCGACCTTGAGCGAGTCGGGCATGGGCTTCTTCGGATCGTTGTACCCAAGCGACGAGAGCGCCCTGAGCTATGAAGTCTACCTGGTCAACGGATTCAACGAAGACGTGCTCTCAGGTGAGGCCGGCGCGAAGAAGCTGCGAATCCGCAGCGGCCGGGGCAGCCAGAAAATGGACAACAATGAGAACAAAGCCATCACGGGCCGCCTCGGTTTCAGCCCCCGCCTGGGTCTCGACCTCGGTCTTTCGACCCATACCGGCAAGTACGACGACGACGGCGAGAAGACCCTGACGATCACAGCTCTTGACGGCGCCGCCTCGTTCGGCGCCTTGGAGTTGACCGGCGAATTCGCCGTCGCATCGGCAGACGTCGACCAAAACGCTGAGCCCGGACTCGCGGAAGCCCAGCGTGGTGCCTACGTCCAGACATCTTGGCACATTATGCACGATCGCCTGCTCGACGGATCGGTCGTGACCCTGACCGCCCGCGGCGACGTGATGGACTTCGACTCCGACATCGACGGCGACAAGGAAGAGGGCCTGACCCTCGGTGTGAACCTGCGCCCCACCGAAGAAACCGTCTTCAAGCTCGACTGGAACCGCAGCTGGACGACGGCCCGCAACAGCACCGAACAAGGTGACGGCGAGGACCGGATCTCTTTCTCGTTCGCCACCTACTTCTAGGAGCCGCCGGTGTTCGTTCGAAACGCTTTGTTATGGTTCGTCCTGCTCGGCGTCGGTTCAGCCGACGCCGGGGAGCGCACGTGGTACCGACCCACAGTCTTCCAGTCCTTCGACGCCGCGGTATCCGAAGTGTTCGCCGGTGCCGACTCGGTCTGGAGCGAGACCTGGACGCCCACGACCGAGGAACGAACCGCCCTCGACGAGCGCCTGGGCGAACACGTTTCAGAATCCTCGTTCACTTTCCACCGCGGCCGTCTCGGCTCTCACGACATGGGCTGGGCCCTGGTGCTCGACGAGATCGGTCTGCACGAACCCATCACCCATCTCGTGAAGATCGACGACGACGGCACGATCGCAGACGTTCGGATCCTTGTGTTCCGTGAAACCCGCGGCGACGCGATCAAACGACCGCGCTTCCTCCAACAGTTCCGGGGCAAGACCGGACGGGATCGTTTGACGGTGGGGAGGGACATCGACGCCGTAACCGGGGCTACGTATTCCTCAAAGGCGATCACGCGCGGCGTGCGCAAGGCGTTGGCTCTTGTGGCTGCGAGATACGAAAATCGCCGGGACCGATGATAGATACATCGGTCCCGGCGTAGGCTGGAAATCCTCTCCTACTTCGCCAACAACATCTTGTGCGAGATCTCCCCGCCTTGATGCCTCAACCTCACGAAGTACACGCCCGACGCCGCGACCTGGCCCCGGTCGTCGACGCCGTCCCAGACCACGCGGTGGTCGCCGGCCGGCAGCGTGCCGTGCTGGAGCGTGCGCACGATGTGGCCTCGCACGTCCACCACGTCCAGGTTCACTTCGCCCGCAGCCGGCAGGGCGAAGATCACCGTCGTCGACGGGTTGAACGGGTTGGGGTAGTTGCCCGCGAGGGTCAGCAGGCGCGGGGCGTCGTCGGCGCCGGTGATGGTCTGCACCGTCATGGTCACAGTCACGACCTCGGGGTCGGGCGCCGCGTTGTGGTGCACCATGACGTAGGCGACGTAGGTGCCGTCGGCCATGCCGGCGCTGACGCAGGTCAGGGTCACATCCTGGGAAGCGCCCTGGGCCAGCACGCCGGACGTCACGTCGGCGGACAGCCAGGTCACGGGCTCGAACAGGGTGAAGTCGGCGTCGCTGACGTCCGACACCGCGTCGTCGAGGCTCGCGACGCGGATGCGGGCGGTCGTCGTGCTCGGACCGTCGAGCACGGCCGTCAGCTCGCCGTCGTTCGGCGTGGTCGCAGCCAAGGTCGCCCAGGTGGTGCCGCCGTCACGGCTCAGCTCGACCTTCACGTCGGTCAGATCGCCGGCGTGGTCCCAGGTCAGACTGTGGCTCGTGCCCCAGCCCAGAGCCTCGCCGCCGTTGGGAGAGGTCACCGTCACCGACGGGCCCGATGCGGCCATGGTGAAGCTGCCGGTCAGGTCGTGGGGCGCAGAACCGTAGATGTCGCCCTGGACGAACCAGCCGAAGGTCTGCACGCCGGACAGCGAGCCGTCGAAGGTCACGTTGACCGTGGCGGTGGCCGTCTGGCCGCCGTGCAGGGCGCCCCAGCTGCCGTCGTTGCCGTGCCAGTTCACCGTCACGCCGTCGCCGGTGGTGCTGTCCCAGTTCAGGGGCGCCGAGCCGCCGCTGAAGGCGGTGGCCGAGTTCACGGTCACGCCGGAGGGGAAGGTCACCTCGATGTCGGTGAGCCACTCGTCGTCGCTGCTCCCGTTGGTGCAGGACAGATGCAGGTCGACGGTGGTTCCGGCGAAGAATCCGCTCTCGGTGCAGGTCACCGACGAGCCGGTCACGCTCTTCAGCCCGCGGGCGGGAGGCGTCTCGGCCTGGATCCCCAGGCTGAACTGGAGCTGGGAGTCGGGCTCGCCCGTGTTGGAGATGGTCAGCACGTCGGCGGTGATCACGTCGGGTGCCTGGGTGGCTGCGAAGGCCGTGCCGCTCAGGGCCAGGACCGGCGAAGCCAGGGCCACGTCGTCCACGAAGGGCTCGCGGTTCTGGGCGGTCACCACCACATGCAGGGGCTGGCCGCCGTCGGGCGTCGCCAGGAATACGATGTCCGCCGTGCCGGTGGCGCCCACGGTGCCGGCGCCGATCAGCGTCGTGCCCTGGCTCAAGCCGACGTAGCTGCCGGGGGACGCGGAGACGGTCAGGGACGTAGCGCCCAGCGCGCCGATGCTCACCGGGTTGGCCGCCGGCACGCCCATGTAGGTCGACAACGAAGGGTCGCCCAACAGGTTGTAGATGTTCCAGTAGTACGAGGTGCTGCCCGAGCCCGCTTCCTGCACGGCCAGGTTGCCGGCGAAGACGAGGGCGTCGTTGGTCACGTAGTACAGGTCCGCAGCCTCCCCGTGGTCGTGGAAGACGCCGTCGTAGGCGCCGGTGCCCGTGCCCGCGTAGGTGGGGTTGGCGTTGATGGACCCGGAGGCACACGATCCGACGCCCCACCAGAAGTCCTCGTCCCAGAGCGTGTTGTTCGAGGCGCCGATGTAGCCGATGGCGCCCTTGTTCGGCGCGCGCAGGAACGTCTCGCCGAAGCACTCGGCGTAGTTGAACGTGGCTGTGAGGCAGCAGTTGCCCACGGCCAAGGTGTACTTGCCCGCGTTGGTCAGGCTGTTGATGTTCGACTGGGTGAAGGTCGGATCGGCCCAGCTGGTCTGGCTGCCGTGAGCGGTGTAGTTGATGTAGGCCACGCCGTCGCTGACGGTCTGGATGACGGCGCTTTCCACCGCACCGTTCGAAGCCGGGTACAGCCACGTGTTGCTGACCAGGTCGTGGGCGGCGTTGAAGTAGGTGTTGGTGCCGTAGTTGATCTGGCCGTTGCCGTGGGTCGGCGCGAAGCTCGCATCGACGCCGGCGATCATCGTGACCTCGCCCAGGTAGCTGGGGTCGGGCATGGTGAACTGGTCGTAGACGAGGGTCTTCTCGAGGATCGCCTGCAGCTGGCTCACGTTCGTGCACGAAAGACGGCCGTAGTAGATGTCGGGGACGTAGTCGCCGTCCATGGTGCAGTAGGGACGGTCGGTGGCGTCGCCGCCCACGGTCCAGGTGGGCATCTGACCGGTGTCGCCCACGAAGATCACGAAGCTCGGTGCCGGCGAAGCCGGCGTCGGGTTGTCGTACAGGTTCTGGATGAAGCTCTGGATCGACGTCGTCGTAGCACCGACCTCGGGCGTACCGGTGACCCCCACGATCACGTTGAAGCCGCGCTGGGTCTTCCAGTTCACGAAGTCGGTGAGGGTGTACTGGAACTCGGGAGGCGTGATGATCACCATCGTCACGACATCCTGGACATGGTCCGGGAAGCTGTCGTGCAATCCCCGCGAGCCGGTGAGCTGGTCGTAGAGATGGGTGTAGAAGGGGCTCCACGTTCCCTCGTAGAGATCGTCGCCGGCGACGCGGTCGCCGCCCTCGAACACCACGCGCAGATCCGCGCTCTCGACGATCTCGAGTTCACCTGTTCCCGGCAGATAACGTATCGGGGAGTACTCCAGCCGCGCGAAGTCCACGCCGCGCAGACGGCCCTGGGGCACCACCACGGCGGTTTCGCGGGCCACCTTGACCACATCGTAGGCCGCGGTTTCGTACACGAAGGCCCAGTCGGCAGCTCCGACGTTCTTAGGCATGGACGGCTGGGCGGGCATCACACGGATGTCGACGCCGTAGTCGGCCAACTTCACCGAACGAGTCACGAGGTTGGCGATCTCGACCCGTGCGGTTGCGCCGAAGGGCACCGCGATGAGCTCGTTCATCATGGGCAGCTCGGGGGCACCGAGGTCCTTGCTGGAATGGAATCCCGGCAGGACCAGGCGGGCGAAGTCGCCGCCCTTGGTCGCCACTTCCAAAGCTCGCAATTCGCCGACGGTGGCCCGAAAATTCAGCCCGGAACCGTCGGCGCCGACGAGTTCCAGTCCGTTGGTTTCAGGTCCGACCGGAATGGTGCGCGCGGGTGCGGCGAGGACCAAGCTCGGCACCAGCAGCAGGATAAGAATGAAAGCGAGCACGGATCGGCGTTCCATGGCATGACTCCGGGGCCAGGGGCAGTGATCAGACGATTATGACAATGGTATATCTATTATATCACGAAAGATTCACGGTCATATATTTTGATTTATTATTCTTTTTTGACGCGCCAAGCTTGATTCAACCGCCGTTCAGCACCCGCCGTGTCATGGCGATCTTCTGGGGCCCGATCCGGCAACAGCCGCCGATGCCTTGCGCCCCTGCGGAGAACCATGACCGCACGCGGTCTTCCCACAGCACGTCCGAGACGGCGGGACACCAGGTCCTGCTCGTCGCATCGTAGGTTTCACCGCTGTTGGGGTAGACGATGATCGGTCCGTCGGTCTCCGCACGTGCGGCGGAGATCAGCGCTGCGACATGATCCGGCGCCGTGCAGTTGACGCCCACGGCAACCACGCGCCCCGCCCCCGCACACAGGCGAACCGCATCGACGAAGCGGCTGCCGTCGTTCAAGTGGACGCCGTCACGGCAGCTGAAACTGAACCAGGCCCAGACGCCGGGCGTGTCTGCGAGCAGCCCCAGAAGCACGGCGGCCTCGCGGAGGGACGGGATCGTTTCGCAGGCCAGGAGATCGGCCTCCGTGTCGGCCAGGATCCCCCAGCGAGGAGCGTGAAAGGCCCGCAGAGCTCCGTCGTCGATGTCATAGCGGCCCGAATATTCCGAGCCGTCGGCTAGGTAGGCGCCGTAAGGACCGATGCTCGCCGCGATCAGCGGCGTCGACCTCGCGGCGGCGGCCTCCTGGGATTCCAGGAACTCCCGCCGCGCCTTGACGGCGAGGTCGACCGAACTCCGGATCGCCGCCGCACCCGCCTCCGCGTTCAGGCCGCAGCGGGCGAAGCCGTCCAGGCTGGCCTGATAGCTCGCGGTGATCAGACAGTCTGCGCCCGCGCCCAGGAATTCCCGATGCACTCTGAGAACGGCGCCGGGATTCTCCAACAGGAGGCGGGCGGACCACAGCTCGTCGTTCAGATCGTGCCCATGCGCTTCCAGGGTCGTGGCCAGACCTCCGTCGAGAACGACGAAGCCCTGTCGGTCGAGCATGTCCTTGAAGGGATCGACGAGACCTGGAACCATCACGCACCCCCCGGTCCCCTCCCGCACCAGAACGTCCGCACATGATGCGGATCGTCCGGTCCCGTAGGAAAGTCCAAAGGCGGCGACAACTCCACGGCCGTGCCGAACGCGTCGATGACCGCCCGCAGATATTCCTGATGATCGCCGCCGCGATGATTGTTTGCGAAGACCGCCACACCACCGTCGGCCAGCAGTTCCGCCGCCGCCAGCGCCAGGGGCCGCCACTCCTTCTCGACCGAAAACGATCCGCCGTCCTTCGACGAGGCGAACACCGGCGGATCGCACACGATCAGATCGAAGGGCTGGAACTCTTCCGGCCGCTCCCGTCGGCGTCGTTGTTGGCGCTGCAGCCACTTGCGCACGTCCTGCTGCACGAACTTGCCGCGTTTCGTTTCGGTCAGCCCGTTGAGTTCGAAGTTGGTCATGCCGGTGCTGAGGCAGGCTCGAGCTACATCCACCGAAAAAGCCACCTCGGCAGCGGCGGCCGTCGCGGCCACGGAAAATGAGCAGGTGTAAGCAAACAGATTGGCCAATCGCTTCCCTGCGGCCATGACCGCGAGGCGGCGACGCGTATCGCGCTGATCGAGGAACAATCCCGTGTGCTGGGTTTCGGTAAGACTGACCTCATAACGAAGATCGTGCTCCCGCACCGTAAATCGAGCGGGAGGCGTCTCCCCGACGATGGTCGTCTCGGTCACCAGGGTCCGCTGATGAGGATTGCGACGATGGATGCGCATCGTGCCCCCGCGGCAGCCGTATGTGGCGGCCGTCCGGACGAGGATCGGCTCCAGAGCCGCACGGGCCGTGTCGAGATCGACTGACTCATCGAACCACACACCGTCGAACCAGTCACCGTACACATCGACGGCGGCGGGCAGACCGGGGATCTCGTCGCGGTGGACGGCGCGGAAGGCGTCGGTGATCGCGGACAACCAGCGGCCGCGGCGGTCGCAGCACAGGTCGAAGGCCGGATCACGTCCCTCGGCCAGAGCCGCGAACGACGGGGGCGTCGGAGCCGTCATCGGTACAGAGAAATCGTTGCAGACGATCTCGGCGCAATGGAGGCCGAGACGGGGCCAGGTTCGGCCGCCTGCGGATCCATCGCCAAGCAGAGGCACACCGGACGAGGCGGCGAGACGGCGAATCCTGTCGGAATCACCAACTTCGGCATCGGCTCGATAGAATACAAAACCGTCGCTGGCGTCGATGCGTTCGAAGCGGATCGGCGGCACCGCGTCGCCGAGAGGGTCGGTGCAGGTCCAGACATCGTCGCGGCCGAGGATGCGGACATCGACATGGGATATCAGATCGTAGACCGCGCGACCTTCAAGTTTCTGCGTTCCGGTGCCGGTGCAGAGAAAAACGCCGCTCGCGCCGCGCTCGAGACGACCGGTCGGACAGACTGCTTCTCCCAGATGGAGGGCTAGCCATTCGACAGCTCCGAGCTCCCCCGAACGCTCCGCTTCGGCAGCCATACCGGCGGGTTTATCCACCGCCAGGAGGTGATCGTCCCGGAAGAGAATCATCGGATCCGCTCGCCCCCCACGAAGACGGCCGTCGGTACGGCCTTCAGCCAAGCCGTCGGCTCGTTGCGGGGATCGATGTCCATGACCGTCACATCGAAGAAGCAACCCGGCGCAATCCTGCCCAGATCCTCTTCGCGATGCACGGCATAGGCCGCTTCGGCGGTGAACCCGGCCACCGCTTCCTGCCAGGTCAGTCTCTGTTCCGGAAACCAACCGCCGTCCGGATGTCCCTCGACGTCCTGGCGTGTGATCGCTGCGTAGATGCCCGGCATGGGATTCCAGTCTTCCACCGGTGCGTCGCTGCCCAACGGCAGGTGTGTACCTGCATCGACGAACGTACGCCAGGCATAGGCGCCCTTCACCCGCTCGGCCCCGAGCCTCTGCTCGGCCCAGCGCATGTCACTGGTGCAGTGGGTGGGTTGAACACTGGCGACTGCGCCTTCGGCGACGAAGCGAGCGAAGTCGTCGGGATGAACAACCTGGGCGTGCTCCACTCGATGCCGCCTGCCGAGCGCGCCGTACTGCGCCTTATGGATGGCGTCGAGGGCCGTGCGATTGCCGCGGTCGCCGATGGCGTGGATCGCGCACTGAAACCCGCGACGGTGCACCATGTCGACCCGGCGCTCCAGCTCCATGGGATCGGTCACCAGCAGCCCGCGCTGGGTCGGCTCGTCGTCGTACACGGCGAGCAGAGCGGCACCCCGGCTGCCCAGGGCGCCGTCGGTGTAGTACTTCATGCCCTGAACCATGAAGTTGGGATGGGGGGCGTAGCGACTCATGGCGGCCATCGTGTCGTCTTCGGAACCTTCGAGGTACACGAACAGACGGATCGGCAGGCGCCCCGCGATGGCCAGCCGCTCGGCGATATCGCAGGTGGCTGTATTCTGACCCATGTCGTGCACGGCGGTCAGACCGACGTCGGCACAGGCGTTCAAACCCGCCAGCAGCCAACGTTCGCGATCGGCGTCTGTAGGCACGGGCAGAACCGGATCGAGCAGATCGACGGCGTTGTCCACCAATACGCCGGTAGGCTCGCCGGCGGCGTCGCGCAGGATGCGGCCGCCATCGGGGTCTGGAGAGTCACGGGTGATGCGCGCCAGATCGAGCATCGTCCTGTTGATCCAGGCGGCGTGGCCGTCGACGCGGCGCAGCACCATCGGCCGAGAGGAGACACCCTCGAGTTCACGCCACGAGGGAAACTCCCGATCCGGCCAGCGGCTCTGATCCCAGCCGCGACCGCGGACGACCGATACTTCGGGGTGGTCCTCGATCCAGGCTTGGACCAACGCAGCAGCTTCAGCCGCCGAGCCCGCGGACTCGAGGGCCACCTGTTCGCTACGCCTGCCGATGCCTGATACGTGCAGATGTGCATCGACCAGTCCGGCGGTGGCGAACGCACCTGGCAATTTGATGATCGGCCAGGGCGAACCCTTGGGCGTCTGGGCGTAGACTTCGACGATGCGGCCTGTCGCGTCGACTGCTACGGCTTCAGCTTGGGGCAGTTCGGCGTCGCCGGTCCAGAAGACGGGGCCGGTGTAGATGCGCATCGTGGCATCTACGTTTTCCACGGGGTTCTCCTGGGCTATGGCTACGCCGACGGCCAGCGCAACGATCAGTGCAATGATCGTGATCGATCGCATGAATCCTCCTAGTAGGACAGCTCGTTGGTGACCGTATCCCCTGCGGCCTGCCGCATCCGGAACTGATCCGGCCTGAGCTTCAGCACCTCGCGGCGCCAGGCCTCGGAGTATCCCACTTCCCTGGCCTGTCCGTCTTCGCGGACGTAGCCGTCGTTGTACTTCGTGAACAGGTGCTCGGCCAGCTCGGTCCAGCGGGCGGTAACACGCTCCCCGGCCGACACGGAGTAGGTTGTGAGATACTCGGCGGCGAGGTCCGGATCCTGTGCATAGAGCTTCGCGGCCGTCTCCTCCACCGCAGACTGCATGGCGAGGAACCCGTCCTCGAGATCACGCTGTACGGCGGTGATGTCCTCGATCATCAGCGAATACCTCAAGCTCGCATAGTTGGCCACGATGTTGAAGACCCACCAGGCCGAATCCCAGGAAAACTCGCCCAACCGCCCCGCTGCATACGACGGCGGCCCAGCCGTAACGCCTGCATAGAGGGGAAACCAAACGGTCGTCGCCGTGTCGTCGACCCCGTACCAGAGACAGCCGCCGACCGGGTCGGGCAAGGCGGCGCGGCACTGGGCGATCATCGAGAACCCCGTCTGCTGGGTCGAGATGGGGCGCTCCCAGGAGTAGGCCTCGCCGTCGATCTCCCAGGCCATCGGACGCCAGCGGTTGGGACAGGCGTAGGGGCCGGCGTCGACGCCGGCGGTCATGTCGAAGGGGGTGCCTTCGTAGTGGTCGCGCATCAGGCCCATGACCTGGCGCAGATCGATCTTCTCGTCGGGAGTGATCCACAGCGGATAGCGCTCGGCCTCGGGATCGCCGCGATGGAAGGCCGGGTCGAAGTCCTGCGACGGCGCCGCGCGGCGGAACAGGCTCCACACCCGGGTGGCGCAGTAGCGCAGCTTCTGGACGTCGGCGGGGCAGTAGACCTTGGCGAAGTCGAGGGGACCATCGGCCGGGGTCCACCAGCCGTTGGCTTCGGCCACGTCGAAGATGTTGGCCGAGTAGAGGGTGTTCTCGGGATCGTCGGTGGGGAACGTGCCGATGCGCGCCATGTTGGCGTGGGCGCTGATCGTGCCGTCCGGCAGCCTGCGCGCCACCCACACGACGCCCTTCACATCGCTGCCCGCACCGATCATCTCCATGATCCACACCTCGCGCGGATCGCAGATGGAGAACGACTCGCCGGTGCTGCGGTAGCCGTAGGTCTCCAGGAGTTCGGCGATGATCTCCACGGCATCGCGGGCGGTGTCCGCCCTCTCGAGGGTGAGGTTCATCAGTCCCCAGTAATGGATGCCCTCGTCCCGGTTCTGCAGTTCGAGGCGCCCGTCGAAGGTGGTTTCGCCGATGGCGACCTGGCGGTCGTTGATCAGGCGGGTCACGCCGTGGGAGTGGGCGGGTTGGGGAATTTCGGCCTGGAGTGTGCCGTCCCAGTGGCGGACCTCCTGCATCTCCCCCGGTTCATGCTCGGCCGCGGGCGTGAGCTGGAGCGTGGGGTGGAACACGCCGTCGCAGGTATAGGTGACGAAGGCGGAGCCGTCGGCCGAGGCGCCGGGGGTGACCAGCAGGTTGGTGCAGGCGTGGGCGGCCGGGGCCGCGGCGATCAGCAGCAGGGCAAGGATGACTTGGCGCATGGGATCCTCCGAGTGGAATGGTGCGGAGGAATCCTAACCAGTTCGGGTCCGAACGTCTGGACTTTTTCTCGAAATTCATCTTGATATTCGTACATATATCAATTATCTTCCTTGTTCATCCCCTCCCGGATCGAGAGCGTGCCCCGTGTGCATGACAACGTTCCGCCCCGGCCTCCCGGCAGCGGCGGTGCATGATCATCTGCAAGCTTCCCTGCAGCAGATGCTGAGCGCCGAACAGGCCGCCGTTCTCTGGTTCGCCGACATCCTCGAACGCCGGCTCTATCGCGATCTCGGTTTCGGGACGATGATCCTCTACGCTCAAAACGCTCTCGGCTTCTCGCGCAGCAAAGCCTATGAATTCCTGCGTATGGCCCGGGAACTCGAGCGGCTGCCGCGAACGCGGAAGGCGGTCGAATCAGGGAACCTCTCCTGGACCAAGGCGCGGGAAGTCACGAGCGTGGCCACCCCGGCCACCGAGAGTGCTTGGCTCGATGTGGCGAACACGTCGAGTCAGCGTGCATTGAAGACGTCGGTGAAGCAGACGAAAAATCGCCGCGCCGCCGCTGCTTGCGGACAAGCCGAGCTCGTGCCTGTCGAGCCTCTTCCCCCCGCCGAACCCCGAGTCTCGACGACATTGTCCCTGACCGCGACCCAGCGTGAGCGACTCGATACTCTCCTCGAAACACTGCGAAAGAACGGCGAAACCGGCTCCCGGGAAGATCTGCTGCTCCAGGGCCTGGAACTCCTCGCCGGTGATAAGTCCAGACGTCTGGACTCGGGGCCGGCTCAGCTGATCGTCATCGAGGAATGTCCGAAGTGCGGCGCGGCCGCGACGGGTGGCCGTCCCCTCGATCCCGCCGATCTGGAAGCCGCCCGCTGCGACTCCGTCCTTCAGCAGGAAGGCCGCAACCGCGCCGTCATCCCCCCGTCGCAACGGCGCCGGGTCCTGGCCCGCGACCACCATGCGTGCACAACGGCCGGGTGTATGTCGCGGCGGTTTCTTCAGATCCATCACATCGTGCCGCGATCTGCAGGCGGCGCCAATACCATCGACAATCTCACGACGCTCTGCAGTTCCTGTCATCAATCAGCCCATAAGAGAACCCGGCCGTCGAGCCCGCTGAGACTCGACGGCCGGGTGAAGTCTCCCCCATAGGAGATCGCCTACTTGATCAGCACCAATTTCGACGTCTCCCGCACGTCCCCCGCACGGAACACGGCGAAGTACACACCGGCGCCGAGTGCGCGGCCACGGCCGTCGCGGCCGTCCCACATGGCGTGGTGTTCGCCCGCCGTCCGTACGCCGTCGACAAGGCGGCGCACGAGGCGACCTCGCTGGTCATGGATGTCGATGGAGACCGGACCGTCCTTGGCCACGCTGTAACTCAGCTTGGTGGCCGGGTTGAATGGGTTCGGCGCCGCGCCGTGGAGGCGGTTCTCGAAGACCGGCACATCGTCGCTGCCGGTCAGGGTGATGACGAGTGACCCCGTTTCCATCAGCTGCGGCGGTGCCATACCCTGGGCGACCCAGGCGTCGTGCAGGTCCTGGCCGTAGGTGTTCGTGGTGTTTTCGTCGCGCAGGAACTCGATGTACTCCTTGCTGATCGACTGGTAGTACAGACTCACTTCGACGCTGGCCGTCGCAACGGGAAGCGTGTAGTGGGTGTCGTCCCAGTACTGACCATCGGCATAGGTATAGCCCACCGGAGGTGATTGGACAGTCTCGAAGGCAGCATTGGTGAAGCCGCGGGGCGGAATCCGGTTGTCCAGGAACACCGTGTCGTTCAGCACGAAGTGGAACGAGGGACCGTCGGGAATGCCGAGCAGGGCGCCGAGGCGCGTCGAGGTGCCGGGCTCGATGTGGTAGATCTTCGCATCGGCGTCGTGGGCGAGATCGGCGGTGACCGCATCGTAGGCCCCAGACTCGTAGATCAAAGCCGAGCCGACATCGAAAGCCTTCACGTTGATCCAGATGCGGCGGCCTTCGGGATACCCCGAGGGCAGCTTGTGCCCCGTCTCGTTGACCACGCGCACATTGATGCCCGGGAATCCGCCCTGGGCGGCTTCGGTGATTTCGAGGGTGGCGGCCTTCTGGAGCATGGCCGACACGCGGGTCTTGGCCGAGGCAAGGGCGGCGGGATCCACGGCGCCCGGGAAGAAGTCGAGAATGATGTCCGGCACGAAGTGGTTGCCGCCCGTCAGGTCGTGGACGGCGAGATCGCTGCGGATGGGGCCGGCGGCGGCGCCGCGACCGCTGGCGTCGGCCATGTGGCAGTCCTGGCAGGTGCCCACCACGCCGTCGGGCTTGGTGCCCGCGAACTCGGGAGCGTAGACACCGGTCAGGGCGTACTCGCTCACGCTCCACTCGCTGAAGGTGCGTTCGACGGGGAACATGTTGCGCTTATCGCCGTCGGCATGGGGCGTATCGAGGGGATCGACCACATAAAGACCCGGCGAACCGCCATAGGCGAAGGCCGGATTGCTCACATCGTGACAGGTGCCGCAGATATCGCCGCGGCGGTGAAAGTCCGATTCGTAGAACTGATGGTCGGCCTGGGCGTCGGCATAGGGGCCGCGCATGATCGGGTCGGGGTCGGTGACGAACTGGCCGTTGCCGTACCCCAGCGGGATCGCGTCGAGGTCGTTCAGAATCGTCTCATCCGAGGCCGGGCTCACGCCGACCTGGTAGATCGGATCGACGGCGCGGTGACAATAGTCGCACTGCACGCCGAAGCGGTCCGTCTCGGTCAGCAGACCGCCGGTCGTGTCGAGGGAGCGTCCCTCCTGCCAGCCGCCCGGCGTGTGGCAACGCAGGCAGAGATCGCCGCTTGAGGGCGCATCCTGCTCGGCGATGATCATCGTGGCGATGAAGACGGGGTCCCGCATGGTGTTGCCCATCATGCTGCCCGACCAGTTGTACCAGGGCTCGGTGGCCGCGGCGTAGTCGCCGTGGCAGCTGCGGCACACCAGGTCCGGGTTGTCGAGGACACCGGAGCCGAAGGGTTGTGTGCCTGCGAGTTCGAAGTCGCGCAGGGTGGTGGGCGCCGTGCCCGCACCCCAGGCCGCGATGGTCACGTCGGCGTCGCTCATGTCTTCGCCCGTGTTGCCCACGAGATCGTAGGCCTCCACGATGATGCGGTTGTTCGCCCCGGGCAGGATGGGCAGGAAGATGTCCACGGTGCCGTCGTTGAGCAGGCCTTTGGCGATGGGCTTGCGCGAGGTTCCGCCGTCGTCGCTGAGATAGATGTCGATGTCGGCGACGCCGTTGTCGTCGGTGGCGGTCCAGGTGATGGTCATCAAAGTGTTCGGCATGAGGGTCTCGCCGCCGTTGGGAGAGAGCACCGTGACCACGGGCGGCGTGGTGTCGCTCGATCCGGTCGGGGTGAGGTACGGTTGCACCTCGAGGGGATCGACATTGATGATCGACCCATAGTTGGACAGCTTCAGGCCCGGGAATGTGGGCGTGTTGGAGAAGCCGGCAATGTCGGTGATTTCCTGGAGATTGCTGAAACCGTCTCCGTCCGCATCCAGAGTTTCGACGGCGAGGATGGCCTGTTCATTGGTCAAGCCTCCTTGAATACCGACTTCGATCGAGAGTCCGAAGGGGTTCCGTGGCCCGCCCCCGTCGAAGTCGAAGTGGCATACGCCGCAATGATTGGGATTGCTTGGCAGGGAGCTGATCTGTGTGCCGTCGGCTTGTGGATACAATGAGAAGAATGTGCGCCGGATGGGATTTCGAGCCAGAGCAGCTTGGGCGAGCAACAGAACGATGATCAGCAGGACGGGCGAGCGCCTGGACATGACTCAACCTCCACGGTGTTGAGAGAGGCGCCGCTTCCCCGATACCGACAACTCTCTTGATTTCGAGCTTGCAAGATCATGACGGAAATAATCGTGAATTTCCAGTGCTTGTTTATTTAATATCATACCCTAGTGGCTTAGTGGGGTTTTGAGACTCTGGACCTGGAGCGTCCCGGGGCGCATGATGAGGAGGGAATCGAACATCCTTCATGATCCGGGAGCCCCCATGATCCGCCTGATCGCCGTCGGCAAGATGAAGGACCGCCACTACGCCGCTCTCGTGGAGCAATACGTGAAGCGGATCCGTCCCTGGGCCGGTCTCGAAATCGTCGAAATCAAGGACCAGGGGCCTGAACGCGAAGCGCAGGTCATGATCGAGCGGATCGGTCCGAGCGAGCACGTCGTGGCTATGGACGAACGCGGAGAAACTTTGACGTCGCGTGAACTGGGAGGTTTGCTGGCGATCTTCGGTTCGCCGACCTTCCTGATCGGCGGCCCGGACGGGCTGGGAGACAAGGTCCGCAGGCGGGCCGACCTCACCCTTTCGCTCTCGACCATGACCTTCCCCCACGAGCTGGCCCGCCTGATGCTCGTGGAGCAGATCTACCGCGGCCTGGCCATCAACCGCGGTCATGCCTATCACCGGGACTGAGGGAACGTCGATGAAACATCGGAGTTCACCTGCGGTCCCCTCTTGGCGCGCCCGCTACCGTTCCCTATACTGGGCCCGTCCGCGGCCGGACGATCCGACCGCCGTCGATCCGACCAACCAGAGGAACCCGATGAACCGACCCAAGCTTCCGGGCACCTGCCTCACGGCGATCGTCCTCGCCGCGACGATCTTCGTCGCCGATCCGTCTGCGGCCGCCACCCTGCATCTCACCGGGCCCGACGGAGCCGTTGTGATCCTGGACGGCACCGTACTGGAAGCCCTGCCTCTGAGAGAACCCCTCACCGTAGGAATGGGCGAGCATAGGATCTCCTCCTCGCTGACCGGGGCCCAACCAGTCGACCAGACCCTGCTGGTCACCAGCGAACATCAGATCGTGCACCTGCAGCTGCGCTTCGTTCCCCTGAACAGAATCAGCGCCGTAACTACGAGTCTGATGCTTGCCGGCTCCGGACAACGGTACGAAGGCCGACCACGTCTGGGCGCGGCCCTCACGGGCCTGGAGGCTCTCGGCCTGCTGACCGCGCTGATGTCGGAACTCCAGGTGAGAAACTTCAGGGACGACTACCTGCTCGCCTTCGAGTCCTATCAGAACGCCGTGTCGTCGGCGGACATTACAAGATGGCGCTCCGCCGCCACCACCAGCCACGACGACATGAACAGCGCCGCCGACCGGCGCGACCTGGGCATCGCCGTGGCCGCCGGCGCGGTGATCGTGAGCGCCCTGGACGCCTGGTTCCGCTTCCCCGCCCTGGACGCCGGCGTGGACCTGACGACAACCGGCCCGTTCGAGACCGCCCTGGCTCCCGCCGGGATCTCGCCCCGCGCCCATGTCACCCTCACCCTGAACTTCTGAGAGGAGGGCGACGATGCACCGTTCCGACCTACGCCTGATTCCCGCCGTCGTCCTGTTGGCGACCCTGATCGCGGCGATGTTCCTGGGCTGCACCGAAACGCCTACCGAAGCCGAGTACAACAATCCCCTCGATCCGGGTGGCCCCTTCGGTGGCGACCCCTTCAGCCTGCAGGCCAACCTTTCCGGCAATGCGGTCTTCCTGACCTGGACGGGGCTCAACCTCGGCGACCTGGCCGGATACCGGGTGGAACGCAGGTCGGGCAACGAGACGGTCTTCATCGAAATCGTCGAGCTCGGACCTGCTTTCACGGTCTACCAGGACTCGACCTACGCTCCCAACGCAGCCAACTCGTATCGGGTCCTTGCCCTGAATGCAGCGGGCAATTCCAACGCCACCTCGGCGATCACGCCCGCAACGATCGTGGCGCCGGCCCTCGTCGATCTGGGCGGATACGAAACTTCGGCCACCCGACTCGTCGACATCCTGGTCCGCGCTTCGATAGGTGAAAGCGTCGAAGTGGACGACGATCCGGATTTCGCTTCCGCGTCCGTCTTCCCCCTCGACGAGGTGGGTGTAGCCTCTTTCAGCTGGGACCTGGGCACAGCTGCGGCCAACGGAGAGAAGAAGTACATCCACACGCGTGTTTTCACCGCCGGCGTACCCTCTCCCTCGCGCATCGATTCTCTGACTGTGGATTTCTCGCCGGTCCTTATCTTCGTCGGCAACCCTGCGACGCTGGCCAGCCGGACAACGCCGCTGGCGATCAGCGGTGGCGGCATGACCCGCATGCGCTTCGCCGTCGACCGCGCCGGGCTCGAAGCGGAGCCCTGGCTCGACGCCGCTGACTCCTTCGATGGATGGGAACTCACGGCTGCCGCGGATTCGCAACTTGTGTTCGGCGAGTTCGACGGGGAATTCGGCTTCACGTTCGTGGACAGCGCCTGGGCGGCCCCGGACAGTCTGGTGGGTCTGACTCTCATATTGAACGGCGGCAGCGAATCGGTGATCGGCGACAGCCTCCCGGTGTACATCAACGCCGTCGCCACCCAGTTCCGCGCCGCCCAGAGCGAAGATGCCTTGGCCGTCACGCCCTGGGAACCCTACGACGGCCCGTCCGACTTCGTGCACGACGGCTGCGGATCAGCTTTAGAGAAGACCGTCTACGCCCAGGTCCGCAACGACTGGTTCACCTCGGCACCCTTGAGCGGCACCGTCATCTGGCAGCCGGACGAGGTGCTGGGAGCCACCTTCACCGGACCTGAGAGCGTGACCGCCGGTGCGGCGGTAACACTGAGCGGCACAGCAGTGCAAGGCACCTGCAACTCAACTGTCGATATGGTGAATGTGGATGTGGGGGACGGCTGGGTCGCCGCATCCGGTACCCTCGCCTGGAGTCTGGCGTGGACAGCACCGACCGAGGCAGGAGAAGTAGAAATCCAAGTCCAGGTCGTCGCCGGCGCCGATGTATCGCTGATCCAGACCTTCCATATCGTCGTCGTTGCACCCTGACGTTGACCCACTGGCCCGTCGCGACCGAGCGGCGGGCCGATTTGTCCTTCAGATCCGCATCACGCGCTCCGCCGAGTTCATCAGCGACAGGATCTCCACCATCGTACTCACGCGCCCAACCGTCAGTTCGCTCTTCTTTTCGAACCAGTCGAGACAAGTCCCGCAACACAGCAGTTCCACACCCGCCGCGGAAAGACCCCGCAAATCAGCCAGTGCATGGGACCCCTCGCAACACAGCAGCACACCCGCATTCATGAACATCACATGAGACGGCAACCCACCCTCCATCTTCCCCAGATTCTTCATCGCCGCCAACATCAACGCCCGCCCCAACTCGTCGTCTCCCCGCCCCAACCGATCCCCCCCCACAAACACCACCGTCTTCACACTCATCCCCCCTCCCCACTCACCCACCCTGAACGAGGCCCCGGGCCCAAGCCCGGGGCCAAAGTTGCCCCCCCCATCCCTCAAGGAAATCGGAAGGGCCGTCAGAATCGATGTCAGGCTGTTTCGATTCTGACGGCCCTTCCGATTTCCGCTACTTGAGAAGCGCGAGCTTCTGCACCTCCACAATCCTGTCCACCGTCAACCTGGCGAAGTAGACGCCTCCGGACATCGTACGGCCCTCGCCGTCGCGGCCGTCCCAGAGCACCTGCTGCCAACCGGGTTCGCCGGTCACCTCGAGGTTGCGCACGGCGCGCCCGCGCTGATCGAAGATCACCATGGACACGTTTTTGGAGCCGGCCGGAATGTGGTACTTCAGCACCGTGGCCGGGTTGAACGGGTTGGGCTCGGCGGGCAGCAGCCGGGCGGTCACGCCCATGCCGGGCAGATCGTCCACGCCTGTGCTCACATCGTTGGTGAAGGACACCTCGTCGATCCACCAACCGATGCCGCAGAAATCACCGTCTTCGGCCGACCAGGCGCCATCGCTGGTCATGCGCAGCCTGACATCGATGACGGCCACCCCCGAGCCGGTATCGCAGGCGCTGAGCACAGAACCCGGAATGGCCCAGGTGTCGGTCACACAGCTGCTCGCACCGTTGACCGCCGCGATCTGGGTCCAGGTGCCGTTGGCGTCGCCGGCGCAGCGCGCCTCGACGATACCGTAGTCGTAACCGGACTCCAGATCGTAATGATGACGCAGCGAGATGGTGGCGCCTGCAGTCACGGCCACGGTTTTCCAGGTGAAGTCGTCCCAGTTGTTGCCGTAGCCCGGAGGGCAGACATAGTCGGGATTGTCGAGTCCGAACCAGAGTCCGCCGTTGCCGCTGCAGGTGCCTGCCTGGGTGAGGTCGTGGTGTACGTACCCGTCGCAGAACATCCAGCCGTCGGTGCCGGTTTCGAAGGTCGAAGTCAGAATCTTGTCGGGCGAGGCCGTCGGCTTGGCCTTGGCGCCGATGGTGAAGTCGACGATCACATCGGTGCCGCTCAGGGCGATGTTCTCGATGGCGAGGCCCGTGGCGTCGCAGGAGTAGTCCTGGGCCGAAGGGATCGTGTTGTCGGCGAAGCGGTCGCGGTCGCGGGTGCCGACCCACTGTGTCGAGTCGGCGCTGAAGAACGAGAAGCCGGGCCACAGGTCGCCGTCGTCGCCGCGGTTGGGATTGACCAGGGGCAGCTCGCTGCCGTCGCGGGGCAGGTCGAGATGCTCGTAATAGCCGCCGGGAGTGAACCAGGGCGAGGACTCGACCACGTCGAGCAGACGGTGGTTCTCGTTGGAGTTTCCACCCACGGAATCGTCCACATGGTAGATGGCCAGGCCCTCGGGTGCGGCCAAGCCGTAGCTGATCTGCCGACGCACGAGGGATTCGTCGAAGCCCAGACGACGTCGGTTCTCCACCAGGAAGTACTCGTCGCCGGTGGTCGCACCGTCGCGCCAGATGCGGTAGGCGACGGCGTTGGTCTCGGCCGGGGGAATGGTCACGCCGGTGGTCGTGGCCGTGATGGTCGTGGGCGTCAGCCAGCCCATCTGCATCTTCGACCAGGCGGTCATATGCGAGGGGCTGCTGCCCGCCGGCTCGCCGTCGCGCCGGCCCCAGGAACCGCCGCTCATCAGGCCCCAGTTGCCGATGCCGCTGGAGCTGTAGTCGGTATCGTACACGTCGGGCAGACCGATCACGTGGCCGTACTCGTGGGCGAAGACGCCGACGGTGATCTGGGTGCCGTCGGCCAGCATTTCTGGCTCCACCGAGTAACGGAAGAACGACACGCCGTCGTTGGTGGCGTGGCCCTGGTAGAAGGACCAGGCATGGGACCAGATGTCGTTGGTGTCGCCTGTCTCCTCGCGGCCGGGACCGGCATGCACGAAGAAGAGGGAGTCGACGTAGCCGTCGTCGTCGCCGGAATCGGGGATGCCGTCGGGGCCGTCGTTGTCGTACTGGCTGTAGTCGATGATGGGATCGAGCTGATCAATGGCGTCCTCGATCATCGATCGCACCTGACCGTAGTCGGTGGGCGTGATGGCCGAGTAGAGCGCCGCTGATGTGTTCCAGCCGTGAACGAGCCCCCCGACGCTGTAGGCGCCGTAGCTGTTCTCGATGTAGAAGTCGTTCATGCTGCCGGTGGGATAAGTGCCGGTCGAGAACATCATGTCGTCGTAGCCGGACTGGGGATGCGCCACCTGGTCGGCGGTGTGGTCGGTCCATTCGAACAGGATGACCAGGCAGGTGCCGGTGCCGGCGACCTTGTCCGGCGACGAGCCACGCTTGGCCTGCATGGCGGCGTAGAGCTCGTCTTCGGGACGCAGCTTACTCTGTGGAATCATGCCGGCCAGGGCCGTGGTGCGGACAGGGCCGAACTGCTTGAGCAACTCCGGCGATGCGGAAACCGGACAGGGGACGTCGAGGGAATGGTCCGCGGCCGTCACCGGGCCGATGGCGAGCAAAATCGTGAGCGCAATGAGAAGGGTGCGCATCGCGACCTCCGTTCAGGGGTAGCAGTCTTGGGGGGGGGCGGGCGACCCCGGTCTCGGGCGAACACAGCAGCGTCAAGACGGTGACGCCAATGGCTATTATACCATAGATGGGTGTTTGCCGCGACCCGACCATCTCCTACCAACATACTATGTAATCAATTTGTTTCGAATTTTATTGACACAATAGATCTAACCTCTAGCTTGGGTGTTGTTCTTTTGTCAATCCCCATCCGGCTCTCTCCGGATTCCATTGTGTGAGCATGTTCATCTGGGAGGATGTCATGAGAAGAACCGCACTGGCACTGGCTCTATTGGCCCTTCTGGCCGGCGGCGCCGTTGCCGCGGACAAGGCCGAAAAGCTGGACGGCAAGACCCTCTACAAGACCATGTGCAAGGTCTGCCACGGCGAAGACGCCGAAGCGGGTGAATACACGCCCATGTACCTGATCATCGAGCAGTGGGAACGCTTCTTCGACGAGGACTACGCCGAGACCCACGCCGAGGCCGCCTACGAGGACGGCGCGAAGGTGATCGATGCCATCACCCCCGAAATGCTCAAGCTGATCCGTGAATTCTGCATCGAGGGTGCCGCCGATTCCGAGCACCCGATGACCTGCGGTTAACCCGAAGCCCCCACCCGGAGGTACCGACATGAAGAAGATGTACGCCCTCGTCCTGATCCTGACCGTGTTCGCGGCCGGGTTCGCTGTTGCGGACGAAGACAACGCCAAGCTCGAGAAAAAGATCAAGGACCTCGAGAAACGCCTGCGCCATGTCGAGGTCAAGGCGGCCAAGGACCGTATGGAGTTCACCGGCGACATGCGCGTCGAGGTGAGCAACATCAACGCCGAAGTCGGGCCCTACGTGGACGGCATGACGGTTCAGAACGCCATGGCCCAGACTCTGTTCTACTTCGGCATGAACCAGGACAACCCGACGGGTCCGCTGCCCATGACTCCCCTAGGCGGTCTCGACTTCACCGCTCTCGGAAACTACATCATGGCCAACGGCGGCGACTATATGGCCTACGCCAATTCCATGACCTTCGCCGACCTCCAGGGCGGCATGATGGATCTGTTGACGGCCATGGCCCAGATGAACGGCATGGATCCCTCGACTCTGACTCCTGCTCAGTGGGCCGGTCTTCAGGACCAGGCCATGCAGATGATGGCAGCCGCCCCCGGCGCCGACCAGGACGGCTACGACTACAAGAACGACGTGCTCTACACCACGCGCCTGCGCCTCAACATGAACGCCAAGGTCGCCGAGAACGTCGACTTCCAGGGCCGCCTGACCATGTACAAGCCCTGGGGCGACAGCTCCGGCGTGCAGGTCTTCAACGGCCAGAGCAACAGCCTGAACATCGACGGCACTTCGGGCCGTTACCCCAACAGCGACATCCTCCGCGTCGAGCGCGCCTACTTCAACTGGCGCCACATCGCCGACACGTCGTTCTACCTGAGCTTCGGCCGTCGCCCCAGCGCGGGTGGCCCGCCCATGCACTTCCGCGACGACGAGATGCGCGCCGGCACGCCCCTGGGCACGCTCATCGACTTCGCCTTCGACGGCATCACCGCCGGCTTCACACCCTACGAGGGCGGCACGTTCCGCCTGTGCTACGGCCTGGGCTACGAGTCGGGATTCGGCTCCGCCGAGAACCTGAAGCCGGAGGCGAACCGTCTGAAGGACGCCCACTTCTTCGGCTTCAACTGGGACATGCTCAACAAGGACGGCATCACGATGCAGTCCACCGTCGCCCGCGCCTTCGACGTGACCGACGGCTTCAACGGCCTCGTCGTGCTGCCGGACAACCCGGTCAGCGGCGATGCCATCGGCGCGCCGATGGTCATGCGCTTCTCCCCCTCGGCCAACCTGGGCGACATCGACCTGGCCGGCCTGCTGGTGACCTACGAGAACGACCGGTTCGACCTGTTCGCCAGCTACAACATCATGAAGTCGCACCCCGATGCCGTGACCACGCCCTTCGGCGGCCTGTTCTGCGATCCCTTCGACACCCCCGAAGAGCAGACCGGCAAGATGGGCTACATCGGCGCCCGTTATAAGTTCAGCAACGACAAGACCAAGCTGGGCGTGGAGTACAACGAGGGCAGCCAGTACTGGTTCAACTTCAGCCACGGCGCCGACGACATCTTCGCCCCGAAGACCGGCACCCGCGGCTCGGTGATCGAGGTCTACCTGACCCACCGCATCGCCCAGAAGTTCCTCTGCAAGCTCGATTTTATGCAGTACGACTACGACTACAGCGGCTCGGGTTGGCACCTGGGCGCCCCCAAGGCCCTCGACGCCACGCCGATGCTCGGTTACCCGACCTTCGACAAGGCCACGGTCGTGTCGCTGAGCTCGACGGTGCGTTTCTAAGGAGTCCATGATGAAGCGAGCGAGTGTGATGCTCCTGCTCGTCGCCATCGCGGCGGTATCCGGCCCCTCGGGGGCCGGCGCCGCCACGGCGTCGCATGCGGAGATGTTCGAGCACTACGAAGGCACGGCCACCTGCCTCGAATGCCACGAGGACGAGGCCGCCGCATTCTTCCACACCCAGCACTACCAGTGGCGGGGCGAGAACCCAGGCCTGGCCAACGTCGACGGCCAGCGCCTCGGCAAGATCAACACCATCAACGATTTCTGCACCAACCCGATGCCGAGCTGGATCGGCAACGCCGTCAACGAGGACGGCAAGGTGCTGGCCCAGGGTTGTTCGAAGTGCCACGCCGGTCTCGGCCTGAAGCCCGAGCCCGTGCTGTCGCGGGAGCAGCTCGAGAACATCGACTGCCTGATCTGCCACGCGAGCGGCTACCGGCGCGACATCACCCAGGACGAGAACGGCAACGACGTGTGGCGCTCCATCCTCTGGGGCCGCAACCAGGCCGGCCTCGACGCCATCGCCAAGCGCATCAGCCTGCCCGGCCGCAAGATGTGCCTGCGCTGCCATTCCGGCGCCGGCGGCGGTCCGAACTTCAAGCGCGGCGACATCGAATACGAGCTGGCCGAGACCGACCGCACCTTCGATGTGCACATGGGCACCGACGGCGCCGACATGGCCTGCATCGACTGCCACCGCGGCGACGACCACCGCGTGCGCGGCCGCGGCGCCGACCTCTCGGGTACCGACATGCCCCACGCCAACCTGCGCTGCACCGAATGTCACGACGCGAGGCCCCACGGCAAGCTGGTCCTGGACAAGCACGCCGAACGGATCGCCTGCGAGACCTGCCACATTCCGACCTTCGCCAAGCGCGACCAGACCGACATGGTCCGCGACTGGTCGACGCCCAAGTACCACCCCGACGCCAAGAAGTGGTCGGCGACGATCACCATGGGCCAGGACGTGGTGCCCGAGTACGCCTGGTGGAACGGCATGACGATCCACCAGGAGATGGGCGTGAAGGCCGAAGCCGGCGACGACGGCGTGATCGCCACGATGCGGCCGGTGGGCTCGAAGAAGGACGATGGCTCGAAGATCTATCCCTTCAAGCTCCACCGCGGGCGTCTGCCCCGCCTCGTGAACCAGGGCTGGCTCGTGCCCCTGGCCGTGGACGAGTTCTTCGTGGACGGAGATCTCGAAAAGGCGGTGCAGGAAGGCGGCCACGTCGCCTACGGACTCGAGCACTTCGAGTACGAGTGGGTCGACGTGAAGCGCTACATGGGGATCTACCACGAGGTGCTGCCGGCGTCGGGAGCCCTCGACTGCCTCGACTGCCATAGCGAGGATGGGCGCTTTCCCTGGACCGCGCTGGGGTACAAGGAAGATCCTGTGTTGAAGCGGATGAAGTAGGTCGAGTCCGCGATGATCGTAAGCAGCGGGGCCTCTCTCCTGAGGGGCCCCGCTTCTTGTTCTCCGTGTGTGTGACGCCGGCTCAGTAGCCTTCGACCACGGCGTCGGTCCAGTCCACCATGACACCCTCATCGTCGGTGACGACACCGAGGACGAGCGTCGAGACGCCACGTATGTCGAGCCGCGGCTTCATCACATCTCCCTTAGCCACCGGGCCGCTGTCCCAGAGCAGCCGCCCATCGCCGTGGATCTGGAAGCGGACGACCGCAGGCGGAGATGCGTCGTCGAGGCCCACGTCCGCACGGAACCTGATCCAGCGGGCCGTCCTTGCCGGACCCTCCATTAACCGCATGGATTCCATGTCGAGCCCCCAACCCACCTCGGCCGCACCGACGACGCCGAAGCCCGATGCGGCCGGCAAGCCGCCAAGCACCATGGGACGCTTATCTGCGTTCTGCCCCAAGAAGACCTGACTTGTGGATGCGGAAGGCTGGACCACGCCATCCTTCGCCAGCACGAGCTCCACCGGCGCTCCGGTCGACGTCTCAAACTCCAGCAGCCGGAATTCCGAAATGGTCACCGGGCTCACAAGCACCGGTGCGAGGGCGTCGTACTCGACGGGCTCGTCGGAGTTGGCGCCGAGAACCATCGGGTCGGCCCCCATGTCGTGGGTGCTCAGCACACGGAAGCGCATCAGGCTGCCGGCCTTGGGCGCGAAGCGGACCTCCATCTCCCCTTCCGACTTCTCGATGGAGCCGGACGACACCGGCTCGCCCCACTCCCCGTTCACATCGGCCAGGTAGAGCTCGTAGGAACGCACCTGTCCGTACTCCCAGTACTTGTCGTTGCGCGGGGCGATGCGGAAACCCTCGATCATGCGGCGCTCGCCGAGCGAGAGCACGAACTCGTGGGGTCCATAGGCCGCGGACTGGTCGCGCACCGAGCGGAACCAGGTGGCGGGGTCGCCGTCGAAGGCGTTCTCGAGGGGATGGCCCGGCTCCTCGGCGGCGCGGTTGACGACCATCAGGGCGTCGACGGGCACGGTGCCGTCGCCGGCGGGCTTGCGGGGATACGGAGGCGTGGCGGCGAGCTCGGCCCGGGGATCGATCTCGGCCAGAAGGTGATGCTCGACGCCCATGTCGAGCGGGCCGGTCTTCACGTGGATTACTCCGTAGCGGTCGTCGGGGTCGAAGTGCCAGCCGGCGTCGGCCGCGTCGAAGGCGGAGCGTGTCGGGTGCCACGGCAGGGCGGCACCGTCGAGGGCGACCAGCTCGGGCGTGACGCGGGTGTGGAGCAGGACGACCAGGCTGCGGCGACGCAGCATGCCGTCGAAGGAGCCGTCGACCGGGGCCGCCGTCAGCTCGACCGGACCGGCGCCGTGCTTCGGCGCCGACACCGTGAAGCCCTGGGTCGAGAACGCGCCTTCGCGGTAGGCGCGGGTGTCGCCGTCGTCCTCGTAGAGCACGAACTCGGAGTGGCCGCGGGGGTAGACGTCGAGGGTGAGCGGATCGGCGGGCACTTGGCCGTCGTAGAGCGACTCGGGGTACATCGGGATGATCGCGCCGCCGCTCACGAAGACCGGCAGGGTCGCGAGATCCACCGGAACGTCCACGTCCTCGCCTCCGGCGCCGGCTTCGACCACCTGACCGGTCCAGTAGTCGATCCATCGTCCCTGGGGCAGGTGCACGCCCTCGCGCCAGCCACCGCTCGATGATTCGCTGCGATAGACCGGTGCCACGAGCAGGTCGCGGCCGAGGAAGAACTGGTAGGGATAGTCCTCGGTCCCCGCGTGGGGATCGCCGGGGTGGTCCCAGAGCAGGCCGCGCACCATGGGCGCACCCGTCGTCGCGGTCTCGCGGGCCAGGGTGTAGATGATCGGCATCAGGCGCTGGCGCAGCTTCATGTAGCGGCGGTTGATGGAGCGGTATGGTTCGTCGAACCACCAGGGGTGCTTGCGTTCGGCCTTGGACCAGCCGGACATGCCCATGAAAACCGAGGTGAAGCATTTCCACTGCAGGTCGCGGGTGAACGTCTCGGGGGAGCCGCCGAAGATGCCGTCGACGTCGCCGGTGGAGTAGTTCATGCCCGAGAGGCCGGAGCCGATGAGGGTGGGCACGTGCCAGCGGATGTAGTCCCAGCTGCCGGACTGGTCGCCGGTCCAGGTCACCGCATAGCGCTGGATGCCGGCCCAGCCCATGACCGTCCAGATGAAGGGGCGGGCGTCGGAGTTGTCGAGGAAGCCCTGGGCCGCGTCGTGGTTGGCGTCGAGGGCCCACTGGTAGCCCTTGCCGGTCCAGGCCACGTCGAGTTTCTGGACACGGGTGCCGGCCGTGCCCACCTCCCAGGCGATCTTTTCGACGCCGTTCTCGGTCCACAGGCCGGTGCGGAAGCCGAGCTTGCGCAACCCCGCCACCACCTCGGGAAGATCCGTATAGCCGCAGCCGTAACCGTCGTTGGGCAGGATCCAACCGCCGGGCATGTCGTGTTCGCGGTACTTCCGCGCCACCGAAGCCACCACGTCGGGGGTGGTGCCGGTGGGGCCGTCACTCCAGCCTGCGGGCACGGTGCCGGGCTTGTCGACGTTGTCGCCGTCGTTGTAGCAGTCGGCGTCGCCGTAGCCGAAGGCCCAGCGGGGCAGCAGCGGGGCGCGGCCGGTGAGTCGGGTGTAGAGGTCGAGCACGCCGCGCACGTCGTCGGCGACCATGTAGTAGGCGTCGAAGCGGGGCTCGGCGTGGGCGGCGGTCAGGTAGTCGGACGAACGGAAGTCGTACACGCCGTCGGCCCAGGTGTTGCGCAGCACGCCGTAGCCGCGGCTGCTCATGTAGAAGGGCGCGGGGCTGGGGCGGTCGCCCTCTTCCCAGCCGCCGGAGTAGGAGATCTCCATGAGCTCGCCGTTGAACTCGTAGGCGCCGTTCTGCTGGCCGCCGCCGTAGAAGCGTTCGAAACGGTCGCTGTCGAGGGTCTGGACGGTGGCGAGGGAGTCGATCGCCAGGGGTTTGAGTTCGCGCCAGAGGGGGGTCGTGTCGTTGCTGCGGTAGAGTTCAAAGCGTAGAGGGCTCGGGTAGATGCGAAGAGCCAGGTTGGGAGTGGTGATCAGGTGATGAGTGGCTCGCCGGATCACCTTCACATCCACGTCCGGAGACGGTTCGAGAACGACGATCGGTGCGACACCACTGCCTTCATCGCTCTCGACGTCGTTGAGACCGGCTGTGATCCTGAACAGATCATCGCGAAGGAACGAGACGACGACGAGGACTTCACTGTCGGTGCGGAGAGTCACAGAGGATCCGTCCGCCTCGACTGCGGTCACTTCGCCCGGTTGGATGGCCTGAGAAACCCCGACGAGCATCGACAGGCAAGTACAGATCAGCAACAAACGAACGGCGCTGGACATGTCGAATCCTCTCCCTGATGGGAATCGTTGAACAAAGTCGACTCCACGCTATCACAACAAAGCTCTTTAGGAACGATCCGTCCGGTCAGTCAGACAAACACGTGCTCCACCACGATCCGCACCCCGATCAGGATCAGCAGCACGCCGCCGGCGACTTCCATGCCGCGGCCGAATCGCCTGCCCAGACGATCTCCGAAACGGTGGCCGACGACCGAGAACACGCAGGCCACGACCCCGATCACCGCGCTCGGCAGCCAGACCGTGATCCGCAGCATGGCCAGCGACAGACCCACGGCGAAGGCGTCGATGCTCGTAGCCACACTGAGCAGGATGAGGGACCAGCCTCGGGAAGGATCGGAGGACGGAGCCTCGTGGTCGGCGGCGAGGGCTTCACGGATCATCCTGCCGCCGATGAAGGCCAACAGCGCGAAGGCGATCCAGTGGTCGACGGCCTCGACGGCGCCCGCCACCGTCGAACCGACGGCCCAGCCGATCACTGGCATCAGAAACTGAAAAAGCCCGAAATGGAATGCTAGACGGAAGGTGGCTCGCACACCCCGGGCGCGACCAGACGTGCCCGCGCCGAGTGAGACAGCAAAGGCATCCATGGCCAGGGCGACGGCGATCATCAGGGTCTCGACCCACGTCATGCAGAGCCCGATCGCTCGTACATCACACCGCGCTTCTTCAGCTCCTCGAGCAGGAACGCCGTCAGGCCGGGATCACGGCCCAGGAATTCCGGCGGCGTGATGCCCGTTTCGCGGTAGCGTCCCTCCGCGATCGCCCGCACGACCGAAGTGGCCGTATAGCCCGTGGTCCTCGCCATGGAATGGTGGCCCGACTCCGGATCCCAACGATCGACCAGACGCCAGACGATCTCCTGGTCGGCTCCACTTCGGTCACCGCACACGCGGATCTCCAGCACCGTCACATCGCCTTCCCCTTCAGGCATGCGCCATTGCGCGGCCAGCAGCGGCAAGGTCACGTCGACCGGCCGCACGTCCACGCCGCCGGCGCGGCATGGTGTCTCATCGAAGAGCCCCACGTCGCGCAGCAGCTGCATCTGGGCCGCGGTGCCCGGCCAGCGCAGGGTCTTCTCGCGGAGGTCGGGCACGCCGAGGGTGCGGGCGAGGGTGCGGATGCCGTCGGTGTTGAAGGATTCCAGTTCGCCGAGGCCGGGCCAATCGACACGTTCGACGTCGGACAGGGCGGGGCGCACGACTTCCTTGCCGCCCCGCAGATAGCGGGCGGGGCGTACGTACTCCTCGATCACGTCGGACGGGGAGAAGACCGAGCGGTAGTTCAGCGGCGGCGTGGGGTGTTCGGGCAGGCCGCCCACGAGTACCTCGACCGAGCGGGCGGTGTCGAAGGACCGCACGGCGTCCATGCAGAGCGCGCTGCCCATGCCGGGGAATACGCCGCAGTCGACGACGGCGACGACGCCGCGTTCGCGGGCGAGGGCGTCGAGTTCGAAGGGGTCTTCGGGGAAGAAGGAGATCGACACCACGTCCACGCCGGCCTCGATGACCGCCTTCAAGGTGGCGAAGCCCATGTGGCCTGGCGTGGCTTCGATCACGAGGTCGGCCCCCGAGATCGCCCGGCGGATGTCGGACGCGCGGGACAGATCGGCCTCGCGGACGGCGACGTCGGCGCGGGCGGCCACGCGGCTCAGGGCCGCGACGTCGCGGTCGATCACCGTCACTTTGAACCTGGGGTCCGCCGCCAGATCCTCGGCCATGGGGGCGCCGACCAGGCCGGCGCCGAGCACGCTGATGTCCATGTCTGACCTCCGCTGCGGAGGATCGTTCGGTCCGGGCTGTCCGTCCAGACCGAAATCTTCCAGCCGGTCAGCGCGCCGCCGTCTCCTCCAGCAGCGCCTTGAGCGCGTCGTAGTTCGCCGAGTCCCGCAGGTCGTGTTCGGTCAGGTTGTAGACCGCCACCGGCTCGTTCTCCCCGTCGAGGATCACGACGTCGCGGTAGGTCACGTCCCACGAGTTCCAGACGTCGACGGCGGTCATGTCCTGGAGCCAGGGGATGTCGCGTCCCTCGCACATGACGGCATTGTCGGCTTCCAGGTTCTGTTCGTTGATGCCCAGGATCGCGATGTCCGACCCGGTGCTCTTGGCCGCCAACTCTATCTGCATGGCATTGAGAAGCCCGAACTGGGCTTGGCAATAGCCTCAGCCGGCGTGGGAGAAATACCAGGCGGAGACTCCGCCGAGGTAGTCCCGGGGCGATACGGCGGTGCCCGACGTCGCCGACGTGGTATTGGCGTCGATGAGCGAGAAATTCGGGACCGCGTCGGCAGACACGACGATCGGCGAAGTCGTGTCCTCATCGCAACCCCAGGCCACGAGGAGAACGAGCGCCGCCAGGGCAGCGAACATGGTCGAGCGAACGGATCTCATGAAGTCTCCTTTGGTGTCCGGGACGACCCATGGGGTGGATCGCCCGCGAATGTCGGTTTCTCCTATCGTATCACAAGGCTTTCATGCCGACCACCCCCCCCCATCCGCCTGCCGCGACGGCACCCGAACAACGCGAACCCATCGTTGAACCTCCCGCGCCGCCCGCTATACTCACCCTTGCGTCGCGCTACGCCCTCATCCCGACGGACCAGGAGCCACCCCTCCATGACCCCCCTCGACTGGACCATCCTGATTGCCATGTACGTGGCCATCGTCGCCGTCGTGGTGGTGACCCGGCGACACATGCGCAGCGTTTCCGACTACCTGGCCGCGGGACGTTCGGCGGGACGGTACCTGCTGACCATCAGCGCCGGCATCGCCGGCCTGGGGGCCATCACCGTGGTCGCCAACCTCGAGATGGGTTATCAGGCCGGATTCGCCATGGGCTGGTGGGGGCTGACGATGGCCCTGTTCGGGGTGATCGTCACGGTGAGCGGCTGGATCAACTACCGCTTCCGGCGCACGAGGGCGCTGACCCTCGCCGAATTCCTCGAGCGGCGCTACAGCCGCAAGTTCCGTATCTACGCCGGCACGGTGGCCTTCGGAGCGGGGCTCATCAACTTCGGCATCTTCCCGGCGGTGGGCGCCCGGTTCTTCATCACCTTCCTCGGCCTGCCGGAAACGTGGCAGCTCGGAATGTTCGCCGTACCGGTGTTCCCGGCCCTGATGGCCGTGCTGCTGACCACCGCGGTCTACTTCGTGTTCGCGGGCGGGCAGGTGGCGGTCATGATCACCGACTTCGTGCAGGGCGCCTTCGCGAACCTGGTGTTCCTGATCCTCGCGGTCTACCTGATCGTGCAGGTCGGCTGGGGCGACGTGGGCGAGGTCATGGCGCAGACGGCGCCCGGTCACTCCAAGATCAACCCCTTCGACACGGGCTTCGTGGACGACTTCAACCTCACCTACTTCCTGATCGGGGCGATGGGCCTGTTCTATAGCGCCATGTCGTGGCAGGGCACCCAGGCCTACAACTCGTCGGCCCGGACCGCCCACGAGGGCAAGATGGGCGGCGTGCTCGGCTTGTGGCGCGGACGCTCCCAGGACGTGTTCATGACCATGGTGCCGATCCTGGTCTTCACGGTGATGAACCACCCCGACTGGACGGGCTTCGCCGGCGGCGTGCAGGAACAGCTGGCCACCATCGACAACGAGGCGGTGCGCAATCAGATGCGCGCTCCCCTGGCCCTGGCCGCCCTGCTGCCCAAGGGACTGATGGGGGCCTTCGCGGCCCTCATGCTCGGCGCCTTCATCAGCACCCACAACACGTACCTGCATTCGTGGAGCAGCATCTTCATCCAGGACGTGGTGATGCCGTTCCGCAAGACGCCCCTGTCGCCCAAGACCCACATGCGGCTGCTGCGCGGCGGCGTGGTGGGCGTGGCCGTGTTCATCTTCCTGTTCTCGCTGCTCTACAAGCAGAGCCAGGCCATCCTGCTGTTCTTCGCCCTGACCGGGGCGATCTTCGCCGGCTGGTCGGGGGCCGTGGTCATCGGCGGGCTGTACACGCGTTGGGGCACGACCGCCGCCGCCTGGGCAACAGGCATCACCGGCGTGACCCTCACGGTCACCGGATTCGTGCTCGAACAGGCCCAGCGCTCATGGCGGGAAACCGGCGTCGCCTTCTGGGGAGTTTTGGACTTCGTAGGACTGGAACGCGCAGAAGCGTGGGCGGCCTGGACCAGCGAACGTCTGCCCAACGGACAGCATATCTGGGGCTGGGCCATGTGGCTGTCGCTGGTGGTCTACGTGGGCGTATCGATGGCCCAGCAGATGCATCGGCGGCGCCTGTTCGATCTCGACAGGATGCTGCACCGCGGTCCGTACGAAATCGCCGGTGAAGTGGAGCACGGCACCGTCGCGGTCGGCCGGGGATGGCGCGCCCTGGGCGTCACTTCAGAATTCGGGTTCCGCGACAAGGTCCTGTATATTCTGACCTGGGGCTGGAACATCGTCTGGGTGATCATCTTCGTCGCGGGGACCGTTTACTTCCTGACCCGCAACGTCGACAATGGCGACTGGAGCCGCTGGGACGGAGCATGGCTGCGGTTCTGGGAAACGAAGATCTGGATCGAGGTCGGTGTCTCGGCCATCGTCATCGTCTGGTTTACATGGGGTGGCATCCGTGACGTGAAGGCGTTGCTGCGCACCCTCTCCTCAAGGGAGCGCGACCACGGCGACGACGGTTTTGTGAGCCGGAACGATTCGTGAACGAGGGGACGACGATGAAGAAACTGACGATCCTGATGCTGGCGATCCTGGCCATCTTCGGTTGCAGCGACGACGAGTACCGCAAGGACATCGACGCCCGCCACGCCGAGCGCATCGACGCCCTCCGCTCCGATACCGGCTGGCTGACCCTCGTGGGACTGCACCCGCTGCGGGACGGAGTCCAGGAGATCGGTGCGGGCGCAACGATGGATGTCCCCATGACCGAAGGAGCGCCGCCCCATCTCGGAACCCTTGCCGTCGAGGAAAACACCGTCGTGTTCGCCGCGGCGCCGGGAGTGGTCGTGTCCCTGCTGGAAGACGACGACGTGGTGATCTCCCATATGATCCTCGACACCGACCACGACGGACCACCGACGATCCTCACTCAGGGAAGCCTCGTCTTTCACGTGATCGACCGCGACGGCGCCTTGTATCTGCGTGTGAAGGACCGCGAGAGCTCCGTGCTGAAGTCGTTTACCGGCATCGACCGCTTCCCCGTACACCCGCGCTGGCGCGTCACCGCCCATCTCGAGCCCGGCGGTACCGGAGTCGTGATGGTGCCCAACGTTATCGGCGGCGAATCTCCGTCGCCAAGTCCCGGCGACCTGGTCTTCGAGATCGAAGGCCGTCAACTGCGCCTCACTCCCATGGGCGAACCGGCCGAAGGGCTCTTCCTGGTCTTCGGCGACGCCACCAACGGCCATGCCACCTACGGCGGCGGCCGCTTCCTATCCACGGACCCCGTAGCCGACGACGGCACGGTGATGCTCGACTTCAACCTGGCCGTCAACCCGCCCTGCGTGTTCACGCCGTACGCCACCTGCCCGCTGCCCCCCGAGGGCAACGTGATGGCATTCGCAATGGAGGCGGGAGAAAAGATGTGGGGCGGGCACCACTGACCCGCCCCATGAGGCCGGTTACTTGAGGCGGTCGGGAAAGGTCTTGCGGGCCTTGTCGACCTTGGGCCGCACCACCATCTGACAGTAGGCCTGATCGGGATTCTTCTTGAAGTAGTCCTGGTGGTAGCCCTCGGCCTCATGAAAGATTTTCAGAGGTACGACCTGGGTCACGATCGGATCGGGCCAGCGCTTGGCCTGGATCCGGGTGGCCGCGGCGGCAGCCTCGCGCTGGGCGTCGTCGTGGGTCAGGATGATCGATCGGTACTGGGTACCACGATCGGCGCCCTGGCGGTCCTTCGTGGTCGGATCATGGATCTGGAAAAAGATGTCGAGCAGGGCCTCGTAGGTCACCACCTCGGGATCGAACGTGATCTGGATCACTTCGGCGTGACCCGTCTCCCCAGAGCACACCGACTTGTATTCGGGCTGTTCGGAATCGTCGCCGCCGGCGTAGCCCGACACAACGCTCTTCACGCCGTCCATTTCCTCGTAGACGGCTTCCAAACACCAGAAACAACCCCCGCCCAGCGTGGCGCGTTCGGTTTTGGCCATGACGTCGGATCCTCCCAGGGCTACCGCTCCAGCAATGAGGAGCAGGGCCGGTCTGATGATCATTCCCAGCTTCATGATGAACCTCCTTGCCCCAAGATAGACCAGTCCGAAGTTCTCCGCATTATCGGCCGCTCGCTTCCGTTCGGCACGATCCCTGCGACATGAGCGAGCGTTCAGGCCGAATCGGGGCGTTGGTTCCTGGTCGTTCCGCACCGCGCCCCGATCTTCCCTCCCCCCCACCGACCGGAGGGTCGCCATGTCACAAACGACCCGATGGAGCACCACTGTTTCGCAGGCTGCAATATGTTGGGTCCTCGTGGCCGGCACGAACTTCGGGATCGTCCGCTACGACATCTCGGAGCTGGAAACCTACGTTCCGCGCGGCACCACGGTGGACGTGGGCTCGTGGTCCGAGGCCGAGAGTTTCGACGCCCAGGGTGAACTCAAGTACCATCACTTCGCCTTCGACCGAGTCATCGACGGCGGCAGCTGGCAGATTCCTGAATAATCCGCAGACAAAGACGAACCGGAGACTGGGCCCAGTCTCCGGTTTGTTCTATCTTGGGTTCGTCTTCAACGAAAGACCAGTCCATGAACGACACCCTGCCGCGCCGACGGCACTACAGCCTCGGCGAGGAGATCGCCCACAGCGTCACCCACGGCATCGGCGCTGCGCTGAGCGTGGTGGCCCTCGTGCTGCTGGTCGTCCGCGCCTTAGGGACCGGCGACACCTGGCGGGTGGTCAGCTTCACCATCTTCGGCATCTCGATGGTGCTGCTCTACACGGCCTCGACACTCTACCACGCCCTGATCCCACCCCGGGCCAGGCACGTGTTCCAGGTGCTCGATCACGCGCTGATCTACGTGCTGATCGCAGGCTCGTACACGCCGTTCCTGCTGGTGAGTCTGCGCGGCGGCTGGGGCTGGTCGATGTTCGGGGTGGTGTGGGGGCTGGCCGTGGTCGGCGTGGTGTTCAAGACCATGTTCGTCGGCCGCTTCCGCCTCGTCTCCACCTTGATGTATCTGGGGCTGGGCTGGATGAGCTTGATCGCCATCAAACCCATGATCGCCAACGTACCCACCGGCGGCCTGCTCTGGATGCTCGCCGGGGGCATCGCCTACTCCCTCGGAACGATCTTCTACATGTGGAAGGGTCTGAAGTATCATCATGCGGTGTGGCACGTGTTCGTGCTCGTCGGCTCGGCGTGTCACTTCCAGGCCGTCTACGGCTACCTGGCCCAGACATCCTGATCATCAACTTCGGAGCACGTGAGCCATGTCCGACCCCCACGCTTCCTCACCGTACGCCCTCGACATCGCCGTGGCCCTGGCCGCCGTTCGCGAGGCAGGCCTGCTGTGCCGCGCCGTGCAGGCCGGCATCGATCCCGGCGAATTGAGCAAGGACGACCGCAGCCCCGTAACCGTTGCCGACTTCGGCAGCCAGGCCCTGGTATGCCGCGCTTTAGCGGAAGCCCTGCCCGACGATCCGATCATCGGCGAGGAGGACGCCGACATGCTGAGGCAGCCCGCCAACTCCGCGGCGCTCTCGAGCGTGCTCGACCATGTCCGTGCATACCGCCCCGAAGCCGAGGCCGAAACCGTCTGCGCCTGGATCGACCGCGGCGGCAGCCGAGAGTCGACGCCCCGGTTCTGGACCCTCGACCCCATCGACGGCACCAAGGGCTTCCTCCGCGGCGAGCACTACGCCGTGGCCCTGGCCCTGATCGTCGAGGGCGAACCTGTCGTGGCCGCGATGGCCTGCCCGAATCTCGGCCCCGACCTCGCAAGTGACCGCGGCGCAGGCACTGTGTTCACCGCCGTGCGCGGCGAAGGCACGTGGGCCTGGCCCATGATCGGCAGCGACGACCCGCGGCCCGTATCGGTGAGCGATCTCGATGACCCTGCCGGTCTGCGCTTCTGCGAATCCGTGGAGGCAGCCCATTCCTCCCACGGCGACGCGGCGCGCATCGCGGACCGCCTCGGCGTGACCGCTCCCGGCGTGCGCGTGGACAGCCAGGTGAAGTACGGCGTCACGTCGCGCGGGGAGGCCGACGCCTACCTGCGCCTCCCCAAGAACAACGTCTACCGGGAGAAGATCTGGGACCACGCCGCAGGTGCCCTGGTGGTGACCGAGGCCGGGGGCCGGGTCACCGATATCCACGGTCGCGACCTCGATTTTGCGAAGGGATCCACCCTGGAGAACAACAGGGGCGTGATCGTGACCAACGGGCGTCTGCACGAGCGGATCATCGACGTGATCCGCGAGCTCGGAATCGGATCAGGGGACTAGCCCGCCGGACTCTTAGGCGCCAGGACCACCCGCAAGACTTCCTCGAGCGCCCGGCGATCGAAGGGCTTGGAGAGGGACGCCGCGAAACCATGGGCAAGGGGATCCGCCATGACCTCGTCGTCGGAATAGCCGCTGACCACGATCCCCCGAACATCCGGGTCAATGGCCTTCATCTCACAGAACGTTTCGAGCCCTCCCATGCTGCCCGGAACGGTGAGATCGAGGATCACGGCATCGAATGGGCGCCCGGATTCAATCGCGGTCCGGAACGCCTGCACGGCCTCACCTCCCTTATCCACAGCCACGACTTCCGAGCCTGAACGCGAGAGGATGCGGTCGATGACTTTCCGCACGTGCTGCTCGTCGTCGAGCACGAGAATGCGGCCGCAAGGAGGCGGCGAAGTCTCGTCGGGCCTCGACCCTTCCATTTCCGGCTTGTTGGTGGCCGGCAGGATTATTGTGAACGTAGCTCCACATCCCGGCGTGGAGGCCACCGTCAGCATACCGCCATGGCGGGCGATCACAGAATAGGAGATGGCCAGTCCCAATCCGGTGCCGCCGTCTTTCGTGGTGTAGTAAGGCTCGAACACGTGCTCCAACCGATCAGCCGGAATACCCGGCCCTTCATCGGCGACAACCAGCTCTACGAAGGAATCGCCGGAAACGCCTTTCGGGGCGGTGTCGATGTTGCGGCCGGTGATACGAACGTTGCCGCCGTTGACCATGGCTTGGCGGGCATTGATGAACAGATTGCTGAGCACCTGGCCGATCTGGCTCGGGTCTGCTTCCACATTGTTCAGATCCGCAGCGAGGTCGATGCTCCCGATCACGTTGGTGCCGCTGAGGGCCAGATCGATCGCCTCACGGATGACGGGCATCAGCGAGACTGGTCGGCGCTGCGGAGCACCGCCGCGGGCGAAGGTCAGCAGATGCTGTGTGAGGGCCTGGGAGCGCCGTCCGGCGCTGATGATACCGGCCAAGCAATCGCGTTCGACGTCGTCGAGGCTGCGGCTTTCCTCAAGCAATGAGGCATTGCCCATCATCACCATCAGGAAGTTGTTGAAATCATGGGCGATGCCACCTGCCAGCACGCCGAGAGATTCCAGCTTCTGTGCCCGCACATGTTCCGTCTCGGCCCGTCGGCGGTCGGTAACGTCACGGAACGCCAGAACCATGCCCTCGGACTCGTTTAAGGGATCGGCCAGAGGAGCCGACGCGACTTCGAGCCAGCGATCCATATTTGTTTCGTCGAGGACATTCAGACTCACGACCGTCATGCCCACCCTACCGGACATGGACTCAGACCACGCCGCGACCTCCGGTAGGACATCGCTGAGCGGTGTCCCCAGCAGACGATCGACATCCAGGCCAGTCACTGCCGCACAGGCAGGATTGAACAAGGTGATCACGCCTGCGGCATCGAGGGTCAAAACCCCGTCGGAGATGCTTTGGAGAATCGTCGACAACCGCTCCGACTCGACGCGGAGATGTCTCTCCGACCGTTCCAGGTCCCGGGTACGGTCCTTCACCTCCAATTCCAGACGATGAGCGTGGCGTCTGCCGACGATCACGGCGATCACCGTCCACATCACGACCGCATAGAACACGATCATGACGACGCGGAACCACAACCTTTGACGGACCGGCGCGCGGATCGTCCACGACCCCGATGACGCCATCGGTCCTGCAGCGACGTCGATGCCGACGGCCTGCACATGGAAGCGGTACGTGCCTTGGGGAATGTTGGTATAGCGAACCGTACGCAGAGGGTTGGGGCGGGCCGGAGTCCAACCCTCTTCGAAGCCTTCCAGCCAGGTTCGAAACCGCTGTCCACGTTCATCGATGTACGAAGACGAGGTGAAATGCACATCGAGGTCCTGAGCGCCGACTCCGAAGTCCAACTCCTCCATCGACTCCCACATCTGCCCCGCCACTTCGACAGAAGTGACCTTCAACAGTGGTTCGGCGCGGGGCCCGAGATCGAATCGAGAGTCGTAGACATTGACGCCGCTCTCGGTCCCGATCCACACGGCGCCCCTGCGGTCGACCATCAAGGCATCGCGATTCACCTCATTGCCACGCAGACCCTCACGCACGCCGATGGTGTCGATCCGTTGGCCATCCCACCTCAGAATGCCGCGGTCTGTACCGATCCACACACGTTCCTCGTGGTCGACGGTCAAGGCGTAGACGGGACGATCGATGTCGGGTGCAAGAACGGGCCGGAGCGTTCCGTCTACGGGTACGTAAAGCCCGGCAACCGTTCCCACCCAGATTCCGCCGTCCGGCCTTTCCAGCAGGGTGTAGCTGTTGTTGGGAGGCCCGCCCCCCTCGACGTAGAAATGTTCAATCTCGTCGTCTTGGATCCGGAACACGCCCTGACGTCCCGTCGCGGCATATATCGATCCGTCGGAGGCTATCAAAATCCTTCTGACGAAGATTTCGGGCTTGGTACCGGGCTCCATGAGCCTGATGAATTCGAAGCGATCTCCGTTCCAGCGCATCAAGCCGCCATGACCTCCCACCAGAATCTGGCCGGAGCGATCGATCACCAACGCAAAGGAGGCCTCTCCGAGGCCGTGTTCAGGCCCATAAGACCGAAATCCATCCTCGGGATTCCAGGACTTCACGTTAGCAGAGGCGCAGGCGAGCCAGAGTGTGCCGTCGGCGGCAAGAGCCATGTCCATGATCCGGGCCGAGGCGGCATCAGGAGGCAACGGCAGGGTATGGGTTTCGGTGTCGAGAAACGTCAGGCCGCCATAATGTCCGAGCACGACAACGCCGGAATCCATTTCGATGACCGACGACACTTCGTCGGAATAAAGCCCATGGCGCGGAGTGTAGCTCATGAGATCCCGGCTCATGAGTTTGCTTACGCCCCTCAGGGTCGAGATCCAAACCGATCCCTCACGGTCGAGACAAATGCCGGTGGCCCCTGCGCTCACCAATCCGTTGTGCTTCCCCAGAAGCTCCACACCTGTCTCGGAGTGATAAGAGTAGACAGCCGTACCGTTCCCGAAAAAGAGTCCTCCGGCCGGACCTTCAAGGGCGGTGGTTCCCGATGATGTGAGTCCGAGATCAGGGAAAGGGCCGACCGAGATGGTGCGGAAACCGTCTTGATCCAGCATTCCGATCCAGTCCGGACTGACGATCCATAAGCCTCCGCCACTCGCCGCGCAAACGGCGACGATTGTCCCCGCCGGCACTCCCGCGACAGCCTCGGGTTGGGAATCGGCATCGCCCACGAGCCACTGACGAAGTCCGGAATCCGAAGCGAGCAACAGGTGATCCTCGTGGAAAATCAACGAGTGGGTCGTTCCCAATCCAGCCGCCTCATCGAGAACTCTCCAGATCTCTCCATTCCAGAGAGCGACTTCATGCCCCATGGTGGACAAGGCGATCCAGTCCATTGAATCTCTCCGTGCCGACACGGCCAGGGACACGATCGCCGCGTTTACTTTTCTCAGAGGCGCCTCGTAAACGGCTGCGGACCCCCTGTCCACTCCATGGAGAGTCACTTCGAAGGGACTATACAGGGTGGCCGACCAGACGCGCCCCAGAGCATCCGTTGCAAGCTCACCGAACTCCAGATCCGAGATCTCTCGGCCCGGATTGATCTCGCGCCATGCCAATCCGTCGTACACGATCAGACCGTGCCTGGTCGCGAACCACATGTAACCGGCGGCATCCTGGGTGACGTCATAGAGAGTGTTGGTGATCAACCCGTCCGTACTGTCATAGACATCCACGCGATAATTCTGAGCGAGTGCGGGGGTGGTCAGACCCAACGCCGTGGCGGCGAGCAGCGCAATGATGGACGCTTTCGTCAACCTCGAATGACGCATCGGAACTCCATAAATAAACAGGAAAATTCAACGATAACCGAAGACTAGCACGCAGCTATGAGTCCGTCTGCCCAGGAAAGTAAACCGCCCGGATCCAGAAGGAACCGGGCGGCGAATCGAAATCCTCGTCGATGACGACTACTGCCCGGCCATACGATCCGGACGGTAGGTGAACTGGAAGATGAACGCCATGTCGCGGTCGGTGCTGGCAAACTCGTTGTTCCACGACGTGGACACGGGCACACGCGCGCCCAGGTACGGGTTGAGTTTGCCCAGGGCGTAAGACATTCCGGGGTAGAGGTCGATCACGGTGCCGCCGCTGGTCATGTCGTACTCGAACGTCGGGGTGCCGTCGGTATAGACGGTCTTGCCCGCCCCGTCGGCGATTTTGTCGGCGCTCGCACCCAGATGCAGCCACCATTTGGCGTTGACGCGCTTGCGGGCGAACACGGACCCGATGACCTGGTTGCCGCTGGTCGTGGTCGTCAGGGCCACGGACGTGCCCCAGGGATCGAATTCGTAGCCCGAGTTCTTACGGAAGATCACGCTTGCGACCCAACCGAAGTCCGGCTGCGACTTGGCGTACTGGGCCTTGGCGAAGTAATCCAGAGTGCCGGTGCCCAGAGGGACAGCGATGAAGTTGTCGACCTTCTCCTCGTCGCCGGTGGGCAACTTGACGCTGCCCGTAAAGCTGAACACGGCTCCGGCCGAACGGACTTTGGAGTACTCGGCCTCGAAAGTCACATCGCCGAGACCGCTGGCCTTGCCTTCATTCGTGCCGAACGTGACGGTCTTGTTGAAGATCAGAGGCACACGTGCCTTGAGGGCCAGCGATCGGGACAACCGATAGAAGGGCGTGAGCAGGCCGGCCTTCTGGGTGTCGCTGAACTCGAAGTAGGATGTCACACCGACATCGCCCTTGTCAGGCTGCACGGCTGTATCGCCGGCCTCGGGGGCAAAGTCTGTAACGGTGGGCATGATCATCGGCGCAACCGTGGGATCGGCGAAGGGATCGTGATTGTGATCGCCTTCCTGGGCCTGAGCCGCAGCCGGTATGGCCGCCGCAACGGCCAGCACGATCACCAGAAGCAAGATCCTGTCAATCCAGCGACTCATTCTCATGTCGTCCCCTTTCACGGGAAGATGGTGAACGCGGATGGTAGCACATGGAAATGGTCTTTCAAACATTCCGATCACATAAGATCAAACAGGTCCTGTATTTATCCTTTCACGAATACCGTTGGCCCGGACACTCCGGGCAGTGATATTCTCGGGGCTCGGGCTCATTCGTACTTTTGTTCTCAGCCAGGGAGAATCCACATGCGAGGATGGCGACGTGTATGGCCGTTGCTACTGATCACGGTCGCCGTGATCGCCTGGGCCGCGACCCAGATGCAAAGCGTTCAGGTCCGGAACGGACAACTGCGCGAGCGGCCTTCATTCCTGGGCAAGGTGACCGCCCAGGTCGCCTACGGCGATCGGATGACGGTCTTGAGCAGCAGCGGCGCCTGGACCAAGGTCCGCAACTCCGGCGGCGTTGAAGGTTGGATCCACACTTCCGCGCTGACAGAGAAGAAAGTCGTCCTGCGTTCCGGCAGCGCCGACGTCGCAACCGACGCTTCGGGCGAGGAACTGGCCCTGGCGGGCAAGGGCTTCAACGACGAAGTCGAGGCCCAATTTCGCGAACAGAACCCAGACGTGGATTACACCTGGGTCGACCGCATGGAAAAAGTGATCGTCACACCCGCTCAGGCCGGCGACTTCTTGAATGTCGGCGGCGTGCAGCCCCGCGAAGGAGGCGTGCGATGACGAACCGACGCCTCACCATGCTCTCCAGCCTCGCCGCAGTCCTGTTGATCGTCGGCTGCGCATCGGTGACCCAGCTCGGCACTCAGCTCGGACAGGGCGCCGGCGTGCTCACCGAAGACGAAGCCACTTCGATCAACCGCGCCGGCGAGGCGCTGTCGAAGACCTTCGAGGACATCACCCCTGAGCAGGAGTACTACATCGGCCGCGCCGTCGCGGCTTCGATCCTGCACACCTACGCGCCCCTCGAGAATCGCGACGCCAACACCTACCTCAACAACCTGGGGCAGACCCTGGCCATGGCGTCGGACCGTCCCGAAACCTTCGGCGGCTATCATTTCCTGCTGCTCGAAAGCGACGAGATCAACGCCTTCGCAGCACCCGGCGGCCTGATCCTCGTGACTCGCGGGATGCTGGCCTGCTGCGCCGGTGAAGACGAGCTCGCGGCCGTGCTGGCCCACGAGATCGCCCATGTGCAGAACCGCGACGGTCTGCAGGCCATCAAGAAGAGTCGGCTGACGTCGGCCTTCACGATCATCGGCGTCGAAGCCGCCCGCACTTTGGGCGACGAAGACCTCAAACAGCTGGCTGAAGATTTCGAGGCGAGCATCGATGATATCGCCCAGACCCTGATCAACAGCGGCTACGCCCGCGGCGCCGAACAGAACGCCGACCACGACGCCGCAGTGATCCTTCACCGCGTGGGCTACGACCCACAGGCGCTGGTGCGCATGCTGGGTGTCATGGGAGAGCGCTGGAAACCATCGGGACCGGGATTCGCCCGCACGCACCCGTCTCCCGACGATCGTGTGAAGTCGGTGCGCAGCGGAATTCCTGAAGCCGACGTCGCCCCCGCTCCCGCAGCGCGGCAGACACGATTCGCCGCCAACCTCGGCGGTATCTAGTCCATGCCGTCGGCACGCAGACACGGACTGATGATCGGCGCCGGGGCAGCAGCCCTGGCGCTGATTCTCTGGTTCTCCCACGCCCTCGACGGCTGGGAGCGCACCAGTTGGGACTGGCGTGTGCGGTTGCTGGCGAAACCCGGACCCGACACCGAACACGTTGTGCTCGTACTCCTTGATCAAGCGAGCCTCGACTGGGGGCAGCAGGAGAACGGACTGTCGTGGCCCTGGCCCCGTGAAGTGTACGGTCCGATCCTCGACTTCTGCGCCCGCGGCGGAGCGAGAGCCGTGGCCTTCGACGTACTCTTCACCGAACCCTCGACCTATGGCGTGTGGGACGACGAAGCCCTCGCCGCTGCCGCTGCCCGCAGCGGCGTATTCATCGGCGCACGGTTTCTCAACGTGCGGCCAGGCGAGCTCGTGGCGAGCGGCGTCACGGATCCCATTCCGGAGCTCGCCGCGGTCGGTTTGCTCGCCAACGTCAGCGACGCCCCAGACCCAGACGGCATCATGCGCAGCGCCGGCCTCGTACGATCCTTCGACGGAGCCCTGATTCCCTCGTTAGGCCTGGGAGCATGGCTTGTCGGCGCCGGCATCGACGCCGATCCGGTGATGGAAGACGGTGAGCTCCGTTTCGGCGACCATCGAGTGCCGATCGCCCCCGACGGCACCGCCCTGCTGCGCTATCGCGGCAGCCCCGACGTGTTCCCCACCTTCAGCGCAGCCTCGGTGATCCAGTCGGAACTGCGCCTGCTCGAAGGCGAAGAGCCGACCATCGACCCCGACGTATTCCGCGACAAAATCGTCCTCTTCGGCTTCAGCGCCCCCGGCCTGCTCGACCTGCGACCCACCCCAACCAGCCGTGTCAGTCCTGGTATCGTGGTCCACGCCACGGTCGTCGACAACCTTCTGTCCGACTCCTTCATGCGTACGGCCCCCAACGCCGCCGCCGGCCTCGGCATCCTGGTCCTGGCCCTGGCGGTCGGCGTGATGATCACCGCGGGGGTTCGCACCCGCGGCACCGTGCTGATCGCCTTGGTGACCCTGCCTCTTCCCGCCCTGCTGGGTTGCGCCGCCTACGCTGCCGGGCTGTGGTGGCCCGTACTGCCCGCCACGGCCGCGGTCGCTACGGCGCTCTTCGGCGGTCTCGCCCGCAACTTCGCCGTGGAAGGAAAGCAGCGGAGGTTCATCAAGTCGGCCTTCAAGCACTACCTGAGCCCCGACGTCATCGAGCGCATCCTCGTCGACCCCGACGCCCTCCGCCTGGGCGGCGAGCGCCGCGAACTGACGATCATGTTCTCCGACCTCGCCGGCTTCACCTCGCTGTCCGAGGGCCTCGACCCCATCGAGCTGACGTCGCTGCTCAACGACTACCTCACCGACATGACCGACATCATCCTCGAAGAGGGCGGCACCCTGGACAAGTACGAGGGCGACGCGATCATCGCCTTCTGGAACGCGCCCCTCGAACAGCCCGACCACGCCGCACGCGCCTGCCGCGCCGCGGTACGCTGCCAGCGCAAGCTTGCGGAGCGACGCCCCGCCTTCCGTGAACGCTGCGGCCGCGACCTCACCATGCGCATGGGCCTACACACGGGTCACGTGGTGGTGGGCAACATGGGTTCGCACCAACGCTTCGACTACACTGTGCTCGGCGACGCAGCCAATCTGGCTTCACGACTCGAAGGAGCCAACAAGGCCTTCGCCTCCGACACGATGATCAGCGGCGCGACGCTCGCGCAGGCCTGCGACTCTGTGATGGTGCGCGATCTCGGTACGGTGCGCGTGGTGGGCCGCGGCGAACCGGTCGCGGTGCATCAACTGATCGGGCTGGCCGGCGAAGAACGCCCGGCCGCCATCCGCAACTTCGACGCCGGACTGGCGCGACTGCGGGCCGGAGAAATCGAAGCGGCTCTTGCAGCCTTCGAAGATCTGTCCGACGATCCCGTAGCGGTCTGCTTCGCCGACCGCTGCCGCGCCGCCCGCGACGCCGGCGAACCGTTTCTCGGCGACTGGAACCTGACGAGCAAGTAGGTGGACATGGAGATCCTCTTCGGCGGCGTGCGCGGCACGACGCCCCGCGCCGAATCAAGGTTCGCGATCTATGGCGGCCACACGACCTGCCTACTGGTCACCGGAGCCGGCGGCGAGCGTCTGATGCTCGACGCGGGGAGCGGCGTACACGTCGCCAACGCGGCCCTCGAAGCCGTGTCGGGCCTCGACCTGCTGGTGCTGTTCACTCATCTGCACCTCGACCACATCCTGGGACTGCCCCTGCTCACGACCCTGTTCGACGCCGAAGCCCGGGTGGAACTGGCGTCCGTATCCAACGACAACGAGGGTCCCTGCAGGGCCTTCGAGCGCCTGCTCGACCCACCGCTCTGGCCCCTCGGCCTGGATGCCCTGCCGGCAACCGTGACGTACAGCAGCGTGCCGCCGGGCAAACTCACGCAGACGGAGCCCGTGCTGCGCCAAGGGAATCTCGAGATACGGGGCTGTGCCGTGCCCCATCCCAACGGCTGCACTGGCTGGCGCGTCGACGAACCGTCCACGGGGGCTTCGTTCGTCTTCGCCACCGACATGGAGTGGTCCGCCGCAGGCCCCAAGCACCGCGAGGCCTTCCTTGCGACGTGCCGCGACGCGGATCTGCTGATCATGGACGGCCACTTCACCGCCGCCGAGCTGCCCGACCGCACGGGCTGGGGCCACAGTTCCCACGATGAGTGCGTCGCCGTGGCCCAGGAAGCCGGTGTCCGTCGACTGTTGATCACCCATCACGCCCCCGACAACGACGACGTCCTCCTCGCGGACCTCGACCGCGAGCTGAATGCTTCATGGTCCGGCGCCTCTCTCGCCCGCCAGGGCGATACTGTGATCCTGAACGAAGCCCTCCGTGAAGGAAGGAACTCCCTTTGAAAGCCTACCTACCCGCGATCATCGAAATCCTCGCCCTGCTCGTGATCTGGCTGCTCGCCACGGCCGTGAGCGGTCCGCTGCGCCGACGGCTGCACCGCGACGCGGGCAAGCTGCGCCCCATCTCCATCATCGTCGACCTGCTTGCCCACGTGTCGCGTCCCCTGCTGGTACTGGCGTTCACGGAACTTGCGGTGCTGGCGGCCGCGCCGAGTCTTCAACTCGACACATGGGTCACGACGCGGATGAGCCACCTCATCGCCTGGCGCATATTTTGGCTGGGCATGCTGGGCATCCTGATGGTCGAAGGCGTGATCAAGTCGGTCTTCCGCTGGCGGCGCCGCACCTTCCCCGTACCCGACCTGCTCGAGAAGATCATGCGCGGCGCGCTGGTGCTGGCGGTGGCCTTCCTGACGCTGCGCGTGGAGATGGGCGTGGACATAGGTCCGCTGCTGGCCTCGACGGCGCTGTTGTCGGCGGTGATCGGTTTCGCGTTGCAGGGCGTGCTGGGCAACCTGCTCGCGGGCATGTCGCTGCACCTGGTCCGTACGTTGAAGCCTGGACTGTGGATCGAAGTGGACGGCATCGAGGGCAAGGTCGTCACCACCAACTGGCGCGAGACGCGCATCCGCACCCGCGGCGGCCATCTGCACGTGCTGCCCAACGCCAAGGTGGCCGAGGCCCGCGTCCACAACCTGAACGATCCCACGCCCATGCGCATGCACGCCGTCGAGGTGGGGGCCAGCTACAGCGATGCTCCGGACGAGGTGATCGCGGCGCTGATCGAGGCGGCGCACAGCGTGCCCGAGGTCAAAGCGCACCCCGAGCCTGCGGCCGTCATCACCGCCTACATGGACTTCGGCATCAACTACCGACTGATGTACTGGACCTCCGACTACCCTCGTCACATCGCCATCGACGGCCAGGTCAACAGGATGATCTGGTACAAGTTCAAACGCCGCGGCATCGAGATCCCCTTCCCCATGAGCGACAAGCTGCTCAACGACTTCATGGCCGTGGTCTACAACCAGCGGAAGCTGCCGCCGTCGGACGCGGACGTCGAGACCACGGTCCGCGACCTGGCGCTCAGCGACCTGGCCAACTCGTTGATCGCGAACGCCGACGGCGAACCGTTGCTGAACCACGACGACCTGCTAACCATCGCACCCTTGGTCCGCCGTCTTCCCTACACTCACGGAGAAGTTCTCTGCACCCAGGGCGACGAAGGTGAAACCTTCTGGGTCCTTGCATCGGGCGAGCTGACCGGCACGGTGAATCAGGACGGCGATGTTGCCGCGGCGTTCACCTTGAAGCCGGGCTGCGTCGTCGGCGAGATGAGCGCCCTGACCGGCGTGCCCCGCAGCGCCACCATCGCGGTGAGCGCTCCTTCGATTCTCTTGGAGTTTGGCCCGGAAGCGTTCCGCGCCTTGCTGAGTCTCCACGAGAACATCCCAATCCATCTGAGCGAACTGGCCGCAGCCCGCGCCGCCAAGAACCGTACGGCTCTCGAAGCGTTGGCCAAGAGGAAAGCCGACGCCGGCGAAGTCGTGCTCGAACAGACCAATATCCTGAAACGCCTGCTGCGCATCGTGAAGAGAGGCTGACCTTGGGACGAACACTGTCTACGATGATCCTGGTTGTCGCGTTGAGCGCGACGACCGCCGGCGCCGGCGTGATCCTCAACACCCTCGACGCCATCGGCGCCGACGGCACGGGTTGGTCCGGAGGCCTCGACGGCAGCTTCAGCGCCACCGGCGGCAACACCGACCAGGTGACCCTGAGCGCCGGCGGCCGCACCGTGTGGCGGGGCGAGCGAGACATGTGGCAGCTGAGGGGCAACATGGAGTACCAGGAGACCTCGTCGCGGGAGTCGGCGCGCTCGGTAGTCGGCCACCTGCGCCAGAACCACAGCCTGGTCGGCACGCTGCACAGCGTGGCCTTCGCCCAGATACAGCACAATCCCTTCCAGCGCCTCCAGTCACGCTGGCTCTTCGGCGCCGGCGGCCGCTGGGACGTGCTCGACGATCAGCAAGGCAGCCTCTCGCTCGGCGCCACCCACATGGTCGAGATCGAACGCATCGAGGACGAGCAGGGCCGCGACACGGACCAGAGGCTCTCGGCGTTCCTGTTCGCTTCGCGCCGGTTGAGTCCGTCGCTGAAGCTGAGCGCCGTCGGCTTCATCCAGCCCTTGTGGTCCGACCTGGACGATCGCCGCGCCATGGGCAATCTCGCCCTCGAAGTTTCGCTGACCGAGACGGTATCGCTGAAGGTGGGAGGAGCGTTGGAATACGATTCGCACCCGCCGGCAGGCGTCGACACGAAGGATTGGCAGACCACGACCGGGCTGGGCGTCCGTTTCTAGCCTTGTCGGGACCATCACGATCGCCATGGGAGACGTCATGACCAGAATCGTCATCGCCGTACTGTTGATCGCTCTCGCCGCCCCGGTCGTCGCCAATACGGCCGCCGCCGATTCGACCATCCTCGCCATCCAGTCCATGGTGGGCGAACTCCGTGAAAAGCCCTTCCTCACCACCGTTCCGGTGCGCGACCAGGGCGTCGAGGCCTTCGGCGCCTACCTCGACGCCGAACTCGCCAAGCAGATCCCCGACGATCTGGCCGCCGACTACGACGCCGTGGTGCGCGCCGTGGGCCTGTACCGCGGTCCGGTCATCGACGACTACCGCGCCACGATGAAGGCCGTCATGCTCAGCCAGGCCGCCGCCTACTACGACCCCGCCACCGAGGCCTTCTACGTGGTGATGGGCGACATGCCCGACCAGCTGTTCCGCCCCGTCGTCGCCCACGAGATCACCCACGGCCTGCAGGACCAGTACTTCGACCTCGACGCCTTCGTCCTGGCGCCTTCGGCCGGCGGACTGAACGACGACGAACTCAACGCCCGCGCCGCCGTCGTCGAAGGCGAGGCCACCTACGTCATGACGCTGTTCAGCGTCTACGACATGCTCGGCATGGTGCCGGACCGCGCCCTGCTCGGCCCGGCCGTGGCGCTGCAGGCCGGCATGAGCACCGACCAGCTCAAGCAGATGATGGCGATGCCGCAGGACGGCGTCGACCTCGGCCCCGACATGGCCGCGGCCCTCGAGGCCATGGACACCATCCCCGCCTTCATCATGGAGACCATGGTGGGCGCCTATCTCAAGGGCTGCGCCTTCGTCTACGATGTGCAGGGGCAAGGCTGGTCCGCCGTCGACTCCTTGTACACCCATCCTCCTGTGTCCACCGAACAGATCCTCCACCCCGAGAAGTACGCCGCCGGCGAAGCCCCCTCCGCGTTCACCGACGTCGGCGACGCCGGCGGCCTGCTCGCGGACTGGCGCCTGCTGCGCGCCAACACCCTGGGCGAACTGCAGTGGCGCATCGTGTTCGCCGAGCACGGCCAGGGCGACATCGCAATTCCCCTGGCCGAGGGCTGGGACGGCGACCGCTATGCCGTGTACGAACGTGATGGTGCGACTCTGCTGCTCTTGGCCACCCATTGGGACACCGAAAACGACGCAGCGGACTTCGAGGCCGGGTATCACGAAGTGTTGGCGGCGAAGGAATTGCCTGAAGGCGTGGCAGGGTTGATCGAGCGACGTGGTCGCTACGTTGGGATCGTCGAGGGCGGCAATGGGGAGTTGGCGGCGGAAGCGTTGGCGTATTTGGCGACGACCTTGGCAAAATCGGGGAAATAATCCCATAACCTCGAATTTCTCAATCCCCTATATCGATCAATGCTGATATTTATTCAAAATATATGATCCATATTCTCATCTCACGACGCGTATCACTTCACGAAACGAACCCGGCGGTCGAGTTCGTTATGATTCCCTTCGGAGGTCCCCATGATCACCAGGCTCAAGATCCCCGCCCTGCTGTCCACCCTTCTGATCGTAATCACGCTCGTCCCTTCCCTCGTGCAGGCCCAATGCTCCACGAGCGTCGACAACCAGGCCGCCGACGGCACCGCCGTGTTCGGCTTGCGCTGGGACGGCGTCCGCATCAATTGCGGCCAGAGCATCACCCTGGCCTGCGACAGCCGCCTGCTGAGCGCGGGTTTCCGGATGCAGAGCGCCCCGAGCGGCGAATACAACGGCGTGCCCTACGTGAACATGGGCGACCTGCTGTCGGTCGACATCGTGGATCAGAGCTTCAACATCGTGGCGACCGGCACCGCCGCCGTCAGCCACTCCACGGGATTCGATTGGGTGACGGTGGACTTCACGACCCAGAACGTGAACCTGCCCGCCGGCGACTACCTGATCGGTGCCTATATCACCGCCGATAAGATCTCCTTCATCAACTACACGCCGACCGACGTCATCGACGGTCAGCGCCACTGGTACGCGCCCGGCAGTTGGGGCAACGCCACCGGCGGCGACGCCGTGATCCAGGCCACCTGGGAGGAACACCTGGTCGCGACCGACACGGCGGACTGGGGTGAGATAAAATCCATGTACCGCTAGGCGGCTCTATGAGGCCGGAGGCTCATCCTCCGGCCTGTCCTCCGGCAGGCGACTGCGCACCGCCGTGTCGACGTCGGTCGTCTCGCTCGAATCGAGCAGGTCGCCCGTGAACAGGCTCGCGTTGTGGACGAAGAACACGCTCGGCAGGTCTCCCACCAGCTGTTCCAGACGCTCCGCCGCTTCGGCCTCGTCCCCCGGAGCAGTGGGCGCCAGCCCCAGGAACACCACGTCCGCATCGGCGCTTTCGGCCTGGATCATCTCGCGCACGCTCATGTCCTTGACCTTCAGGTGAATCTCGTAGTCCGCATCGATGCGGATCACCCCGAGCATGCGCTGGAGGAACTGGGCGGTCTGCTCCTTCATGGTCTCGGTGGTGGCTACGCTCTTGATGCGCACGCGGGCGTCGCGCCACTCGGCGTTGCGGGTCAGCAGGTAGGCCAGCAGGAGCATGAGGTCGCCGTTGTTCTGCAGGCCGCCCCACCAGACATCCACCACACGCCGCCCCTTGCGGCGAAACGCCGTACGGAGCTTGAAGCGACCCACGACCAGGGATTTGCCCAGCCGCGCGAGTCGTCGCTGGACACGGAGGAACTCGGCCTGCAGCTCCGGCGATGTCGGCCAGCCCAGGATCACCGTGTTGCTGGAGAGGCCGGCCATGCCGTTGGCCTGGGCCACGCTGACGATCCCCTCGGCGAGGTTGCGCACGACATCCACCTCGGGGAACACGACCAGCTCCTCATCCTCCAGGATTCTCTTCATGGACTCGAGCCGCGCGGCGATTCCCAGATCCTTCTCCGCGAGGTCGCCCTCCACCAGTTCGCACACCGTCACCACGCCGCGCCCCTGGCTGAACCAGTCGGCATAGCGTACGAGGTCGAGTTCGCGCTCCACGCCGTCGACGAAGACAAGCGTGTGCGGGCGCCAGTTGCGCGAGCTGACCGGGCGTTCCGCCAGCCGCACCAGGGCCCAGCGGATCAGGCTCTCGAAGAGACCGCGGCGCGCGTCGCCCCAGCCGGCGGCCCGTTCCTTGCGGGACAGAAGCAGCCACAGCAGCAGCTCGGCAACCAACGCCACGAACGCAGGCAACGGGGAGATCAGGAACATGACCGCCAAGCAGCCGATGCCGCCGATCAGGCTCACCGACCAGTGCACCCGCAGCTGCGGGCGCCATGAGGGGTCGCCGCTGAGGGTCTCGAAGGCGGCCACGAAGTTGGTCGTGCCGTAGACCGTCAAAAAGAACATCGAGACCACGGTGGCCACGGCGTTCAGGTCGCCCAGCAGCACCGCGGCCAGGGCGATGAGCAGCGACAGGGACATGCCGGGCACCAGTTCCAGGGACGGCTTGCCCAGACCGGCGAAGAACCTCGGCGCCAATCCGTCTCGGGCCAGGGCCTGCAGCGTGCGCGGCGCACCCAGCACCGAACCCACCGCCGAGGAGAAGATGGCGCTCCACAGACCCGGCAACACCAGCCAGGCGCCGCCCAGGGCCACCGTGGTCCAGACCAGCGGGTCGGAGCGCAGGCTCTCGGGCGAGGCGGTGATCGCCAGACCGATCGGCACCAGGAGGTAGACGACGAACCCCGTCGCCACTGCGAGGATCGCACCCCGCGGGATGGAGTGCCGGGGATCCTTCAGGTCCCCCGAAAGCCCGAGCCCGGCCATAGCGCCCGTCACAGCGGGAAAGAAGATGGCAAAGCCCTTCCAGAAATCGACCTCGCCCGTGCCGGCTGAGAGCTGCACCCCCGAGGGATCGCCGCCGGTGATCACACCCGCGGCGAAGGCGATCAGGGACAGCCCCACCACGGCCATCAGACCCACCTGGGCCTTGAGTGCCGCGCCCGCCCCGAACATCGACACCGCGCCGACGAACAGGATGATCACCGCGGCGGCCGGCTGCAGGGGCACGTCGGGCCAGACGAAGCGCAGCGATTCCGCGAGACCGAAGGAGTAGAGCGTCACCGAGAAGGTCTGCGAGAGGAACAGTGGCAGCCCGATAGAGCCGCCGATCTCCAGCCCGAGGCTGCGGGAGATGATGTAATAGGCGCCGCCGACCCCCACGCGACCGTTGGTCGCGACCGAGGAGAAGGACAGCGTCGTGGCCGCCGTGATCACGTGGGCCAGCAGCACGATCACCAGGATTTTGAACAGACCGAGATGACCGACCAGCCAGCCGAAGCGCAGATACATGATCACGCCGAGGATGGTCAGCACCGTCGGCGTGTAGACGCCGAGGAAGGTCCCGAGCTTCTTGTTCATGGCTGCAGGCTCCCGGATAGGCAGGACAATGATTCGGGGTCAACCTCCAGAAGACACCTCGCAACATCAATCCGTCACATAGTTTTTTTGGCTGAATCGAGATGTTCATGTGACAATCCTGAGGATCGATCTGTCTATAGGAGTCGATCCGCCGCCGTCCCGACCAGAAAGGCCACTCGTGTTCGACTTCATCTCACCTCTTCTGGAGCGGGATCTGTCCACGGAACGCATCGCCCTGCTCGCCATCATGGTGATGACGGCCGTGGTCGGCTATCCCCTGTCGCGTCTGCTGACCAGGGGGATCCGACGCCGCCGGGATGACGTCACCGATCACGCCTCCCGCGGCCGGCGATTCATGCTGAACATCCCGGTGGTCATGGCCTGGCCAGTGCTGGCGGCCGTCCTCGCCATCGCCCCCCTACTGCTGCTGCCGGGCGCAGCGCCCAATTCGGACCGCCTGCCGGTCCTGACCCTCGCCTGGTTTCTTCTGCTGCACAACGGCATCGACACGACGATCCGCCAGTACATGCAGCCCGGGCCCCACCGCCGCCGGCTGCGCTGGCTGGTGGTCCCGATCATCATGGCCGTAGCCGTCCTCGACCAGATGAGCCTGCTCGGCGACCTGTTCGAATACCTCAACCGACCGTTTCTGGTGATGGGCGGGGCGCACCTCTCCATCTTATCCGTGCTTTCGTCGTTCGGACTCGCGCTGGTGTTCATCCTTGGCGCCCGCATGCTCTCGAATCTGATCTCCAACAGCATTCTGCCGAACCTGGGCGTGGAGCAGGCCCTCGCCGACGCCCTCGCCGCCGTCACCCGCTCGTTGATCATCGTTCTGGGCCTACTGGTGTCGGCCGACGCTATGGGCCTGGACATGAGCAGCCTTAAGATCGTGCTTGGCGCCCTGTCGGTCGGAATCGGCTTCGGTCTGCAGAACGTGGTGAACAACTTCGTCAGCGGACTGATCCTGATGTTCGAACGCACGATCAAGCGGGGCGACATTATCCGCATCAACGAGACCGAGGGACGCGTCATGTCCATCGGCCTGCGCAGCAGCGTGGTGCGCACCCGTTCCGGCCACGACATCATCGTCCCCAACGGCGAACTCGTGGCGGGTCACGTGGACAACCTGAGCTTCACCGACGAGCACGTGCGCGTGGACGTGCCCATCGGCGTGAGCTACCGGGCCGACCCCCGGGAGGTGAGCGACATCCTGCTCGCCGTCACCCGCCGCACGCCCGACGTCGTGCCCTCGCCGCCGCCCGAAGTGCTCTTCACGGGCTATGGGGAAAGCTCCATAGACTTCGAGGTCCGCGTGTGGGTGCACGGAGCCTGGACGCTGCCGCGCGTGCGCAGCGCGTTGCTGTTCGAGGCGTGGTACGAGCTGAAGAAGGCGGGCGTGGAGATTCCGTTCCCCCAGAGGGATCTGCACATCCGGAGCGGAGTCGTCGAAGTGGCGCAGTGCGATCCCGGGAAGGCCGGAGACTGACTACGCCACCCTTCGCCTCGTTGATGATCAGCGCACGATCGTCATCCGCTTCACATCCTGATGGCCCGATCCCGTGGTCAGCCGCAGAAAATACACGCCGCCGGGCATGATCCGGCCATCGTCAGCCCGACCGTCCCAGCTCAGCCTGCTCGATGCCGCAGCACCCGGGCCGGTGGGTAGAACGCACACGCGTCGGCCGGCCACGTCATACACGACGATCGACACGTCAGCGCTCTTGTCGGCGAGGGCGTAGTCGATGGCGAAGTGCCCGCTCGAACTCGGATTCGGCGATACGGTCAACGGACGGGCCGCCGGTGTTTGCTCCTGCTCTGCGCCGGTAATGCTGATCTGCTCTATGGTCAGCACCACGTCGTTCCCCCGCAGCGCCACCCAGGGCAGGATCCCAGGCGGGAAGGAGTGGCCCGTCACGACGGTCAGCTCGCCGAACACCGACGCCGCCGCCAGGATCACGAAGGTGTCGTCGACAGCAGGTACGAACCCACCAGGAAACGACACGTCGACCTGGCCGGCCAGGGTCGCGTCGCCGATGATGGTCAGCACGTCATACTCGGTCCCGGGAGTGTAGCCGCCGATCTCGACGGACAGCACACCGCCGGCCTCCTGGGCGAACGTGCCGTCGATGGTCAGTTCGCCGACCGAGACACCGGGGGCGACTGTACCGCCGAGGTTGACGACGTTCCCTACGATCACGCCGTTACCACCGAGAACGCCGCCGTAAACCAACAAGCTGTCGCCCGTACCCATGGCAAGGGTGCCGTCGACAGTCGTCATACCCGCGGTCTGGACAAAGTCATCGTCATCGGTCATGAGCCGTCCGGCGGCGATCTCCACGGTGCCCTGCTGCTCGAAGGGTCCGGTCCACAACCTCAGGCCGCCCGCGCCCTCGACGCGCAACTGGCCGGTGTTCACGAAGCCGTCGGCGCTCGGATCGATGTTCAGCATGAAGGTGGGATGGTCGGCGAGGATCGTGCCGCCGTTGTCGAGGCCTAACTGGTTGTAGCCCAGGTTCACCGCACCATGAATCGTGTTGTCCTGGTTGATCAGGCGACTCCCGTCGACGCTGCCTATAATGGCGTACTGGATCGTGCCGCCGGTGATCACACCGCCGCTCGTGAGGGTCACCGGGCCACCGGTCGTCCTCAGGTAGGTGTAGGTCGTCACAGAGTCGATGCTGATCGTGTCGGAGTTGGCGATGGTTCCCTCGAGATAGAGCGCCCGGGTGTTGGTCACATGCACTCGGGCCTGGCATGTCAGATCGACGAACTTCGGCGATGAAGAGTTGACCACGAATTCGCCCGTCCCCGAGGACCGCAGGGTGCCGCCTGTGATGATGGGGTTGGCCGCCAATTCGACCTGCGATCCGTCGGCGGCCTCGATCAGACCGCCCGTGTTGTCGTAATCCGCAGTGTACAGTTGCATCACGGCACCGTACTCGGCCCGCATGACACCCGTGTTGACCAGGCCGTCCGCAGACGGATCGATCTTCAGGGAGTGGACAGGGTTGTCGGCGACGATGAGACCCGCGTTCTGGATGGCGATCTGGTTGTAGCCCAGATGGACGCTGCCCCGGATGGTATTGTCCGTGTTGACAAGAGCGCTTCCATCGACGGATCCGATCAGGGCGTACTGTCCGGTGTCGCAGGCGATCACGCCGCCTCCGGTCAGAGTGACCGTCCCTTCAACCGTGCGGAGGTAGGCATAGGTCGTTGAAGAGTCGATGCTGATCGTGTCGGAGTTGGCGATGCCTCCCTTGAGATAGAGCGATCGGGTGTTGGCCACGTGCACCCGGGCCTGGCTGGTCAGGTCGGCGATCCGTGCCGACGACGAGTTCGACACGATCACGCCGCTGCCCGATGTCTGCAGAATGCCGCCGGTGACTATCGCGGAAGCGAGTAGTGAAACTGTCGAACCGTCGATCGCCTCGATCACGCCCCCGGTGTTGTTATAGTCCGCCGCACCCATTTCCAGCAGAGCCCCGTTCTCCGCCCGGATCAGGCCCGTGTTGGTCATGCCCGAAGAACTCGGATCCAGCCGCAGGGTGAGGAGCGGATCGTCGGCCACGATCATGCCGCCGTTCTCGATGCGCAGCTGGTTGTACCCCAGATTCATGGCGCCGCGGAATGTATTGTCTACGTTGATTAGCTCGCCTCCGCTCAGACCGCCGACCATGTTGTAGAACGTGCCGGAGTGCGCGAGTACGGTGCCGCCGCCGGTCAGGCGGATGGGGCCGTCATTGAGGCGCAGATAGGTATAGGTCGTACTCGAGTTGAGGGAGATCACACCGCGGTTTTCGATGCCCAATCTGCCGTTCGCCGCCGAGATCGCAAGCATCCTGCTGTTCTCGATGGCGACCTCGTCGTCGGCGTCCACGAAGAGCGAATCGATCACCACGTTGGCCAGGAGGTTCACGACCACAATGTTGGGGTGATCCAGGATCGCCCAGTAGTAGGTTCCAGCCGTGTTGTCGGGCACCACCATCGGCGACCAGTTCAGGGAGCTGCCCCAGGTCCCGTCCAGCCCCGAATCCCAGTGCACCTCGACATCGGCGGCGAGGGCCGGCGTGGACAGGTTCACGGCCGCAACGGCCAGCAAGGCGAGGGCCAGCAAGCCCGCTCGGATCATCCTGCCTGAGTTCATGTCATCCCTCTCTCTCGATCATGTTCACCCACGGTCCGCGGCCACGATGATATCTACTCCCATTCACTCCACCGTAAAGTGACCCTCGATCTGCTCACGGAATATTCAGATCGGCGCCGCGAACAGGAAGCAGGATTCCCGCACCGCGGGCCACCTTGTTGATCTCCGCCAGTAATGGTATGATTTTTCAGGGACTTCCAACGGGGGCTCAACGTTCGGACGCGGCATGACCTCAGCCAACCCGCCCGACATCACCAGACTGCTCGCGGACTCCGCCGGCGGCGATGCATCCGCCCGGGAGCGGCTCGCGACCCTGGTCTACGAGGAGCTGCGGCGGCAGGCGAGCCTGCAGCGGCGGCGGCACCGGCCCTACGACACCCTCAACACCACCGCCCTGGTCCACGAGGCCTACCTGAAGCTGTCGGGACGCGACGAACCCGACTGGCAGGACCGTGTCCATTTCTTCCGGGTCGCCGGACGCGTCATGCGCGATGTGCTGGTGGACTACGCCCGCCGACGCCGGGCAACCAAGCGCGGCGGCGGCCAGACCGATCTTTCCCTCGACGAGGCCCTCGACCTGCCCGTCCTCAAGGACGACGAGATCCTCGCTGTTCACGAAGCCCTACTTCAGCTCGAACAGCTCGACCCACGCCAGAGCAAGGTCGTGGAACTGCGGTATTTCGTCGGACTCAATATCCCCGAGACGGCCGAAGTGCTGAACATCTCCCCGGCCACCGTACGCCGTGACTGGGCCACCGCGCGAGCCTGGCTGCAGCGGGAGATCACATCGTCTTCGTGAGCGGATTCGGCACCGGAATACGGTAAGAGGGAAGAAACCACGGACACGAGACGAGGAGCCGATCGACGCATGGTTCGCCAATCCGTTGCAGACTGGGAGAGCATCAAATCGATCCTCGAGTCGGTCCTCGATCTCGACCCGGACGAACGCAACGCCTATCTCGACAACTCCTGCCGTGGACACGATCACTGGCGACGCGAGATCGAGTCGCTGCTTTTCGCCCACGACAGCATTCCCGCCGACGGCACGCTGACCTGTCCTTTTGCACCTGCGCATCCGGAGGGCCCGATCGACACGTCCCTGCTCGGACGCCTCATCGGTTCCTATCGACTCACCGCTGTGCTGGGCCGCGGCGGCATGGGCGTGGTCTATCTGGCCGAACGCTCGGACGGACAGCACGCCCGCAAAGTCGCGGTCAAGCTGCTGCGACGCGGATTCCTGCCCCAGGAGTTCGAACGCTTCGGTTCCGAACAGCGGATCCTCGCCCGTCTCGAGCATCCCAACATCGCCCAGCTTCTCGACGGAGGCGTCACCGACGACGGGCTCCCCTACCTGATCATGGAGTACGTGGACGGCCGCCCGGTCACCGAGCACTGCGACGAGAACCGCCTGGGCACCGACGAGCGCCTCGCGTTCTTCGCCGAGGTGTGCGAGGCGCTGCAGTTCGCCCATCGCAACCTGGTGGTACACCGCGACCTGAAGCCGTCGAACATCCTGGTCGATAGCGAAGGGCACGTGAAGCTCCTCGATTTCGGCATCGCCAAGCTCCTGGACGAAGACGCCTTCCCCGGCGCCCCGCTCACCCGCACCGGCCTGAGGGTGCTCACCCCCGAATATGCCAGTCCTGAACAGATGCGCGGCGAACCGGTCACCACGGCCGCAGACGTGTACGGCCTCGGTCTGTTGCTTTACGAATTGCTCTGCGGACACCGCCCCTATCGTCTGTCTGGCCTATCTGCCGCGAATGTGGAACGCACCGTCCTGGGAACCGAACCGATGCGACCGTCTCGCATGGCCAACAGCGCTATCGAGATCGCCACCGCCGACGGAGACGTTCGGCTCGTGTCCCCAGCCGAACTGTGCAGGGCGCGCGCCTCGAACCCCGACCGTCTGCGCCGCCGCCTCGAAGGCGACCTCGACGTGATCGTGCTCAAGGCCCTGCGCAAGGAGCCCGAACGGAGGTACCCATCGGTCACCGAGCTGGTAGAAGATCTACGCCGACACGCCGGAGGCCTGCCGGTGAGTGCCCGCCCTGCCACCATTCGCTACCGCATGTCGCGTTTTACGACGAGGCACCGGGGGCCGCTGCTCGCCGTTGGATTGCTGATCCTGTCGCTGGTCGCCGGCATCGTGGCAACGTCCCGTCAAGCCATCGAAACCCGCCGTCACTTCGAAGAGGTGCGAGGTCTCGCCAACACGTTGCTCTTCGACCTGCACGACGCCATCCGCGACGTGCCCGGAACAACCCCTGTGCGCCGCCTGATGGTGACCAACGCCCTGTTCCACCTCGACGCCCTCGCCCGTGACCTGAACCGCGACCCCGGCCTCAAGTCGGAACTCGCCGAGGCATACGAACGCATCGGCCGCATCCAGGGCGACCCCCGGTACGCCAACCTGGGCAATTTAAGTGGCTCCCTGGAAAGCTACGAGATGGCCAGGAAGCTCCGCGAAGAGCTGTACGCCGATCACCCGGACGACCCCGCGGCGAAACAGGCGCTGGCGAACATCATGTCGCACCAGGCGGTCATCGATTCTTGGAACGGCGACAACGATTCCGCCATCGTGCTGAGCCGACGTGCCCTGGACATGCTTGAAGATGTGCAAACAGCTTCAGCGCCTGATCGTCTGCTCCGCGCAGACATCGCCCGTGTGCGGAGTGAACTGGGCTGGTGGCGCATCTGGGCGGGTGAGACCGTGGGCGGCATCACGGACACCGAACAGGCTTCGGCCGAATGGGATGCCCTGCTCACCGGCGCCGGTGACGATCTGGATCTGCGTTTGGGCCGCTGGCTGTGTCGTTACTATCTCGCCGAGGGCATCAAGTTCGCCGGTGATCCCGAGGGCGCCCTGAAGGTGCTGCGAGACAGCGAGACCCAGCTGCGCGATCTCGAGAGTCGGCATCCCACCAACCCCCGCGTGCTGAGCGGCCTTCAGGTATGCCTGCGCCTGATCGGCGAGAACCTGGAAGAGACGGATCCGCAGCGAGCCCTGGCCTCGTACCGCGACGCCCTTGAGAGCGCCCGCAAGCTCTACGCCATCGATGCCAGCAACTCGAATACGCTGCGCGGCCTCGCCTACTGCCACAATTCGCTCGGGAGCATGCTGCTCACCCTCGGGCGACTGCCTGAAGCCGTGGAATCGTTGACCGAGTCGTTGCCGATCCGCGAAGGACTATGGGAGCAGGATCCCGAGAATCTGAACCACGGCAAGAGCCTTGCGATCACACACCAGAGGCTGTGCGAGACGCTCACGCTGATGGGAGAGTTCGTGCGAGCGCTTGAGCATGGGCAGGCGGCAATACGGATTCATGAGACGGTGTTGGAGCAGACATCGGGCGACGAGGTGCAGGCTGCGAATGTAGCTTCCGCGGTGAGTGCGACGGCGCGGGCCTATCGTGGGTTGGCGGAACAGGAGGGGTTGAGCGGGGACGAGGTCACCACAGCCTGGGGTGAAACAAGGAATTTACTCGAGAGGAGTCTGGGGATATTTCGCGATCTCGAAGCCCGGGGTTTGTTGTCTGAGTATTGGGAACATGAGTTGGAGAGGGTCAACGAAGAGAAGGATGAGGCTGAGAGAATATTAGGAAGATGACGAACAAGACGTCTCTCATTCCATGCTCTGTTTCCCCGTCTTCCCTCCCTCCACCATGATCCTCGCACAAGCCCGCGCGTCCGAGAGTGCATCATGATGCTGCAACGGTATCCCGAGCTGCGCACATACGAGGTTCAACTTAGTCGGGTAGATCCCCCAACACGTCCGGGCAACCTCGACAGAACAGCGCCAGGGCAGATCAGGCGCCGCCATCCCGTTCGCCTCGCAGCAAGCCCGCAACACACCGTGATCGAAGGTTGCATTGTGGGCCGCCAAAAATTCGACACCGTCTGTCAACGCTCGGACATCTTCCCATACCGAGCTGAACCCCGGCTCATCCCGAACCATCGGCCAATCGATGCCGTGGATCCTGGTGAAGACGAACCCCGAACGCGGTGGACGGATCAGCCGATGCACCTCGTCGACGACATCTCCGTCCTCCACCCTGACAAGCGCCACGCTGCAGGCACTGTCACGATAGTAGTCGGCCGTCTCGAAATCGATGGCGGTGAACTTCACGCAGACTCCTTCTCATCGATCAACACCGCAGCTGAGGATCATTCATCCGCGGAATGCCAACCAAACCGCCGCCACGCACAGTACCAGTACGAAACTCAATCCCATCAGTAGTCCACGCCGGGGCGACACCGACGCCACGGTCCCGGCCGAACCATAAGTCAGCCCCTCGACCTTGCTCATGCTCGGCGCCGGCCCCGTGAAACTCCCCGCCACCAGCAGCACCACGCAGATCACGAACAGAACCGCCGCGAAGTGCAGGAAGTTCATCCCCACGTACCACCCGAGCACCCCGCCGTCGATCAGCCCAGAATTCAGCTCTCCCACCAGGCGAGCGGCTCCGAGAACGAACCCGCCTACCAACGAGATCATCGCCCCCCGCGCGTTCATCCTCTTCCAGAACACCCCCACCAGGAACACCGCCGCGATCGGCGGCGAGATGTACGCCTGCACGCTCTGCAGGTACTGATACAGCTGCCCCGAAATCCGCGACATGAAGGGCACCCAGGCCAACGCCAACCCCACCAGAACCACCGTCGACAGCTGACCCACGATCACCAGCCGGCGTTCGGTAGCCTCGGGCCTGAACTTCTTGTAGATATCCAGAGTCACCAGCGTGGAGCAGGAGTTGAACACCGACGACAGCGAACTCATCAGCGCCGCCAGCAACCCCGCCACCACCAGCCCGCGCAACCCGACCGGCAAGAGCACTCCGATGAGCGTCGGCAGCGCCATGTCCGGCCGCGCCAGCTCGATGCGTCCGGTCTGCGCCAGCCCGTAGGCCACCACGCCCGGAATCACGAAAATGAACAAAGGCAGCAGTTTCAAGAAACCCGCGAAGATCGCCCCGCCCCGTGCCTGATCGATGTCGCGGGCCGCGAGCACCCTCTGGACGATGAACTGGTCGGTGCACCAGTACCACACGCCCAGGATCGGGGCGCCGAGCAGGATCCCCGTCCACGGAAAGTCCGGATCAGTTGCCGGCAGCCACATGTTCATGAACCCGTCGCCCGCAAGCTCGGTCATCCGGCCCCAGCCACCCAGTTCGTTCAGACCGAGCACCGACACGACCGAGGCGCCGACGATCAGCACCACCGCCTGCAGCACATCCGTATAGAGCACCGCCCGCAGACCGCCGAACACCGTGTACACACCCGTAGCGACCACCACGATCAGCGCGCCGGTCCAAAAATCCAGACCCATGAGCGACTTGAACACGATGCCGCCCGCCGCGACCGTGACCGAAATCTTGGTCAGCACATACCCCACGATCGAGATCACCGCCAGATACCAACGCGTGGCCGGCGAGTAGCGCCGTTCGAGGAACTCGGGCATGGTCGCCACGCCGCTGCGCAGATAGAACGGTACGAACACCCAGCCCAGCACCAGCAGGATCAGCGAAGCGAGGATTTCGAACTGTCCTACCGCAACACCGCTCGCCGCACCGGTACCCGCGAGACCCACCAGATGCTCGCTGCCGATGTTCGAAGCGAACAGCGACGCCCCGATCACGAACCAGCCGGCGTTGCGGCCGGCCAGGAAGTACCCATCCGCGGTCTGGGCGTTGCCATCGCGGCGGGAAACGCGGATGGCGATCCAGTAGACCAGCACGAAGTAGAGGGCGATGACGAGCCAGTCGAGGGTGGCGAGGTGGTTCATGGCGATCCCGCTGGGCTGAAGGAATGGGGCGCGACGATCACCACATTTATCACAAACTCCCCCGCGAGGCCAGAATGCTCACGGGGGCGGTCCCGGGGCGAATGAGCCGCAGCCAACCGCCGTCATTGCTCACACCCATCGCAGTGAATCCGCACACCGTCATGAGCCGATCCTTCCTCAAGACGCCCCCAAAGTCCCCGAATACACCATAATGCGGCTGCACAGCCCCGGCACATCCCTTGCAACCAGCAGCACGTATCCGGTCGACACGCCTTGATTCCGTGACCGCAACAGAAGGATGAGATCATGAACCCCCTACGCATTCCCCATCACCAACGCCTGTGGCTGCTGCCCCTCGCCCTGATCGCCTGCGGCCTGATCGGCTGCAGCGAGGACGACCCCGTCAACCCCGGCGCGACCGCCGACGCCCAGAAGGCCGCCGAACTGGCCGCGGGCGTCCAGGGTCCCGCCAACGTCGGCGACACCATGAACGACCTCGAGATGTTCACGAACCCGCTGGGCAGCATGATCACCGACGCCGGCATCGGCGACGACACACCCCTCGGCGAAGGCTGGGACGACGGCGGCGTCGGCTACGACTTCCCCGACAAGGCCCTGATGACCGCCGACGCCGTACGTGCACTGATGCGCACCAACGCGAACTCAGTGGCCGCGGTGGCGCCCGCCGGACCCAAGCGCATGCTCGAGCGCCGGTTCACGGAGATGGGCATGACCAAGGCCGCCGGCGACACCATCGCCGTGGTCTACTACGACACCGCCGACAGCACCGGCCTCGACGCCCTGATCGAAACCGACGTCGAGAACGTCGTCCGTTTGGTCTCCGAACGCGTCTATCCCCCTGCCGGCTTGCTGCAGATCGTCGAGCGGGCGTCGGAAATCGTCATCGACACCAACGGCACCCTCGAGAACGGCGACGACGACGCCTTCCACCGCGTCGTCCACAGCCAGACCCGCCGCAACGGCGAAGTCACGAGCGGTGTACTCGAACCCCTGAGCGGCAGCGGTCCCATCGCTCCCGGCGTTCAGGTGCGCGGCTATCATCACGCCGAGAACCCCAGCTTCCATATCCTGCAGGCCTGGAACGAAGCCGAAGTCATCCTCGACCCCGGCGAGTTTGCAGTCGAAGGCGACGAGATCCTCACATCCATGACCGCCACGGTGCACTGGCGCAACAACGCCGAGCACACCCTGTCGGTGGCGCCGGTCGCCGACGAAGCCATCGAGCCCGACACCGACCTGCGCATCGTGGGCGACTTCACAGCCAGTCCGGCCAACAATTGGCTCGAATCCACAGCCGACACCCTGCTGGTGCGTCTGGGCGATCTTGACGACGAGTCCGACGATCTGCTCTTCGCCATCAGCCGCGCCGAGGTCTTCGACGGCGTCGCCGCCGACGGCGGCAGCCCCCGCAACTGGATCCACATGGTGCCGGACCAGCCCGTGTCCCCCGGCGACGAACCCTGCGGCGGCACCGCCCAGCAGGACGTCCACTACCCCGCCGCCTGGTGGCTGGTGCACCTGAACCGCGTCGCCGACCTCGACTGCGACGGCAGCGGCTCGCTGACCCTGTCCATGGAGTTCCGCGACGGCACGAGCTACTCGCGCACGATCACCTGGGACGGCGCCGGCTCGGCCACGCTGGCCGAAACCCGCGCCGACGGCACCGTCGTCGCCGGCTCCTTCAACGAGAACACCGGTGCGTACTCCCTGCAGACCACCTTCCCCGAAGGCCACGACCCCGTGTCCTGCGACCGTCACGGCACCTCGACCGACGGCGCGGTGGAAGCCTGGGAGATCACCGAGTGGCAGGACGCCCACGACGACGAGACCTACTTCACGGCCACTGAAACCGATGGTGTCTTCGCCGCCTCCGGCTACCGCATCGACGGTCCCGACCGCGAAGACTTCACCCTGATCTCCGACGACGACGGCAACGTGAACGGCACCTGGGAGCGCAACGACGGCTCCTCCGGCCAGTTCGAAGTGGAGATGCTCGAAGGCGACGGCTACCGCCTGAGCTTCTCGGCCAGCGATCCCGCTGCCGACGGCAGCCCGAGCGTGACCGGCGAAATCTTCTTCGCCCCCGACGGATCGGGCACCGGCACGATCACCTTCACCCAGTACGGCGACTCGGTGACCTTCACCGTCAACTTCGGCCCCGACGGCGTCGGCACTCTGGTCGATGCAGCCGGGAACGAGTACTCGATGTAGTCCCCGCCTGGACGACGACGAGCAAGGGGCGGCTTCACGGCCGCCCCTTGTCTTTTGGTCCCGCCCGTGCGTGGATCCACGCACACGAAACACATATCATCAAACACGACGCCCCGATCATGTCTTGGCGTGTTGGACAGGATCGGTCTAGGATCCCGTTGGGCGACCACCTTCCCACCCTGGAGACGACCATGCGACCGATCCCGACGACCCCACGTTTCCTGCTGCCGGCCCTCGCATTGGGCGTCATGTTCATCGTGAGCGGCTGCGCCTCCCTCCAGAACCTCGACCTCGGCAGCGTCCGGCCCGCTCCCGGCCTCGACGAAACCACCGTCACCGCGGGCATCAAGGAAGCTCTGCGCATCGGCGCCGAACGCACGGTGGGCTCTGTGTCGGCGGTGGATGGATTCCTGGGCAACGAACTGATCCGCATCGCTGCGCCAGCCCAGTTGAACACGGCGACCTCGACACTGCGCGACGTCGGCCTGGGCATAGTGGTCGACGATCTCGAAGAAGGCATGAACAGCGCCGCAGAAGCCGCGGCGGGCGAAGCACTGTCGGTGCTGTGGGAGGCGGTGCGCACCATGACCGTGGCCGACGCCTTCGGTATTCTCGACGGCGGTGAAACCGCCGCCACTGCATACTTCCGCGACCGTACCGGGGCGGAGCTGCGTTCACGCTTCCAGCCCATCGTGCGCACGTCCATGAACGAAGTGGGCGTGGCCCGTCTGTACGACCGCTTGGTCGACGTCTACACCAACCTGCCGTTGACCGGCGCGCCCGAAGCCGTGAGCCTCGACGACTACGTGACCGACCGTGCCCTAGACGGCCTGTTCTCGACGTTGGCCGGCGAGGAAACACGGATCCGACAAGACCCTTTGGCCCGCACCACCGAACTGCTGCGCCGCGTGTTCGGGGAACGCCGAGCCCCCTGACCGCAACGTCAACGAGGAGTGGCCATGCTCGATTTCGCCCGCAACATCCGCGGCCTGATGAACCGGTTCAGCACCATGGAAGTGCTGGGCGTACCCATCGACTGGTTCTTTCACATGCTCGGCGCCGTGCTCTTCGTGATCCTGGTTTCGCGATATCTGAACCGGCGCAAGGTCGTGATCCTGACTGTCGGACTGATGCTGGC
>CALEMW010000070.1 GCA_937910695.1 uncultured bacterium
CCCTCCGAGGGCGTTATTGAAGACCCCGATGCGCACCAGGCACCGCTCGTAGATATCCGCATCCACTGTTCCCGGCGTGATCAAGTTGACGATAGCGACGCTCTCGCTCTTCTGCCCGTTTCTGTCGATACGGCCGATGCGCTGTTCTACCCGCATGGGATTCCAGGGAAGATCGTAGTTCACGATGCAGTCGCAGAACTGGTAATCGAGACCTTCGCAGCCTATTTCGGAAAACAACAACAGGTCCAGGCAGTCCTCATCCTCCTTCGGCTTCTCAAAACGGGCGCGAAGGGACACACGATCCTCATCCGGCGTTCCCCCATGGACCAACCCGACGCGAAAACCGTCCTTGCTGAGATGGTTGAAGAGATAGCTCAGGGTATGCCGGAAGCTGCTGAACAGCATGATCTTGTTGTTCGGGAGGCTTTGCTTGTCGCGGATGATGTTGCGTAAAGCTTCGAGTTTGGGGTCGCTTGCCTCAAGGGTACGAGCCGCCTTCAGCAGATTCTGGATTTGGCTTTGGATGGGAATGATGGCCTCGTCCTCGGGGACGCCGGTGTCATCCGCTTCTTCCCAGGACAGTTCATCGAGATGGCGATTGAGGATCTCCTCAAGAAAGGGGGCAAGACCAAAGAGGCAACTGGCCGCCTGTCGCCTGATGGTGGTCATCATGAACTTCACGTTAACCCCATTGTGAATCTGGCTGAATATTTCAGCCTGGATTCTCAAAAGTTCGTCATGCAAATGCTGCTGAGCCGGAGTGAATGGCACGACGACCGTCTCGGGCTTCCTGACCGTGAAATTTCCAATGTCGCGGCGGCGGGTTCTGTTGATGATACCGGCGAAGGTGTGCATCCCCTCCGTGTCGGAGATCATCCTTATGCGTTCCTCGTGTGTAACCCCGCCTCCCAAGAGTTCAGAGCGGACCCGACCAAAATCCGGATTGTGCCTGAGTATGGCCTGGCCCCAGGGCGTGGACGCCGCCTGATCGAGAGCTTCCATCGCCAGGTTTTGCCATTCCGGCGTTTGAGACCGCATCGCCGTCACCGCCTGATTGATATAGGGGTTCGGCTCAGCCATGTGCGAGAAGCTCTCTTGATCGATGATGAGATCTGGGCGGAGCGTATTCAGGAGAACAAAGAGATCATTGCTGCCAAGTTGGATCGGGGTGGCCGTCAAGAAAACTACCGCTTCAGCATGATCGCAGAAAAACTTCACGG
>CALEMW010000071.1 GCA_937910695.1 uncultured bacterium
CCCGACGAACTCGCCGACTCGCGCGCCGCCAAGGGCTACGACCTGACCATGACCTGCCGCCGCAACGGCGTGGAGCTGAGCCGCGGCAACTGGAAGGACGTGCACTGGAGCTTCGGCGAGATGCTCGCCCACGCCTCGAGGGGCGTCACGCTGCATCCGGGCGAGGTGATCGGCTCGGGCACGGTGGGCACCGGCTGCATCCTGGAGCTGACCCCCGAGGCCGCCGGCGGCTGGCTGCAGCCCGGCGATGTACTGGAACTGGAGATCGAGCGTCTGGGTGTGCTGCGGCAGTCCGTCGCGGAACCCGCCTGAGAGGACCGTCATGCCGTTCTACGTGAAGCAGGGAGCGCTGCCCGAAAAGCGCCATGTGGTGTTCAAGCCCCGCGGTGGACACACCTACGAGGAGCTGGTGAGCCGGCAGGGGTTCTCCGACATCTACAGCAACGTGTACCACCTCTACCCCCCGACCACCGTCACGGCAGTGGGAGAGACCGAAGCTCTGCCTGTGATCCCACTGGCCGACGCCGTCCACCGCAACCGCCACCTGAAGACCTTCGCCTTGTCCGCCGGCGGCGACTGGGTGCGCGGACGACGCGTTCTCGCCTACAACGCCGACGTGACGGTGGCGACCGTCGAGCCCGCCGAGTCGACGGACTGGTTCTACCGCAACGCCCGCGCCGATGAGCTGGTGTTCGTCCACCATGGCGGCGGCGTGCTCGAGACCATGTTCGGCGACCTGACGGTGCGATCGGGCGACTACGTGGTGATCCCCCGCGGCGTGATCCACCGCTGGCGTTTCGACGACGGCCGCGTGAAGCTGCTGATCACCGAGACGGCCGGTCCGGTCGAGACTCCCAAACACTTCCGCAACCAGTGGGGTCAGCTCCTCGAGCACGCTCCCTACTGCGAGCGCGATCTGCGCACGCCCGTGCTGAACCCCCCGGTGGATGAGCGCGGAGAGTTCACCCTGAAGGTCAAGCTCGGCGACAAGCTGCAGACCGTGGTGCTGGGTCATCACCCCTTCGATCTCATCGGCTGGGACGGGTTCTACTACCCCTGGGCCTTCAACATCGAGGACTTCATGCCCGTGGTGGGGAAGGTGCACTTGCCGCCTCCGGTCCACGTGACGTTCACCGGCCCGGGCTTCGTGATCTGCTCCTTCGTGCCGCGTCTGTTCGACTTCCATCAGGACGCCATTCCCATTCCGTACGCCCACAGCAATGTGGACAGCGACGAGATCCTCTACTACGTGGCCGGCAACTTCATGAGCCGCAAGGGGATCGAGAGCGAGTCGTTGACGCTGCATCCGATGGGCTATCCCCACGGACCGCAGCCGGGGCTGCTGGAGCCGTCGCTGGGCGTGAAGGAAACCGTAGAACTGGCTGTGATGATCGACACCTTCGCACCGCTGACCGTGGCCGCCGACGCCGGTCCGGCCGACGATCCCGACTACCCCCTGAGCTGGGCCACCGGAGACGACCAATGATCATCGATCCTTCCAAGCAAGACCTGCGCGCCAACTACAAGCTGCTGATCGGCGCGGTACTGCCGCGTCCCATCGCCTTCGTCTCGACGGTCGATGCCGACGGCAATCCCAACCTGGCGCCGTTCTCGTTCTTCACCGGCGCCACGCCCGCGCCGCCGACGGTGGTCTTCGCGCCGTTGCGCCGGTTCAGCGACGGGCAGGAGAAGGACACGCTGTGCAACATCCGCGCGACCGGCGAGTTCGTGGTCAATGTGGTGACCGAGGACATCGTGGAGCTCGCCAACGACACGGCCATGGAGTTCGCGCCGGGCGTGAGCGAGTTCGCAGAGACGGGGCTGACGCCGGTGCCGTGCGAAGTCGTCAAGGCGCCGCGGGTGGGCGAGTCGCCCATCAGCATGGAGTGCAAGCTGATTCAGGTGGTTGATCTCGGTCCGGAAGCCGCCGGCGGCGGGTCGCTGGTGATCGGCGAGGTGCTGCGCTTCCACGTGCGGGACGACCTGATCGAGGACGGGCGCATCGACACCGGGGCCCTACACCCCGTTGGGAGGTTGGCGGGGGCCGAGTACACCACGTTGGGGCGGCGGTTCACGTTGGAGCGGAAGCGCTGAGAGGGTTTGGGGCTCCGGGTCTGTGTTTAATCCCTATGATTATGACCCATATAGCAGTCATAATAATGCCATATCCAATATAAAGACTGTTAATAAGGTCATTATTGTAGATAATGAATTATATGCCTATAGTGACTGGTTCATGGGTCGTTAATATGATATTGTGTATGCTGTGATCGATAAGGAGGTCGTTATGGACTTCATGGATATGAGTCACGAAGCAGTCCTCTCCGAGCTTGGAGGGCGTCTGCGTCGGCTCCGCTTGAACCGCAACGTCACCCAGGCGGAAGTCGCGTCTCAGGCGGGAATCTCGCGTTCGGTGGTCCAGAACATCGAAGGGGGAGCGGACTGCACCCTCGGCAGTTTCGTGCGCGTGCTGCGGGCTCTCGATGCGCTCGACCAGCTCGACGGCGTGCTGCCCGACCCGGGCGTGAGCCCCGTCCAGCTCGCCAGGCAGCAGGGGCGTCTGCGTCACCGGGCGACGGGGACCCGCGGCGACGGCGGCAAGGGCGGTAACTGAGATGGCGACCGACGGCAGGCTGACCACGGCCGTGGTGCGGCTCTGGGACCGGGATGTGGGCGCGGTCGCCTGGGATCCGCAGCGCGGCTGCGCTTCGTTCCAGTACATGCCCGAATTCGCGCGGCGGGGTCCGGCGGTGGCACCGTTGACGATGCCCCTCGACGCGGCGCGGATCTACAGCTTTCCGACCCTGAACAGGGACACGTACCGCGGCCTGCCCGGACTGCTGGCCGACGCTCTGCCCGACCGGTACGGCAACGCCCTGATCGATCTCTGGCTACGACGTCAGGGGCGGGATGTGGGTGACTTCAACCCAGTGGAACGGCTCTGCTACATGAGCACGAGAGGCATGGGCGCCCTGGAGTTCAAGCCGAGCATCGGCCCCCGCTATCGCACGGCGGTGCCGGTGGAGATCTCGCGCCTGGTCGAACTGGCGGGAAGCGTCCTGAAGGAGCGCGAGGCGCTGGCCGTGCGGCTGGATCGGGGTGAAGAAGAGGCGCTCAAGACCGTCATCCGCGTGGGCACCTCGGCGGGCGGGGCGCGGGCGAAGGCGGTGATCGCCTGGAACCAGGAGACAGGCGAAGTGAGGTCGGGCCAGGTGCCGGCCCCGGCGGGCTTCGAGCCGTGGCTGCTGAAGTTCGACGGCGCGAGTGAAGACGCCCTGGGCGATCCCAAGGGCTTCGGCAGGGTCGAGTACGCATACCATCTGATGGCCGGGGCGGCGGGCGTCGTCATGAGCCGCTGCTGGCTGCTCGAGGAAGGCGGACGCGCCCACTTCATGACCCGGCGCTTCGACCGCACGGCGGACGGGGAGAAAATCCATGTGCAGTCGCTCTGCGCCCTCGGCCATTACGACTTCAATGCGCCGGGCGCCTACGGCTACGAGCACGCCCTGGGCCTGATCCGCAAACTGAACCTGGGGCATCCCGCCCTGCAGCAGATGTTCCGTCGCATGGTGTTCAACGTCGCGGCCCGCAACCAGGACGACCACACGCGCAACATCGCGTTTTCGATGGATCGCGCCGGGACATGGGCGCTGGCCCCCGCCTTCGACGTGATCTGGTCCTACAACCCGGACGGCCGGTGGACCGACCGGCACCAGATGAGCGTGAACGGCAAGCGGGACGGGTTCGCCTTGGACGATCTGCTGGTGGTCGCGCAGCAGTTCGATTTGAACGGCGCAGAGTCGATCGTCGAAGAGGTTTGCGACGCCGTGGGCCGCTGGCCGGAGTTCGCGCGCGAGGCAGGTGTCGAGCCCGCGATGATGGAGCGGATCGCGGCGACGCATCGAAAGTTTCGATCTCATCCCTGAGACCCGACGGAGAGCCATGACCGCAGACCATGCCGATCTTATCGCCGCCGCCAGGACCCGCCCCGACGCGGCCGACGTCGCCGACTTCCGCGACTTCGCCACCATCCCCGCGATGCTGGCCGCCCGCCTCGCCGACCGTCCCGACCAGGAGGCCCTGGTCCACCTCGACGAGCACGACGGCCGCGAGGCCTGGACCTACGCCGAACTCGCCGACCGCACGGCCCGGGTCGCCGGCTTCCTGAGCGACGCCGGCGTGGCGCGCGGCGACCGCATCGCGACGGTCGCCCACAACCATCCCGACACCGTCGTGCAGTACCTGGCCGCCTGGAGCCTGGGCGCGGTGGTGGTGCCGGTGAACGTGGGGGAGGACGACGAGCGCATCGTCTACATCCTCGACAACAGCCGGGTGAAGCTGGCCTTCGTGCGCGGCGAGTATCTCGAGCGGGTGGCCGGATTGCGCGATCAGCTGCCCGGGCTCGTGGCGGTGGTCGGGTGCGGTGCGACGAGCGACGGGCATCCCTCGTTCGCCGACGCCCTGGCCCACGCTCCCGCCCCCGATCTCGCCGCCGACCCCGACGACGACGCCCTCATCGTCTACACCAGCGGCACCACCGGCCACCCCAAGGGCGTGGTGCTGACCCAGTCGAACCTGCTGGTCGACGCCGCCGGGATCGCCCGCTGGCACGGCCTGGCGCCGGGCGAACGCATGATGTGCGTGCTGCCCATTCACCACGTCAACGGCACCGTCGT
>CALEMW010000072.1 GCA_937910695.1 uncultured bacterium
GAGGCGCCCACCAGGAGCGTCTGGCCGATCTGGCCTGTGTATTCGTCGTTGCTGCCCACGTCTCCCAGATAGGTCATGCTGATCAGGGTGGGGCCGCCCAAGTCGGTGGTGACATCCAAGTAGGCTTCGATGTCCATGCCCTGGCCGGCCATGTCGGTGACACCACTCTTCCAGCACTGGCCGTACACATCAAGCGGTCCGGTCGGCACGACGTTGGCGCCGTTGTTGGGCCAAACGTTGCCGGCCCATCCGATGGAGGCGCTGGCGGTCGTCACCAGCGCGAGGCTCAACAGAGCGCTCATCAGGATCAATTTCTTCATCGTTCCCTCCTGAAGCATCTACAGGTGCGTGACGAGGCGCTCGAACACGCGGAGGTGCGGGCGCACGGACGAACTTCGATCGTCTCCTCGAAATGACGTCCCTTATGATAACACATGTAGATTCTCATATGAACAAATTATAAGCCGGATCTTCGCACTCGATCTATCTAAGGGACAAATCATACATATTTGCGATATCAATAATTGTATTGACAATAATTGATATTGCAATAATATAGCAATATGTACGACTCATGCCCAGACCCCAAGCTCTCCGAACGACCGGGATTTCGGTTATATCGGCTATCCCAGACCGTTCGGGCCTCCTACGCCACCCACCTCGCCCCCCTTGGGCTCGGCCCCGTTGAGGCCTGGATCCTGATGTTGATGCGCGACGGCGCGGCTCGTCAGCCCGGAGAGCTGGCCAAGGCTCTGGGCATGGATCCCGGGGGTGTGACGAGGATGATCAAGAGGATGGCGGCCAGCGGCCTGGTTCGACGCTCCCGCCGCGGAGACGACCTGCGGTCGGTTCATCTGGAAATGGCACCCAAGGCACAGGACCTCACACTGAAGATCGCCGCAGCGGTCGAACGGGCCGAGCGGGAGTTTGTCGAAGGCATGGCGTTCCAGGATGCGACCCTGCTCGACCGGCTCCTGTCCGAGAGGCTGGAGAGAACGGCGCGGCCCTAGTCCTCCCCCTGATCGGCCGCTACATGTTCCGCCGATATTGCCCGCCGACCCTGTACAGCGCCTCGGACATCTGACCGAGCGAACATACTTTGGACGCCTCCAGCAACGACTCGAAGATATTGCCGTGCTCAACGGCCACACGCTGGAGCTCCCCCAGGGCCCTGACGGTGCGATCGGCATTGCGTTGCTGAAACGCCGCCAAAGAAGCCAGCGCCGCCGCCTTCTCGTCTTCTGTGGATCGGATTACCTCTTCGGGAACGACCGTCGGCGACCCCTTGGGATCCAGGTAGGTGTTCACGCCGATGATAGGCAACTCACCGCTGTGCTTCAGGGCCTCGTAATGCAGCGACTCCTCCTGGATCTTCGTCCGCTGGTACATGCGCTCCATAGCTCCGAGCACGCCGCCGCGTTCGCTGAGGCGCGAGAACTCGGTCAGCACCGCGGCTTCCACCAGTTCGGTCAATTCCTCCACGGCGAACGATCCCTGCAGCGGGTTTTCGTTGCACGCCAGGCCCAGCTCCTTGTTGATGATCAGCTGGATCGCCATGGCCCGCCGCACCGACTCCTCGGTGGGTGTGGTGATGGCCTCGTCGTAGGCGTTGGTGTGGAGGCTGTTGCAGTTGTCGTAGATGGCGTACAGGGCCTGCAGCGTGGTGCGGATGTCGTTGAAGGCGATTTCCTGGGCGTGCAGCGAACGCCCGGACGTCTGGATGTGGTACTTGAGCTTCTGGCTGCGTTCGTTGGCTCTGTACTTGTGCTTCATGGCCTTGGCCCAGATTCGTCGCGCCACACGGCCCATGACCGAATACTCGGGATCCATGCCGTTGCTGAAGAAGAACGAGAGGTTCTGGGCGAACTCGTCGACGTCCATGCCGCGGGAGAGATAGTACTCCACGTAGGTGAAGCCGTTGGCCAGAGTCAACGCCAGCTGCGTGATCGGGTTCGCCCCTGCTTCGGCGATGTGGTAGCCGCTGATGGACACAGAGTAGAAGTTGCGGATCTTGCGGTCGATGAAGGCCTGTTGGATGTCGCCCATCATGCGCAGGGCGAATTCGGTGGAGAAGATGCAGGTGTTCTGGGCCTGGTCCTCCTTGAGGATGTCGGCCTGAACGGTGCCTCGCACGTTCGCCATGGTCTGCGCCGCGATGCTGTCGTAGACCTCGCGTTCGATCACTTCGTCGCCGCTCACGCCCAGCAGCATCAGGCCGAGGCCGTCGTTGCCTTCGGGCAAAGCTCCGCGATATCGGGGACGTTCAGCGCCGCGGGCGTCGTACAGATCATCAATGGTCTTCTCGACCTGCTCGACGAATCCCTGCTCGCGGATCCACTTCTCGCAACCCTGATCGATCGCTGCGTTCATGAAGAACGCCAGCATCATGGGCGCGGGACCATTGATGGTCATCGAGACCGAGGTCTTGGGATCGGTAAGGTCGAAGCCTGAGTAGAGGATCTTGGCGTCGTCGACCGTGGCGATCGAAACGCCTGAGTTGCCGACCTTGCCGAAGATGTCGGGACGCGGTGCGGGATCTTCGCCGTAGAGAGTCACAGAGTCGAAAGCCGTCGACAGGCGCTTGGCGGGCATACCCAGTGACACATAGTGGAAGCGGCGGTTCGTGCGTTCAGGACCGCCTTCACCGGCGAACATGCGGGTGGGGTCTTCCCCTTCGCGTTTGAGCGGGAACACGCCGGCGGCGTAGGGAAAACAGCCGGGTGCGTTCTCGGTCATGATCCAGCGTAGGACATCGCTCCAGTCGGCATAGCGAGGCAGGCAGACCTTGGGCACCTTGGTACCGCTGAGCGAAGCTGTGGTCAAAGGCTGCTCGATGGTCCGACCTCGCACCTCGAACCGGAACACGTCGTCGGCGTAGGAGCGGCGCAGGGCCGGCCAGCCGCGCAGGGCGTCGGTGCAGGCGGGATCGAGGCGACGGAACACATCTTCATAGCGGGTCAGGAGGTCGGCTACTGCTGGTGAGTCGCCGGCGCTGGGACCGAGTTCGGGAAGCACGGCATCGGAATCGACGGGAGACCCGCGCAGTTCTTCGATGGTTCGATGCAGACCGTCGAGGCGTCTGGCGTAGGCGCACTGTTCGTCGACGAATGTGTCATAGCGACGGCTTTCCTCGACGATCTCGGCCAGATAGCGGGTGCGGGCCGGAGGAATGACGAAGTTGCGTTCGTTGGTCACCGGATCACCGACGGCGATGCTGGGAAAGTCAGCCTCGGTCTTTTCGGTGATCGTGCGCATGAGGTGGCCGTAGAGGGCGTTCATGCCTGGATCGTTGAACTGGCTGGCGATTGTGCCGAAGACCGGCAGCTCCGTGTCGGCTGTCGCCTGGAGCCCGTGGTTGCGGGCGTACTGCTTGCGCACATCGCGCAGGGCGTCCTGGGAGCCGCGGTGATCGTACTTGTTCAGGGCGATCACGTCGGCGAAGTCGAGCATGTCGATCTTCTCGAGCTGGGTCGCGGCCCCGTACTCGGCGGTCATCACGTACAGAGACACATCGGAGTGTTCCTCGATCTCCGTGTCGCTCTGGCCGATGCCCGAGGTCTCGACGATGACCAGATCGTGCCCCGCCGCCTTCATGATGTCGATGGCGTGACGCACGTGCCGGCTCAACGCCAGGTTGGACTGCCGCGTGGCCAGCGAACGCATGGTCACCCGCGGGTCGCCGATGGCGTTCATGCGGATGCGGTCCCCCAGCAGGGCGCCGCCTGTCTTACGTTTGCTCGGATCGACGCTGACGATGGCGATCGTGGCGTCGGCAAACTCGTTGAGGTAGCGCCGCACAAGCTCGTCGACCAGCGACGACTTGCCGGCGCCGCCCGTGCCGGTGATGCCCAGAACCGGGATGGCACCCTCACCCGCCAGGCGCTCTATAGCGGGTTCCAGTTCCGCGTAAGCCTCCGGAACGTTCTCTGCCAGAGTAATGGCGCGGGCGATGGACTGAGGTTCGCGGGACTTCAGACCTTCGATCAGGGAGGCGTGGGCCCTCTCGATCGTTGCGAAGTCGCAGCCGGCGAGCACCTCGTCGATCATTCCCTGCAGACCCAACGTACGGCCGTCGTCGGGCGAGAAGATGCGGGCGATGCCGTAGGCCTGCAGCTCCGCGATCTCGGTCGGCAGGATGGTGCCCCCGCCTCCTCCGTAGATCTTGGTGGGCGCCCCGGCCTCTTGCAACAGGTCGTGCATGTACTTGAAGAATTCGATGTGGCCGCCCTGGTACGATGTCAGGGCGATGCCCTGGGCGTCTTCCTGGATCGCGCATTCCACGATGTCGCGCACCGAGCGGTTGTGCCCGAGGTGGATGACTTCGGCGCCGCTGGCCTGCAGCAGACGGCGCATGATGTTGATGGCGGCGTCGTGGCCGTCGAACAACGACGCGGCGGTGACGATGCGGATGTGGTTTTGGGGGGCGTAGCGCTCAGGCATGAAGGGCCTTTCGAACGGTCGAAGACGTCGAGTATCACCGTCTTTGCATCTCAGCGGAAAAATAGCACGCGCCCGCGACCCTGGCAACGAAACCGGTCTTCTGCATACCGGGGGTTGCGTACTGCCCCAGAGTCTTTACAATTCCGGGAAGCAACGTCCCTTCGAGGACGCCCTCGTTCAAGGAGTCCATCGTGCCCCCTCGCCCACGCCCGCCCCGACCGCCACGCCGCCCCACCTTTCCCGTCTCGAGCTGCGACTGCACGGACTGCCGCGCCGCCTGCACCAACTCGCCCGGCTGGTTCCGGCCTGAACAGATCGAGGACCTGGCTGAGCACCTGGGCCTGTCGGTCGAGGAAACGTTCCGCAAGCACCTCGCTGTGAGCGTAACCGAAATGCCCGACGGCTCCGAACGGCACGGCGTGATGCCCCACAAGCTGCGCGACGGCAAGAAACCCGGCTCGGTGTGGAACCTCGACCAGATCGACCAGCCCGGCCGCTGTTCCTTCTTCGACCACGGCCTGTGCACGATCTACGAAGTTCGGCCCGACGAGTGCGCCCGAATGATCCACGGAGGCGGTCACGACGCCGTGACCCTGCGCCACCTCATCGTCGAGGCCTGGGACGACAACGCCCTGAAGCCCTACCGCCTGCTCACCAAGCGTCGTTTGTACGGCTCCCCACCGGGAGAACGTACACGAACCAAGAGGACGCGATGAACTCCGAGCGCCCAGCGTCCCTCGATGCCCCCCATGCCCCCATCTACCTGGACTACAACGCCACCACGCCGGTCGACCCTCGCTGTGCGGCGGCCATGGCTCCGTACATCCACGAAGTGTTCGGTAATCCCAACAGCGGCCACGTTTTCGGTCGGCGCGCCCGGGAGGGTGTCGAGTCGGCGCGCCGACAACTCGCCGACTTCCTCGGCTGCACTCCCGCCGAGGTGATGTTCACCAGCGGCGGCACCGAGTCCAACAACCAAGCCATCAAGGGCGCCGTCTGGGCCCGTCGCGATCGCGGCCGCCATCTCGTGACGACCGCCGTCGAGCACCCGGCCACTCTCGGCCCCATGCGCTGGCTCGAGCGCGAGGGCGGTTCAACGACCGTGGTCGGCGTGGACGGGTTCGGCATGGTCGATCCCGCGGCGATCCGCGACGCCCTGCGCGACGACACCGTCCTGGTCAGCGTCATGCACGCCAACAACGAGGTGGGTACCCTGCAGCCGGTCGCCGAGATCGCCGCGATCTGCCGCGAACGCGGCGTGCTGCTCCACGTGGACGCCGCCCAGTCGGCGGGCAAGGTGCCGGTGCGCCTCGACGAGCTGGGCGCCGATCTGATCTCCGTGGCGAGCCACAAGATGTACGGTCCCAAGGGCATGGGCGTGCTGGTGGTGCGCGAGGGCGTGGAGCTGGAAAACCTGATGCACGGGGCCAATCAGGAGCGTGGGCGGCGGGGAGGCACGGAGAACGTGATCCTGGCGGTGGGGATGGGAGCGGCGGCGGAGGCGGCGGGCGAGGATCTCGAGGGCCACGCCGGTCATCTGCGTGCGCTGCGCGATCGCCTGGCCGCGGGGTTGCTGGAAGGCGCCGGGCCGGCCGTCGTGCACGGACACCCCGAGCGGAGGCTGCCTAATACGTTGAGCATAGGTTTTCCCGGTTTGATCGCGGCGGACATTATGGCCGCCGTTCCCGGGATCGCCTGCTCGGCCGGGGCCGCCTGTCACGACGGCAAAACGAAAGTGACGGCCGTGCTGGCCGCCATGAACGTTGTTGAGCACGTGGCCATGGGGACGCTTAGGCTCTCCGCGGGACGCTTTACGCAAGATGAAGAGATCGAACGAGCGATTTCGTTATTGATTTGTGCCATCGGCGACCTCAGGCGAGGATGACCGCACCGGATCCGGCGAGTCCAGACGTCTGGACTCATGATCGGCGATCTCCGCTGCAGAGATATTTTTTGACCGACCCGACCTCCGTCACTATAATACCACCCGGAGGTAGCATATGCGTTTGTTCAAGTCTTCCGAATACGCCATCCGCTCCCTGGTCTACATGGCTGTCAGCGGCATCGAGGTGTGTTCCGTGAAGACGCTGAGCGACGCCCTCGACATCCCCTACAAGTTCCTGGGTAGGCTCATGAGCCGCCTCGGCGCGGCGGGGATCGTCACCTCCCAACAGGGCAAACTCGGCGGGTACAGCATCACCCGGCCCCTGCACGAAGTTCACTTGGCGGACATCATCGACGTGGTGGAGGGCCTGGAAAGCTACGACCGCTGCATCCTGGGCTTCGAGACCTGCGACGACAAGAACCCCTGCCCCCTGCACGACCAGTGGAGCGGGCACAAGGACGGCATCCGCGAAATGATCGACAACGTCACCCTGGCCGACCTGGCACGGAGCGACTGCAAACGCATCTGAGTTTTTTTGGAGATTAATGCTACGTGAGCGTAGCATTTCATGGCGGTCCTCACGGACCACAACCGGCCCCAGCGGCCGATGTATGGAGGAAGAGCACATGCACGAGTCCTGGCTCGACAAACTGATGTCCCGCAAGGGACTGTACACCGCGTTCTGGGTGGTGGGGATCATCATGGTCACCGCCCTGATCGTGTTCACGGCGAACCTGCAGAAGGAAGTGCCGCCCATCGCGGCGCAGACAGTCTCGGCCTCGGGCGAGACGCTGTACACCTACGACGACGTGGTGAACGGCAAGGCCATGTTCCAGCAGTTCGACCTGATGGACTACGGCACCCTGCTCGGCATGGGCGCGTACCTGGGGCCGGACTTCTCCACGGAGTTCTTCCACCGCCGCGCCGAATTCCTGTACGAGCGCTTTGCGGGCGAGGTCTACGGCGTAAGCGCCGCCGCCCTGACCGACGTGCAGCGCGCCGGCATCAAGGAGATGGTCAAGGCCGACTTCCACGCCGGCACCGAGCTGGTCGAGGGCACCGTCGTCTACACCGACGTGTCGGCGGCCGCGTACAAGGCCAACGTCGACTACCTGGTGGACTTTCTGGTCAACGGCAACCAGGAGATGGCCTGGGTCGGCGGCGTGATCCACGAGGATGAAGCCCGGCTGATCGCCGCGTTCGTGGACTGGAGCCAGCTCGTCGCCTCGAGCAAGCGCCCGGGCACCGACCGCACCTGGAGCAACAACTGGCCGGCCGAGCCGCTGGTCGACCAGGACACGACCTGGACGAGCCACTTCTACACCCTGTGGGAGATGCTCGTGCTGTGGGTCGGCACGATCCTGGTGCTGTGGCTGGCCTATGCGAAGCTGCTGAAGAAGGATCCGAACGAGGTCCTCGAACAGCCCCTGACGATCACGAAGCTCTTCCCGTCGCAGGAGAAGCTGCTGAAGTACGTGCCGGTCGTGGGTCTGTTCATGTTCCTGCAGATCGTCATCGGCGGCTACCTCGCCCACATCTATACCGAGCCGTCCCAGAACTTCATCCTCTCCCAGGACATCCTGCCCTTCAACGTGATGCGGGCCCTGCACACCAACCTCGCGATCGTGTGGGTGGCCATCGGCTGGCTCGTGGGCGGCATGCTCATCGCGCCGCTGGTGGCCGAAGAAGATCTGAAGTACCCCTGGTTGGTGGACGTGCTCTGGACGGCCCTGCTCGTGGTGGGCGGCGGCGGCCTGGTGGGCATCTACATGGGCGCCACCGGTCAGATGCGCGACGTGTGGTTCTGGCTCGGCAACGAGGGCCGCGAGCTGCTGAACCTGGGCCGCGTCTGGGACATCGGCCTGGTGGTCGGTCTGGTGATGTGGTTCCTGATGGTCGTGAGCGTGATCCGCAAGGCCAAGGAGAACAGCGTGCTGGTCGGCGCGATCATCTGGAGCGCCTTCGGCATCGCCACGCTGTACATCGCGGGCATGATGCCGATCCACAAGATCATGCCCAACTACACCGTCGACGATTATTACCGCTGGTGGGTCATCCACCTGTGGGTGGAGCTCACTTTCGAGCTGTTCGCCGCGGGCGTGCTGGCGTTCCTGACCGTGGCGCTGGGCCTCGTGTCGCGCAAGGCGGCCGAACGGATCATGCTCTTCGAGCTGGGCCTGATCATGCTCAGCGGCACCCTGGGCGTGGGCCATCACTACTGGTGGCAGGGTCTGGACGAGTACTGGATCGCCGTCGGCGGCATCTTCTCGGCCCTCGAACCCCTGCCGCTGGTCCTGCTGATGATCGAGGCCTTCAAGGAGCAGCGCGCCATCAGCGCCAAGGGCGAGTCGTTCCCCTTCGCGGTGCCGTTCCTGTTCCTGGCCGGCAGCGCGTTCTTGAACTGGTACGGCGCCGGCTTCCTGGGCATGGTCATCAACACGCCCACGATCAACTACTACGCCCACGGCACCTACCTGATCATGCCCCACGGCCATGTGGCCCTGCTCGGCGCCTTCGGGTACATCTCGCTGGCCTTCATGTACCTGGTCACGCGGTCCAACGCCATGGCCAAGGGCCTCGAGTGGAACGAGAAGCCCAGCCGCATCGGCTTCTGGTTGCTGACCTCGGGCGTGGTGCTGTTCTCGATTCCGACGCTGATGATCGGGTTCGAGCAGGCGAAGACCGCGCACGACCTCGGCTACTGGTTCACCAGGCAGCGCGAGACCATCGAGCCCCTGAAGGGCCTGATGTGGTCGCGGGTCGTGCCCGATGCTCTGATGATCATCGGGGCGCTGGTGATCTTCCTGGATCTGGTGAAGAAGAGTCTGTTGTCGAAGAAGGCCGTGTAACGACGACGGCCGGCAAAGAAGAGGGCGGGGACGTCGTGTCCCCGCCCTCTTTCCGTAGGGGACGACGTGTCAGCGGGTCCAGCTCGGCAGCCCCGCCGCCTTCTCCAGCGGCAAGACGCCCTTGAAGTCGCCGATCTGCATGGGCGTGACGGTGACATAGTTGGCCCGGTGTCGTGCGACGTCGCCTTCGTCGGGTTGGGGGCCTTCCCGGTCCATCCACCACTTCAGCTTCCAGGTCGTGCGGCCGTCCTCGCCGAGGACGCCGGTCTCGAACGTATCGTGGAAGATGGGGTCGCCGATGCCGGCCCAGACCACGCCGGCCACCTCGTCGGCGGTGCAGCGGGGGAAGTTGACGTTCAGGTAGCCGCCCGCGGGCAGGTCGCGCACCGCGTCGGTCGCGGCCAGGGCCACGCACCACTGCGGCACGGCCGCCATCATCGACGGTGCGTCGGGCGTCAGATTCGAGAACGCCACCGCCGGCAGGCCGGCGTGGGCCGCCAGCCGCGCCACGCCGATGGTGCCCGAGGCGATCCAGGCGTCGGCCAGGTTCGGTCCGGCGTTCACGCCGCTGACCAGCAGATCGGGGGGCGCGTCCTTCATGATCGTTTCGAGGGCCAGCAACACACAGTCGCCGGGGAAGCCTTCGACGACCCAGGCGGTGATGCCTTCGCCCATGTCATAGGGTGCGGCCGTCAGTTCGCGCTCGCTGAAAACCGACACGTAGTTGCTGGAGCCGCTGCAGTTTTCGGAGGGAGCGACGACAACGACTTCGGCCACATCGGCGAAGGCGCGAGCCAGGGCGTGGAGGCGGGGGTCGTCGATGCCGTCGTCGTTGGTGACCAGGACGCGGGAGAACCAGGGGGTGGCGGCTGGGGACGCTGAAGTGATCAGTATGATCACGACGACGAACAGCATAGGGCGCAGATCTCTCATGGCTACCGGCCTTTCGCGGCAGGAGGGACACACGGCCCATTACCCCACCAGTCGTAAGATGCCAATTGGAATTGATCAGCGAAGACGTCGATCTCACATTGGGAAAGCAAGGGGTTTAGATTGATCGACAATCTTGAGACAACAACGAGAGCATCGAGTCCACTCAAGGTCATCAGCCCATCATTGTGGTCGATGTACAGGGACGCGACCCACGTCACGTGGTCCAGCCCATCGCAGCTGCCGAGCTGGTCACAATCAGAAATACGGAGATTCGCCAATGAGGTGAATCGAAGCGGCAGGTCTATTTGTTCGAGCGATGGCAACGACTCCAGTTCGAGATCATCGAGCTCGACGATCGATTCAAGTCCGCTCAGAGACTCTAGGTCTTCAAATCCATCGATCTCAAGTTTCTTCAAAAGGGGGACATCGGTCAGACCCGAGAAATCCGTCAGGGTCTGAAAGCCTGAGAGATTAAGAGTCTCCAGCCGCTGATGACCGGACAGAGCTTCGAGGGACATCAACATTGCATTCTGCTGGATTGAAATGTCCGTCCCGAGGTCCTGTTCGGCTAGAGCCGAAACGTCGGTCAAAACGGAATTGCCGTAAACCATGATGGTGTTGAGGCCACCCAGGCCCAGCCCGAGTCCAGCCATGGATTCCAGCGCATGGTTGTAGTTGATATGCAGGGTCTGGAGGTTGGGTAGAGCCTCAATCCCCGACAGGGAAACTAGATCGCTGCATTCGATGACGCCCAAGAACCCAATACTCTCATTGCCAGAAAGACCTGTGAGGTCGCGCAGATCAGGCATGCCCTCCAGATGAAGTTCTACCATGTTGGCAAAAACGGGAAGCCCCTGCATATCTGCTACGCCATCCAGATCGCGAAGATAGCATCGCCACATTTTCTCGGAACAGTTCGCCAACAAGCCCAGATCGAACGGCGACCCACAATCCTCGACCAGGAGCTTTCTCATCTTCACCGACTCGGAAATCCGTTCCAGACTCGGCAGCCCGATCAGGTCCATGTCTTCGGCTTCGATCCCGTCGATCGACCTCAAGGATCGGCAGAAGGAGATCTCCACATCTCTGGCATCGATCGCCGCCGAGACCTCGACGAGTCCGTTGCAGGCTCTGATGGTCAGATCCCGCAGATCCCAGGACAACGCAGGAGATAATGTGCTCAGGTAGGGACAATCGACGATCATGACGTCCCGCCCCACCATGAACGCATCGAGGGCGTTGAGATTCGTCGCACTGAGTCCGAACAACTCGAAGGTCTCGGTCACTTCGACGAGGTGCTCGAGCGGACTGAGGTCGTAGGCGCCCCACACATGCAGACTGCCTTCGACACGCTCTAATCCCCGGAGCTGCTCAAGTTCATCCTGGCCTCGAGCCTCGATATCTCCGCGGAGGAACGTGATGGACGAGTCCGGCGCCACCGGGTCGTCCGTGCATCCAGACAAAACGGCCCCGAGGATCAGCAACGGAATCAGAAATCTCATCATTCGGTCCATCCTTGCATATCGGTTTCGGATCATTAACGAACGGAACGTCAATGGGCATGGTCTTCGGTTTCGACCCCGGGGGCGACACCCTCGGCGCCTGCCCACCCTCGAATCAACGCGATGTCAGGCTCTGAGAGAGCAGCATCCGTGTGCAATTTCACATACCCGCTCAACGGCATCTCCCCCTTCTCCACCTCTTCGACGATCTCCATGACCGCATGGAGTCGGTTGCCCTCGGACATCTCCCCCCACGTGCTGAAGTTCAAATGCTCACGCCCTTCCTTCACATGGTTGCCGACGAACCACGACACCGGCGGCACGTGCGAGTACCACGGCCACTCCGTGCGATGCGAATGACAGTCGTAGCACGAACGTTCGAACACTGATGCTACGTCGGCCGGAGCTACGATAGGCGCCGATTCCGGCGGATTGTCGTGACCTGGTGAAGCCAAACGCACGGCGAGAAGAGAGAGTACGGCCAGCAAAATGAACCAATGCTTCATCGTGATCCTTCACACCAGAGGCGGGACAGTCCCGCGGCGATCATGTTGTTCCAGTCGGACAAGCGGCGAAGATATCATAGGGCCGCCTCTTGTTCCACTTTCGCGATGGTTGAGAAATCCTGTCAGCTCGTGTAGTTCTTAGGGGCAGCCAACATCTCGCCCACGCCATAAGGAGCTTCGATGACCCCGCTCATCCCAGCCGACGCCGATTGGGCCCTTTGGGCCGTTCTGTTCACCGCTGCCGCCTTCGGCTACCACATGGAGCGCACCCGTGTAGGCGCCCGTGTTTCCGGTGTGGTTCTGACCATGGGCGTGACATTCCTGCTTTCCAACTTCGGAGTGATTCCGAGCGAAGGCGCCGTCCCTTACGATGTGACCTGGTCTTATCTGGTGCCCCTGGCCATCCCGTTGCTCCTGCTTCAAGCCGACTTGCGCCGCATCGTGAAGGAGGCCGGCCCCACGCTGTTGGCCTTCGTGATCGGGGCCACGGGCACGGTCATCGGCACCGTCGTGGCGTTCAAGATCGTGCCTCTGGGCGTCGAGGGCTGGAAGCTGGCGGGCGTGTTCTCTTCGACCTACATCGGCGGCTCGATGAACTTCGCCGCCGCCGCCGAAGCTCTCGGGCTGCGCGACGGCGATCTGCTGAGCGCCGGTGTGGCCGCCGACAACCTCGTGATGGCGTTGTATTTTCTGGTCCTGTTCGCCCTGCCGGGCACCCTGTGGCTCGAGCGGCACTTCGTGAAGCGGCATCACGGTTCGGCCGAGTCGTCAGCCGACTCGGCGGCCGACGACTCTCCGGCGCGCTTCCCCGCCCCTCCGGCCGCCGCGACGGCCGTCGCCCTGTCGTTCGCTCTCGGCGCAATCGGCTTCGCCCTGGCCGACGTGATCGGCTGGCCAGGCGGCGGCATCCTGATCCTCACGGCGCTGACGGTGGTCCTCGCCACTTTCATGCCCCGACGCATGGAACGCCTTGCCGGTGCCGAAACCATCGGCGCCTTCCTCATGCAGGTGTTCTTCGCGGTGATCGGGGCGAGCGCCAACGTGGGCACGGTGATGAAGGTGGGGCCGGTGCTGTTCGTGTTCGCCGCCCTGATCCTGACGGTCCACCTGATCTTCCTGCTGCTGGCCGGAAAGTTGCTGAGGCTCGACCTGGCCGAACTCGTGATCGCCTCGAACGCCAACATGGGTGGCCCCACGACCGCCGCCGCCATGGCCGCGGCGCGCAAATGGCACGATCTTGTGCTGCCGGCCGTGCTTTGCGGCACGCTCGGGTACGCGGTCGCCACATTCCTGGGTGTGGGGCTTGGACATTGGCTGAAATGAATTGACGATGTTACTTTGCTGTCGTGGTCGTGTCCAAGCACCGTGAGCCTGCAACACCTCCGGGGCTGCGCCCCGCCTCGAAAGGAAAACGATGACCCACCGCATCCTTCCCTGCCTGATCCTCGTGCTGACCGTCACGCTGATGACCTGCGGCTGCAGCGACGATACCACGACCCCCGGCGGCACCGGCACCCTGCGCCTCACCTTGGTCGACTCCCCAGTCGATTTCGACGACGTGACCCTCGACGTTCGCGCCACCCGGGTCCACCGCTCCGACGAGGACTCCCTCGGTGGCTGGCATCTCGTTTCGACCGATTCCATGGTCGTCCACCTGCTCGACCTGACCAACGGCGTGAGCGCCCTGTTGGCCGACGCGGATCTGCCCGCCGGCACCTACGACCAGATCCGGCTGCGGCTGGGCGACGGCAACACCGTGACCGTCGACGGCGTCGAACACGAGCTGCGCGTGCCCTCGGGACAGCGGAGCGGCCTGAAGATCCATCATACCTTCGAGATCACCGACGGTGAGATCTACGAAGCCACCGTCGACATCGACGCCTCGCGCTCCGTACACCAGAACGGCCATGGCCAGTACATGATGCGGCCGGTGATCCGGGTCCGAGCCGATGCTCTCTGTGGCCGGATCATCGGCGCCGTCGACCCGATCGAGGCGGCGGCCCTGATCTGGACCATCGCCGGCGAGGACACCGTGCAGACCTTCGCCGACCCTGTAACGGGGCGGTTCATGCTGGTGGCCCTGCCCGCGGGCGTATACGACCTGACGGTCACACCGACGTCGGGCGACTGGCTGGAGAAGTTGCTCACAGACGTGGAAGTCGTGGTCGGCACGACCAACGACGTGGGGACGGTGACCCTCGACCTGCCTTGAGAGCATGACGAAACCGGAAACGAAGAGGGCCGCCCGGGAAAGGGCGGCCCTCTTCGTTTCCGGTGGGTCGCCCCCCTGCCGGAGATCGACTCACGGCGTCGAGATGCGCATGCTCTCCTCCAACTGGGTGCTGTCGACCTTGGGCTTGAACACATCTTGAGGCAGAAACTCATAACGGACATCGGAGAACCCGAGACCGCGGGTCAACGGCTCGAGAGCGCGGACCGCGGATGCCTGGGCTTCGCCGGTCACTCTGCGCGCCAGGCCGTCGGCAAGCCGGAGAGATTCCTGGCGTGTTTCGGCAATGAGCTGGTTCTTGGCTTCGACGCTGAAGCCCCCGGTGATGAACCGCCCCACGAGGTCGGGCATGAGCCAGGGCATCAGTTCGGGTTTGTCTTCGCTGTGAATACTCATATCCCTCAACAGCACTTCGTGACGGCACGGCGGCATCGTGACGCGGCAGGCTTCCGTCCCTGTCATGACGACCTCGAACCGTGGGTCTGTGAGGTCGTATCGGAAGTCCACATCGAATTCCATGATCAACGTGATCCGCTTGCTGGACAGCAGCCAGTTCAGGTACTTCTTGCCGAATTCTCCGAACCAATGGTCGCTGGCGGTGATGACCTCCTTGGTCATCACCCGGTACACGCTCAGCTCGCCGACCGAGCGCATGCTCGTGACAAAGCTCTCCACGCTGACCGCCGGGGCGGACGGCTGCTTGCTGCGACCGCGGCGGGCCAGGCGCCAGGTCAGCACCGCCGTCGCAGCTACGACTATTCCCAACATGATGCCGGTCATCAGGTTCTGCACGTCGGCTCACCTCTGGTGGCGAAAGTGGACGGTTCCTACGGAACGCATGGTACTCCATCGGACACGACCAGCGCCACGGAAGTCACTCCATCATCGAACTGGCTCCCTAAGCCCTCAGATCGTAGACTGAGACCATGAACAATCCTACAAATCCCCTGTGCCGCGACGCCGGCATCGACGTGCCGTTGATCTGCGGCCCCATGTTCCCCTGCAGCAACCCTGAGCTCGTGGCCGCAGTGTCCGAAGCCGGCGGACTGGGCATGGTGCAACCCATGACCCTGACCTCGGTGCACGGCTTCGAATTCCGAGCCGGGCTGCGGCGCATCCGCGAGCTGACCGCCAAGCCCATCGGCATGAACATCCTGCTCGAACACGGCTTCCGCCGCTACCAGGAGCGCATGGGCGAGTGGATCGACATCGCCCTGGACGAAGGCGTGCGCTTCTTCGTTACTGCGTTGGGGCACCCCCGCCTGGTGACCGACCGCATCCACGCCGCCGGGGGCGTCGTATACCACGACGTGGTCGGCCGCGGGTTCGCCGTCAAGGCCATGGAAGCCGACGTCGACGGGTTGATCTGCGTGAACAACCGCGCCGGCGGCCATGCCGGGCGACGCACGCCGGAACGGCTCCTCGAAGAGATGTCGGATCTGGGCGTCCCCCTGGTCTGCGCCGGCGGCCTGGCCACGCCCGAAGACTTCCGTGGGGCCCTTGATCTCGGCTATGCCGGCGTACAGATGGGCACCCGCTTCATCGCCACCGACGAGTGCGACGCCCACCCCGCATACAAGGCGGCCCTCGTCTCCCACGGCGCCGACGACGTCGTGCTGACCGAGAAGCTGACAGGTGTGCCGGTGTCGGTTCTGCGCACGCCATCGATCGACCGGCTGGGGCTGAAGGCCACCGGCCTCGAACGCTGGCTGCTGAACAACCCCCGGACAAAGAAGTGGATGCGCACCTGGTACCTGGGGCGGTCCATGCGTCGGCTGCCGTCCGGAGCCAAGGGCGGTTCGCCGTACAAGCACATCTGGCAGGCGGGCAAGAGCGTCGAGGGCGTCCGGAGCGTCGTGCCGGCGGGCGAGGTGGTCCGCAGCTGCGCCCGCATCATGGAGGATCCGTCTTGAGCCGGGCGATCTGCACCTACTGCTCCGCGCCCAAGCGCGAGGACGACGGCCTGCTACCCGCCACCGAACGCTACATCAGCCGCCGCATCCAGGTGCTGGCCATACGCGCCGCCTGGGAACGTCAACTCTTCCTGATCCTGTCGGGGGAGTTCGGCCTGCTGCAGCCGGAAGACCCGATTCCCTGGTACGACCACCTGTTGACCACCGCAGAGGTCGAACCCATGACCGCCCGCGTCGTCGGCCAGCTCCAGGCCTACAACCTCGACATCGTCGAGTACCACACCGCGCCTCTGGCCGACGTACCAGCCGTTCGACCCTACTTCGATCTCATCTCGGCTGCCTGTTCCCGGGCCGGGGTGGTACTGGATGTCTGCATGCTGCCCGGGGATCTGCCTTAAAGGATCTGCTTGCGACTTCAATCGGCCTGGACGGACAGTCCTCTGGTCTTGCTGATCGACAGTTCTCCCGAAGCGGTGTTGGCGCACCACAGCTCCACGAGGCGCTCACGGTATGGTTCCAGTACGGCCGCCATGGCGGGCGGCGGCCCTTCTCGCCAGGGAATGCTCTCGGTGTCGGCCTCCAGACGAAGGATCTCTTCGGCGAGTTTGGAAGCGAAGGGATCGTCGGGATCGGCTTCGCGCAGATCCTCGAGCTGGGCGCGGAGCATATCGCGCAGGATTTCCCGTTGTCGGCGTGAAGTGAAGGAGCCGTCGAGGGGCGACCCCTCCTGCTCGAGGTCCATTCCGAGCCAAGAGAAATAGGTGAGCACGTAGATGTAACTGTACTCGCCCAGGCCCATCTCCGCCTCGAGGAGCGCCTCGTTGCGAACATCTTCGAAGTGGCCCATGAGCGCCGGCATACCCATGATCTCGTCCATGGCACCGAAGACAGCTCGCATCGCGTCGGTTTTGGAGGCGTCTTCATCCATCGCGTCCAAACCCTCGAAGGCGGCGGCCGCCTCGTCGAAGCCCGCGCACAGTTCGAGCAGGCGTTCGCGGACCTGCAGAAAAGCATCGAGGCGCTCAGGAGTCACGGCGCCGTCAGGGGCAGGCCTGTAGTCGGCCTGAGCGCCGTAGATGCCGTCGAGTTGCTCACGAGTCTGCTGAGCACTGCGGAACGGCGACATGACCGAATATCCACAGCCGATGAACACGACGATCAGGATCAGCACGGTGACGCCGCAACCGATCCCGCATCCTTTGAGCCAGCCACCGTTGGTCCCCATGCCGCCCCCCGATTTCGAATGTCTTCCGTAAGATCATATTAGCAACCGGCCCAGCATACGGGATCGACCTGTGTTAGTTCCAGGATGCATTGGGTGCTCAAGACAACCCGGGACCGGCTTGGAACTGGACGCCGGTGGGTTTCGGAGAGATCATCGCCGAGCGTGTAAGCGCCGTCCGGGTTTGCCGCGTAAAGGAGATGTCGGCATGGTGCCGACGGAACGGAGAAAGACCATGACCGCTCGACGCCTTCTTTCTGTGATCGCCGTGATCGCGCTCCTCACCGCACTCGGCGGCTGTGTCACCCTGTCGATGAATCCGCTCTTCGAGAACGACGACCTGGTCATCGATCCCTTGCTCCAGGGGCTCTGGGGCGATCCCGACGATCCCGACAGCGATACCTGGCAGTTCACACCACGCAACGACGGTTCCTACGAACTGATCATCCGCGAGGAGAACACGCTCCGCATCGATCCTGCTCGCGACGGCGTATTCACCGCCCACCTGCTGACCATCGGCGACGATTACTACCTCGACCTATTTCCCAGCGAACCCGTTCAGGGAAGCGATTTCTTCAAGTGCCACATCGTTCCAGCCCACTCGTTCTGGCACGTCGCCCTTGAAGGGAACGTGCTCGTTTTGCGGGCCCTGGACGGCGGCGATCTGGATCGCGCCATCAACGAGGGCCGTATCGTCATCGACCATGTCAAGCGTGACGACGTGGGCGTGCTCACGGCTACGACACCCGACCTCCAGCGTCTCGTCAGTGAGCACCTCGAAGAAATTTTCGACGAAGGTGAACAGATCATGCGCTTGAGATGACTAGCGGCCTGGATCAATGGGCCCGTCGCGCCGGCGGCGGCGATCACGACGCCTTCCGCAGGTTGGCGCAAGGCGTCGCTCCGCACGCCCATCGACTCGCCTGGCGTCTGCTCGGCGACGCTGACCTGGCGGCGGACGCCGTTCAGGAATGCCTCGTCAAGCTGCATCGACATCTCGATCGTTATGATCCACGTCAACCGTTCCTGCCCTGGGCCATGACGATCGCGGGTCACGCGGCACGAGACATCTGGCGCCGTGAGCGATCCGACCGCCGAGCTCCATTGGAACACGCCGACACCCTCGCAGCCCCCGCCTCGAGCCGCCCCGATCAGCGCGCCGAAATCGCTCAGCTGCGCGGCGACCTCACCCGTGCCGCCGCCGGCATGTCCGACGCTCAACGCCGCGTCTTCGTACTCCGCGACCTCGAAGGCTGGACGACGGCGGAAATCGCCGAACTCATGGAGTGCACCGAAAGCACTGTGCGCGTCCACCTGGCCCGCGCGAGAGCCCGCGCCCGCAGCGCGCTCGCCCACCACGGAGGAGACCGATGACCACCTGCAAGCACATCCGAGAGCTTCTCCCTTTGTGGGCCGGAAACGACCTGACGGATGCAGAGTCCCAAGCCGTCGCCGACCACCTCGGCGGCTGCGCGGACTGTGCAGCCGAAGCCGAGGCATGGCGCCTCGATCTGACACGGACCGTCGCGGCAGCCGCGGCCGAAGAGCCCCCCTCCCTGCCCGACGGTCTGGTCGAAGCAGCCGTTGCCGTCTTGAGGCCGTCCGGAACATCCCGCCATCGACTCGCCGCCCTGCAGCCCCTCGCCGCAGCCGCCGTCTTGCTCGTCTTGCTGTGGTGGAGCCCCCTGGAACACCTCCCATCAACGGCACAGGGAGTGGCCTGGCATGAGGTACAGGACGCGTTTCATGGCTGCCTCGAAGATCCGATCCCTCTCACCCAGTGGGACGCTCCGACGGGTGCGGGTGTGGTGGCCCTGTTCAAGAGGGATCGAACCGGAGATCGGTACGAGCTGACCGATTGCCTCGAAGGCGACGATCTGGCGGCATGGCGTCGTTACCCATGGCTGCAGCAACGATTACGAACTATGGCGGACGAGGGCGATGACATCGTGGTCGCGGTCTGTCGCGACCAGCAGGACGACAGGGTCGGACGACGCCGTCTGCGTCGTGACGCATTGGCGGAACTCCGCTGAATCCGGAGTCTGGCGAGCCTAGGCACCCCTGTTGAGATCGTCCCACATTTTGTCCTGGGCTAATACACGACTTATTTTATCCCTTATTCCATCAAGTCTGATATTCTGGATTCACCTGTTCCGCTTGACGTATGAGACATTTCGCACAAACAAGAGGACGATCATGAATCAATTACAACGATTGCTCACCGTGATGTCGACAGTCTTGATAATGACGGTCGGAACCGCCGTCGCAGACGTCAACATCTGCCTGGGCAACGGTACCTACAAGTGCTACGAAACCGATCTGACCTGCGCCGACATCACCATCGGGATCTTCATCAGGGCCTGCGAAGACCTCTCCATCGCCGGCGGCGGCACCGGATCCGGAGTCGTCACCCAGCTACATCCCGATGTCGACGGGCAATCCTTCCTTGGACCAGTGGTCTACGGCGGTTCGGCCCCGAGTCCGACCGGGCCTCTCTCTGATTTCGTCGTGATCTGGGAATCTCGCGACACCTTCGAACCGGGCCGGCGCGTTCAAGCCGTCGGCCGCGACGCAAGCGGTGCCCTGTACAGGGCCGAATTCGAAGTCAACGGCCTCGACCGACGTGACATCGGCGACTTCGTCGTCAGCGGCACTCCCACCGGCCAGGAGATCTTCGGACCCTTCGACGATGTCCCGACAGGCCAAGTGGGCGGCGGCGACATGACAGTCACGATTTTCGTCGTGCCGGCTAACGACCCTTCGGCCAAGACAACCGTCCTCGAGACGCACTATACGGACATCGTCTTCAGCGACTTGGCCTGGGTTTTCCTGAGCTCGGAACCAGTGGCTGAGGAGACCCTGTCTTGGGGAGCCATGAAGTCGAATTACAGATAAGCTGAATTCGGGTTCCTCATATCCTTCCAGAAAAGAGACGATTCCGGGGGCGGCCCCGGAATCGTCTCTTTTCTGCCGTTCACGATGGCGGCCTTCCGCCCCGCATCACCGCACCAGCATCATCTTGCGCGTCTGCGACCGACCGTCGCTTTCGATGCGGTACAGATACAGTCCCGAAGGCATGGCGGAGCCCTCGTCGTCGGTGCCGTCCCAGACGACGCGGTGCTCGCCCTGGGCGAACACGCGGTTCGCGAGCACGTCCACGAGTTCGCCGCCCAGGTTGTAGACAGCCAGGCGCACCGTCTGATCCCGCTCGACCGCGAAGCGGATTTCGGTGCGGGGGTTGAAGGGGTTGGGTGCGTTCTGATCGAGGACGATGCCGCGCGGCACCAGGCCCTCCGGCACCGCCGTGGGTCCGACCAGGTTGATCGCCGCCGCGGCATCGATGTTGGCCTGGAAGTCGGCCAGATCCGCGCCCCAGACCATGGCATAGACGAAGACCGCCTCCTCGCCGGCGTTGATGGTCAACGGGCCGCAGGCGGTCAGGGCCGACCAGTCGTCGGCGGTCGCGGTCGTGGGCACCGAAAGAATGCCGCGCAGGTGGCGGCCCTTCATGCTGTCCTCGACGTAGCCGTTGGGATAGACGTAGGTCGGGTTGTTGATCATCGTCAAGTTCGACGCCGTGGTCGGGTCGAGCAGGGCCACACCGAAGTGGGCGCCCCCACCGTCGGGATAGATGTAGGAGGCGCGCCGGGCCGCATCGACGCCGCCGCGGTTGGCCCCCGAGTTCGCGATGTCCCAGTCGCAGAAGATACCCGTGTAGTAGCTCGACACGGCGCCGGCGCCGTCGTTGCGCACGGTGTAGCGCAGAATGATGAAGTCGTCGTTGGGCGTTCCGGCGAAGGCGAAGCTCTCCTGGGTGACCACTAGGTTCTTCGCAGCGGCGTGACCCGAGTCGTCGTAGATCGCCACGAAATCCTGGTCGCTGATGACCGCACCCAGGTCCTTCACGCGGCCGTTGGGCGAGGTCACGACCTGCCATTCGTAGGGCGCGGCTTCGGTGTAGTCGTGGTTGCAGATGTAGCTCTGGTCGGTGCCGGCCCAGAAGGAGCCGATGAACAGGCCGTTGCCGCCGGAGGGGCCGAAGCCGCTGCCTTCGATCTGGTCCGAGGACATGAAGCCCAACGAGCCGGCATCGGTGACCGTGGCCTCGACAGCGCCGACGTTGTGGGTGCGGAACTCGGGCAGGCCCACGTAGAAGGACGCGTCGATGGTCTTCTGGTAGCCGTTCTGGGCGTACAAGGTCAACAGCATGGTGAAGGCCTCGCCCTGGATCGCGCCCGGTGCGGCGGTCAGGGAGAAGACGTCGCCGGAGTTGTCGCCTGAGCCGCCGGCCCGCGGGATGGTGCCGAAGGCGCCGCTGCCGTCCAGGACGCTCACCGAACCACCCAAGGGTACTGCCAGGCCTCCGGTCACACTCAGGCCGTCCTCCACGGGACTGTTGTTCGCCACGGTGAAGACCACGTCGAAATTCTCGCCGGGATCGACGACGCCGTCACCGCCGGCGTCGAGGATCGTGAAGTTCGACAAGGTCAGGTGCGGCATCGAAGCCGTCGGCACCCCATTGACGGCGGCGAGGGCGTCGATGCGTCCCGAACCGAACTGGTTGTCCTTGCCTGCCGCCCCCAGATCCAATGCTGTGATTTCCATGATCGAATCGATGCCGGCAGGTGAAAGACTGGGATTCTTCTCGAGCATGAGGGCCGCCAGGCCGGCCGCATGGGGGCAGGCCATGGATGTGCCGCTCCAGGTATTGCCGCTGTAACCGTTGGGAATTGTGAGCGAGTTGACACCGACCGCCGGTGCCGAAACATCGGGTTTGATCAGGCCGGGACCGCTGGGATAATCCCAGTCGTTCCAGGGGTCGACTTCGCCCCAATCGCAGGGACCGCGGGACGAGGCCGAGTAGGCCGTATTGCTGTTGAAGCCGGTTCCACCCACCGCGATCACGCCGCCCAGCGAAGAGTGGACAGTCGGAATGGGATTCCAGGGCGAGGGAACCCGGGCGGTCAGACCCAATTCGATGGGCACGGCATAGACGCCGTGGTCGTTGCCGGCCGAATTGAACACGGTGATGCCCGCAGCTCTCAGGCCGTTGCAGGTCATGCGTTCGGTGCGCATCAGAGAAGCGGAGAGATTACCCGGAACACCCAGGGACATGGTGATGACGCGCGCGCCGTTTTCGATGATGTACTGATACGACTGCCAGATCGAGCCGAGGGTGCCTGTGCCGTCCGAGGCGGAGGTCTTCAGGGCCATGATCTTCGCACCTGGCGCGACGCCGGTATTCGTGCCGTTGGTACCGTCGCCCGCCACCGTGCCGGCCGTGTGGGTGCCGTGACCGGGACTGGCCGAATCGTCGTTGGGGTTGCCGTCGTCGTCGCCGAAGTCGTAGCCGTGGACGTCGTCCACGTAGCCGTTGTTGTCGTCGTCGAGACCGTTGCCGGCGATCTCGCCCGCGTTGATCCAAAGATTGCCGGCGATGTCGTTGTGGGTGAGATAGACACCAGAGTCGATGTGTCCGACCACGATGCCCGCGCCCGTGTAGCCCAGGCCCCAGACGTCGTTGGCGTTGATCCACTCGACGCTCCAGACGTTGGCGCGGCCTGTGGCGGCCGCTGCAACATCGTCGACGGCCCTGCGCGGATCCATCACCGAAGTGATGAGGTCGTAGCTGAGGTCGTGGAAGAGGGTGCCCGCCGCCTTGCCGGCGGCCATGGCGTCGACGCCGCGCCGATCGGCGCGCAGCAGCACCGCGTTGGCCAGGTACAGGGAGGTGATGTGTTCGATGCGCCCCGCCACAGCGGCGACGGCGAGGTCGGCGCGGAAGTCGGCCTCCGCGGTCTCGGCATGGGCCCTCAAATGGTCGAGGACCGTGAGCCGGCGCTGGTCGGGCGTCAGACCTTCGAGGCGTAATTCAAGGGCGCCAAGGTCTGCTGGATTGTCCAGGATCATCAACAACGGGACAGTGTCGCCGTCCAGCTTGTCCGCCAGGGCTTCCTGCACGGAGGAATCGAGCGTGACCGCGAGGGCCGACGTCACCGTCAGACCGGCGGTCAGCAGACTCAGGATCAATAATGAGTGTCGAAATCGCACCATGGGAGATCTCCTCGTTCGATGATGTGAGCGGGCTTTTCGGGTCACGATCCCGTCTTTGCCGGCATCGTCGCCACAATACGATCCAGACTATAGCATATCGGGCTGTCCAATCGGCCGAACGTGTCGCGTCCTGGGGTGGATCAGGGGCTGGACTTCATCTTGACGGTCCCCCTTCAAAAAACCGCATAATCGGATTGACACAGCTAAGAACACGAGTATTTTAACGCCACCCTGCAGGAGCGCAGCCAGGAATCATACCGGGCGGACGCAGGCAGGGAACCATCGGCCCCAACAGAGGAGGTCGCATATGAGCGCTTATCGGATGCATGGGCTCATGCCCGTTGCGGATGTGCGCGATTACCGTCAGGAGGCCGAGTCGGATTCGTCCGACGAGCCTCCGTCCTTTGCCGTTCCGACGGCTGAACCGGAGCCTCCGGAACTTCCTCCCGCCTATTTCCTGGAGAAACGCCTTCCCGCCAGCGGCCCCTCGCGACTCATTTCCGCCGAAAGCACTTCCCCGACGTCTCCGCCAAGGATTGGCACGACTGGCACTGGCAGATGCGGCACCGTATCCGCACGCTGGCGAAGCTGGAAACGATCCTCGAGCTGTCGGATGCGGAACGGGCTGCCCTGGGCCAGGGCGGCGATCTGCTGCCGCTGGGCATCACGCCTTACTACATGAGCCTGCTCGATCCCGCGGATCCCCAGCAGCCCCTGCGCCGGACGATGGTGCCCGTGCACCAGGAATTCCTGCGCACACCTGGCGAAGCGGACGACCCGCTGGGCGAGGACGAGCACACACCGGTGCCGGGCATCGTGCACCGCTATCCGGACCGCGTGCTCTTCCTGGTCCATGACCACTGCGCGTCCTACTGCCGCTACTGCACTCGCTCGCGGGTCGTGGGGCAGGGCGAACTGCAGCCCGATCGGGCTCGCCTGAGCCTGGGCCTGGAGTACATCCGCAACACGCCGCAGATCCGCGACGTGCTGCTTTCGGGCGGCGACCCGTTGACCTTGTCGGACGACAAACTGGACTGGCTGCTCGGTGAACTGCGCAGCATCCCCCACGTCCAGTTCGTACGCATCGGCACCATGGTGCCCGTCGTGATGCCCCAGCGCATCACCCCGGCCCTTGTCAAGATGCTGCACAAGCACCATCCGCTCTGGCTGAGCATCCACTTCACGCACCCGGACGAATGCACCCCCGAAGTGGTGCGCGCCTGCCGCCGCCTCTCCGACGCGGGCATTCCCCTGGGATCGCAGACGGTGCTGCTCAAGGGTGTGAACGACAGCGTGCCGGTGATGCGCGACCTGTTGCATCGGCAGCTGATGATGCGCGTGCGTCCCTACTACCTGTACCAGTGCGATCCCATCTCGGGCTCGGCCCATTTCCGCACCACGGTCCAGGCGGGGCTCGACCTCATGCGGGGCCTGCGTGGCCATACCACCGGCTACGCCCTGCCCACCTACGTCATCGACGCTCCGGGGGGCGGCGGCAAGATCCCGTTGCTGCCCGAATCGGTGCTGGGTCGCGACGGCGACTCCCTGCTGCTGCGCAGCTACACGGGCAAGGTGCACCGCTATCCGGACCCGCAGCCGGGCAGGGGGGTGGCGCGATGCGAATCGGCCTGACCTACGACCTGCGGGACCAGTACCTGGCCATGGGCTACAGCGAAGAGGAGACCGCCGAGTTCGACAGGATCTCGACGGTGGAATCCCTCGAAGGCGCCCTCGGGCGCCTGGGTCACGAGACCGACCGCATCGGACACGCCCGCGAACTGGCCGCGAGGCTGGTGGCGGGCGACCGCTGGGATCTGGTCTTCAACATCGCCGAAGGTTTGACCGGGATCGGGCGGGAAGCCCAGGTGCCGGCCCTGCTCGAGGTCTATGGAATTCCCTACACCTTCAGCGATCCGCTGGTGATGGCCCTGACCCTGCACAAGGGCCTGACCAAACGGGTCCTGCGGGACGGGGGAATCCCCACGCCGGCGTTCGCCGAGGTAGCTGCAGCGAGCGATGTGGACGGCCTCGACCTGCCGTTCCCCCTGTTCGCCAAGCCCCTGGCCGAAGGCACGGGCAAGGGCATCGACGGCGGCTCC
>CALEMW010000073.1 GCA_937910695.1 uncultured bacterium
GTTGGGGCAGTGTGGGGGTTGCCAGCCCTTGTCGGATGTTTGCATGGCCGACATCCTGCAAGAGAACGGCCATACACAATTTCGAGGGCACAACCCAAGAAAAGGGACCCGGCTAGGCCGGGTCCCTTGGGACGAGGAAGATCTGGTCCGTCTAGCGGTACAGCGACTTAACGCCGCTCCAGCTCATGTCCTCGTTGGCAACGGTGCCAGTGTAGAAGTCGACGTTGTCGTAGAACACGCCGGAACCTTCGTAGTTGCTGGCGGTGTTGGAGAAGCCGAACTGGAAGATCTGGCCGACCAGACCCGGGTCGATGACGATCTGCAGAACGTAGGTGTTCCAGGTTGCGGGGGTCGTCGTCATGTCCACGGTCAGGAAGTTGGTCATGGCCCAGCCAGCACTGGGATCGAGGGTCTTGATGAAGGCCAAGGCAGTGGTGGCGCCTTCGAGGTTCGCCAGCTTGGCGTCGAACTCGAAAGTCCAGGTCGAACCGACGTCGCCGGCGACGACTGTCTGCTCCTGGAACGTGTTGGCCTCGATCAGATTGCCGGCGGCGTGGTCACCGTTGTTGTAGTCGCTGTACACGTTCAGCTGCTGGGCACCCTGAGCAGCTCCGCCCTCGCCGGTGGCGAGACCGCAGAAGCCGGGGCCGCCGTTGGGCGCGGGGAAGGGCCCGTATCCGTAGAGGTAGGCGCCGCCCGAGCTGAACACGTTGGCGAAGACCAGCCAGCCGTCGGCGCTCAGCGCGCCGCCATCGGCGATGTTCATGGCTTCGAAGTCCTGGCTGTACGGCGAGAGCGCGAGGGCCGCGGCAGGGATCAGGCAGATCAACGCTGCGACGGCGAGGATGGCGTTAGCACGAAGTTTCATTGAGGCGACCTCCAGTTGATTGCGACCGACGTGCAACAGGGAAACCGAGGAATTCCGCCTGACGGTCGGCGCAGCAATCTTGATGAACAGCTGCACAGCGGATTCCGAATAGAACAATTGTAGACTATGTTCGGTAACCGAATCAAGTACAAAGTTGAGAATCTCATCTTTTCTTTCCCTTTGGCGTGACGGAGAATCCTATTGACCCAGAATGGTGATTTGGGGTACTTTGTTCGGTGTTCGCACAAAGGGCCCGGCATCGGCAACTCCCTCGGAAACCAGGAGTACGTGACGGTGATGAGAATATGAGCACCTCCCAGCACTCCGTAACGGCCCCCGAGGACCGTATCAAATTCACCCACAAGCTGGCCTACGGCTCCGGCGCCTTCGTCAACAACCTGCTGGCTGCAGCCAGCGGCGGCATGATGATCGTGCTCAACTTGGGACTGGGCATGAATCCGGCTCTCGTCGGCCTGCTCGGCGCCCTGCCCCGTCTGACCGATGCGTTCACCGACCCGCTCATGGGATTCATCTCCGACAACACGCGATCGCGATGGGGACGGCGTCGACCCTACATATTCTGCGGCGCCTTCGCCGCCGGCCTGATCTTCGCGCTGTTGTGGCAGCTACCCCGGAATCAAAGCGAAACGTTCACCTTCGTCTGGTTCCTCGTCGGCTCGATCCTCTTCTACGCCGGGTACACGGTCTTCGCCACGCCTTGGGTCGCTTTGGGCTACGAGTTGACCCCCGACTACCATGAGCGTACGCGACTGATGGGCACGCAGAACTTCGTGGGCCAGCTGGCCTACGTGGTCTCGCCCTGGTTCCTGTGGATCATGACCTACGAGAAGTTCTTCAAGGACCAGGTGGAGGGAGCCGCCGGCCTGGCGATTATCGTAGCCCTGGTGGCCATAGGACTCGGTGTGCTGCCGGCGATCTTCCTACGAGAACGGATGAACTACGCCAGGGCGACCGAAATAGACGCTGCCCCCTCCCCCCGGAAGAGTGCCCGCGAAAACACGGCCGAGTTCTTCAAGGGGTTCGGCATCACCCTGTCGTCAGGGCCGTTCCTCAGGCTGTGTCTGGCCACGTTCATGGTCTTCAACGGCTTCATGCTCATCGCGTCGTTCCAGTTCTACGTGATCATCTACTACGTGGCCGGCGGCGATCAGAACCTGGGCGCCAAGTACGCCGGCTGGGCCGGTACCCTCGGTGCGGTCTGCACGTTCGCGGTGGTCGCTTTCATCACCTGGCTCGCCACACGGATCGGCAAGCGGCACGCGTTCTTCGTTTCGACCGGGCTGTCGATCATCGGCTACGGCCTGAAATGGATCTGCTATAATCCGGAACATCCGCTGCTCGTCATGCTGCCGGCTCCCTTGTTGGCCTTCGGCCTCGGCGGCCTATTCACACTGGTCCCTTCGATGATCGCCGATGTGGTCGACACCGACGAGCTCCAGACCCACGAGCGGCGCGAAGGCATGTATGGATCTATCTTCTGGTGGATGGTGAAGCTGGGCCTGGCTGCAGCCCTGGCCGGCGGCGGCTATCTGCTCAATGCTACGGGCTTCGACGTCGACCTCGGCGCCGCCCAGGCTCCCCGCGCCATCACACTGATGCGCATCTTCGACGCTGGTATTCCGATGATTACATCGGCCATCGCGATATGGGCAGTGGCGACATTCCCGATCACCGAAGCCAAAGCCCTGGAAGTTCGTCAGGAGCTGGAGCGGCGTCGCGGTCGAGCCTGAGAGGTCCACGGATGCGGGCAAACCGAATCGTGCCAGCGCTGATCATCATGGCCGCCCATGCCTCATTCGGTGCCGGCGGCGGTGGGACTTCTGAACCGACTTTTGAAGTTCGGCCGTTCCGCCCCATCGAAAACAACCGTCGGCTCAGCAATGCAGTCTGCTACGGGCCACACCGTGACGGTCAACATCCAGACGGCCTCTCGCCCTCCGCAGCAGAAATCCGAGAAGACCTGCAGCTGATGCTCCCCCACTGGAACCTGTTGCGCATCTACGGCGCCTCCGGGTTCGCCGAAACCATGCTGTCGGTGATCCACGAAGACGGCCTGCCCATGAAGGTCGTCATCGGTGCCTGGATCTGCCCTGAAGACACTCCCGGGGCCGCCGAGACCAACCAAGCCGAGGTCGAAACCGCCGTCAGCCTGTCGAACACATATGCCGACATCGTAGTCGCCGTGTGTGTCGGGAACGAAACACAGGTCTCCTGGTCGGACCACCGCTTCCCCGCCGCGACTCTCATCGATTACGTCCGCACCGTACGGGCGGGCGTCACGGTGCCGGTCACCTCCGCCGACGACTTCAATTTCTGGAACAAGCCGGAAAGCCGCGAAGTGGCCCGCGAACTCGACTTCATCACCCTCCACGCCCATCCCCTATGGAACGGCCGGCAGCTCGACGAGGCGTTGGACTGGCAGAAGGGCATCCTCGACGAGGTGCGGGCGATGCATCCTGATCGTCCGGTGGTGATCGGCGAAACGGGTTGGGCGACCTCGGTGCACAACGAGGGTGAGCAGGCGGAACTGATCAAGGGCCGGCCCGGCGAAGTGGAACAGCTGGCCTTCTACAACGCAGTCATGGAATGGGCCGCAAAGGAACGGGAAACAGTATTCGTCTTCGAGGCCTTCGACGAGAACTGGAAGGGCGGCGAGCATCCCGACGAGGTGGAGAAGCACTGGGGCCTGTTCAGGGCGGACAGGACCCCGAAAGCGGCTCTGAGCGAACCGGTTCGCTGACCCAGCTTCGTGTTGACCCTTCAGCACTCCGACATCTCGAGAATATTCACGGACTCGTCGACACGATGACCCATTTTGTGATAGTGACAGGACATGAACGGCCCGCCCACACGCAGCAGCAACATCATGCAGGACGTCTATCGCTTCCTTCTGCGTCGCCCCGCCATCCCCACGCTGATCCGTTTCGATACGCCGGCCGAGCGCGAAGACTATAGTCAGCGCATCCTGCAGCGTCTTCAGATCGACGTCTCCCTCTACAGCGTGCTGAACATCCACAGGATCGGCATCGAGGCACCGGCGCGGTACGTCTTCGACGAGATCATGGGCTGGGACGGCGACTCCACCTGTTGGCCCAACCGCATCGCCCACGTCGAACGCCGGCGCGACGGAATCGATCACATCGCCGTCCACCTCTTCGGCTGGCGGCGCTACCCCTTCGGCCGCAAGAGACGCTTCCTGGGATTGCGCTACATTCCCTTATTCAACCTGACCGTCACGCAACTCCACAGCCAACCCGACGCCTCCGACACCGACAATGCCCGGTATGTCCTGTTCCGTTGTTCAGGCGGCTATCCGATCGGACACTTCTGCCTGTTCGTGCGCTCCCCCATCGCCGCCCTCGGAGAGACCGAACGCTCGCAGATGTTCATGATGGTCGGATTCGATTTCTATGGGAACAAGTCGCCACGGTGGGGCGGGCTGATCGGCGGCATCTGGGAAGCGGTCCACAACCGGGTCACCGCCAACATCATGAACCTCTTCAAGCAGCTGAGCGAGTGGCGGTTCAAAAAAATGGAGGCGGACAGCTAAGCCGGAAAACCGCTTCCGACATTCCCTGGTGGAGTGGCTGCTACATCTCCCGCCTCGGGAGTCTGCCTAACGTGCTATTATTGAGCTGAACACACAGCCCCGTTCGACGCCCAATCTCGATAGGTGACCAACGTTCATGAAAAGCACCCAGAAGCAGGGAGTTTTCTACGCGATCCTGGCTGCGACGTTCGTCGTCGCCAACATCGCTCAGGCCGTTCCGATCACCTTCCAGGTCCGCATGGCCCAGCAGATCCTGCTCGGAAACTTCGACCCCGACACGGAGTTCGTCGACCTCGCCGGCACCTTCAACGGCTGGGGCACGTCGCCCCTCACTCCCCTGGCCGATGCTGACGGCGACTCCATCTACACCGTGGTCGTCGACGGCTTCACCCCCGACGAATTCATCGAGTACAAGTTCCGCTACAATGGACAATGGGACGGCACCGAGGAGTTCCCAGGCTTCGGCTCCAACCGCTTCTATACCGTGCTGGCGGCCGAGAACCTGATCGACGTCTGGTACAACGACTTCCCCCCAGGCAGTGGCGGCGGCGGGACCGGCGAGCTCCACTGGTGGAATGACACTGTCTTCTACGAAATCCTCGTGCGCAGCTTCCAGGACAGCGACGGCGACGGCATCGGCGATCTCCAGGGCCTGACCCAGAGGCTCGACTACCTCAACGACGGCGACCCGAACACCACCGACGACCTCGGCATTACCGGCATCTGGCTCATGCCGATCAACGACTCGCCGAGCTATCACGGCTACGACGCCGTCGACTACCGCGCCATCAACTCCGACTACGGCACCATGGCCGACTTCGAGGCGTTCCTGGCCGCCGCCCACGCCCGCGGCATCAAGGTCATCATCGACTACGTGATGAACCACTGCTCCGACCAGCACCCCTGGTTCACCGCCGCAGCAGCGAACGACCCGACCTACCGTGACTGGTTCCGCTGGTCGCCGAGTGACCCCGGACAAACCGGCCCCTGGGGGCAGAACGTCTGGCACTGGAACGCGTCGGGCTGGTTCTACGGCCTGTTCTGGGGTGGCATGCCGGATCTGAACTACGACTCGCCCGCCCTGAAAACCGAAATGTTCGACACGGCCGCCTGGTGGCTCGAGACCATCGGCATCGACGGCTTCCGGCTCGACGCCGTGCTCTACATCGACGAGGACGGCGGCCAGCTCCAGAACACCCCGGGCACCCTGCAATTCTGGCAGGACTTCAACACCCTCATCAAAGCCTCGAACCCCGAGGCGCTCTCGGTGGGCGAAGCTTGGACCGCCACGAACAACGTGCTCCCATACGTGACCAACGACCGCCTCGACCTCTGCTTCGAATTCGACCTGTCCTACGCCACCGTCGGCGCCGTAAACAACGCCGACGCCGACTATCTTGCCGGCAAGGCCTCGCAGGTGTACGGCCAGTATCCGTACCAGCAGTTCGCAACCTTCCTGACCAACCACGACCAGGACCGCCTGCTCAACGTCGTCGGCTTCGACGAGGGCAAGGCCAAGGCTGCAGCCGGCATCTACCTGACCCTGCCCGGCGTACCCTTCGTCTACTACGGTGAGGAGATCGGCATGGTCGGCAGCGGCGCCCACGAGTTCATCCGCTCACCCATGCAGTGGACCGATGGAACCCACGCCGGCTTCACGCCCGGCTCGCCATGGCAGGCGATCAACACGAACTACCCCCAGTTCAACGTGGCGATCGAGAACCAGGACGGCGGGTCGCTGCTCTCCTGGTACAAGCGGCTGATCACCCTGCGCAATGGAACCCCGGCGCTTCGACGCGGAACTCTAGAAATGCTGACGGTCTCCGAGCCTTCGATCCTGGCCTTCGTTCGGGAGTACGAACAGCAGCGCGTGCTCTGCCTCGCCAACACCTCCCCCAACACCCGCACCGGCGTAACGGTGACCGGCTCGGCGTCCAACCTGTTGCCGGGGGCCCAGACATTCCTCAACCTCCTCGACCCCGCCGATTCTCTCGAGGTCGTCGTCGGACCCTCGTTCGATATCACGGGCCTGATTCTCACCGGGCATGAGGTGGCGGTGTACCAGTTGGCCGTCGCGACAAGCGGCGACGACGACGGTCTTCCCCGCACAGGAATACGGCTCGAACCGGCGTTCCCCAACCCCTTCAATCCCGCTACGACGATCCGCTATACACTGCCAGAACCGTCATGGGTCAGATTGAGCGTCTTCGACCTGGCCGGTCGTGAGGTAGCCGTGCTGCGCGACGGCACGGAGGACACGGGCCCCCACGTGGCGCAGTGGCAGGGCACGGATAACAGGGGAGCGATGATGGGAGCAGGCGTCTACTTCGTGCGGCTCGTCGCCGGCTCGGAGACAAGGACCACGGACGTCGTACTCGTAAAATAGTCCTGACGATCAGACCCGCCGCCCACGCAGCTCCGCCCTCGCCATCAGCGCCATCAGCAAAGTGGTCGAGATGATGACCCGCGCGGTGTAGACAGTAGCCAGAGTCCCCTTGCTTGAGATCAGCGAAATGACCGGAGCGAGCAGCTGCCCGATTCATACCGCGAACGATTCCGTGTTCCTCTCCGCATTCCACAACCGCTTGACCACCGGGAAGTAGGCGATCACCAGGATCGTCTGGATGAGCAGTCGGAGGCATTGAGAACGACTACATCGCCCGCTCCTGTTCTGTCGAGAATTGGGGAAATCTAATATATCCGGCATGGGGTTCCAGATCATAGAACGGCCGGCGCCGAATTGGCGCCGGCCGTTCTTAGAGACTCTCTGAGCCAAGCAGGACCTAGAACGTCAGGACAACACCCAACTCGTAGGTCGTCATGTCGGTTTCGCTCTGCGAGGCATGGAACACCTGTGGCTTCTATTTATTCGTCGGCCCTGAAACTTAAAGACTTACGAGCT
>CALEMW010000074.1 GCA_937910695.1 uncultured bacterium
CTCGCCGGCCAAGGCCCTGATGACGACCATCAAGGAAGCCGTCGACAACTCCCTGGACGCCTGCGAAGAGGCAGGGATCCTGCCCGACATCCTGGTGGAGATCCGGCCGACCGGGACGCCCAACGGAAACGGTCACGGCAACGGACGCGGCGCCGAGGCCGCGAACCTGGAGATGGAGCCGGACAAGGTCGTCAAGCGCAAGGGCGCCCAGGCGCCCACCAAGGAAGAGCGCTATCGGGTGATCGTCGAGGACAACGGTCCCGGCATCGTCGAGGCCCAGATCCCCAAGATCTTCGGCAAGCTGCTCTACGGCTCCAAGTTCCACAGCTTGAAGCAGAGCCGCGGGCAGCAGGGCATCGGCATTTCGGCTGCGGGCATGTACGGCCAGCTGACCACCGGCAAGCCCGTGATCATCAACAGCCGCACTCCCGACCAGGCCCACGGCCACCACTTCGAGCTGACCCTCGACATGAAGAAGAACGAGCCGGTGGTCAAGGTCGCCGAGCAGTTCGACTGGGACAAGGAGCACGGTACCCGCGTGGAGATCGAGCTCACGGGCTCCTACAAGCGCGGCCAGCACTCGGTGGACACCTACCTGTCCCAGACCGCCGTGGCCAACCCCCACGTACGCCTGACCTACCGCTCTCCCAAGGGCGAGGTCCATGTCTATCCTCGGGCGGCGGAAGAACTGCCGGTCGAAGCGCAAGAGATCAAGCCCCACCTCTACGGCGTAGAGCTGGGCGTCATGCTGCGCATGCTCAAGGAGACCAAGCAGCGCAACCTGACAGGATTCCTGCGCCACGAGTTCTGCCGCGTGGGCCCCAAGACCTGCGAGCAGCTCATCGAAACCGCCGGCTTTTCGCAGCGCAAGGCGCCGCGCCTGATGGACCAGGACGACGTGCAGGTGCTGCTCGACGCGATCAACAGCACCAAGATCGCCAACCCGCCCACCGACTGCCTCTCGCCCATCGGCTCCGAGCTGGTGCTCGCGGGACTGCAGCAGGGCTACGACGCCGAGTTCTACACGGCGGTCACCCGACCCGCGGCCGTGTACCGCGGCAACCCCTTCCAGATCGAGGTGGGCCTGGCCTACGGCGGCAAGCTCGAGAGCGACGCCCTGGCCCGGGTGCTGCGCTACGCCAACCGCGTGCCTCTGCTCTACCAGGCTTCGGCCTGCGGCGTGCACAAGGCGGTGCTGAGCAACAACTGGCGCAGCTACGGGCTGCATCAGTCGCGGGGCGCCCTGCCGTCGGGACCGCTGGTGATCTTCGTGCACATGGCGTCGGTGTGGGTGCCCTTCACTTCGGAGTCGAAGGAAGCGGTGGCCCACTATCCCGAGATCATCAAAGAGATCAAGCTGGCCCTGCAGGAGGCCGGCCGTCAGCTCCAGCGTCACATCCGCCGCCGCGTGCGGGAGAAGGACGCCCTGAAGAAGCAGTCGTACATTCAGAAATACATTCCCCATATCGGCGACGCCCTGCGGGACATGCTGGAACTGGACGAGGCCGCGCGCGAGGACATCATCGTGACGCTGACCGACACCCTGGAACGCAGCAGAAAGATGTGATGATGGAGAAGATCTATGCCTCCTATCTCGACCATCTCCAGGGGATCCACGCCCTGAACACGGCCCTGGGCCTGCTGGGCTGGGACCAGGAGACCTACATGCCTCCGCGGGGACTGCACCCCCGCGCCGCCGCCCGCGCCCACCTGACCGGGCTGGTCCACGACCGTGTGGTGGTCGACCATTTCGGCGGCCTGCTCGAGGAACTCGGCGGCCTGGAGCTGCCCGAAGACATGGCCGCATCGGTGCGCGAAACACGCCGCGACCGCGACCGCGCGGTGAAGGTGCCCCGCGACCTGGTGACCGAACTGGCCCAGACCACCACCCTGGCCCAGCAGACCTGGGCCCGGGCCCGCAACACCGACGACTGGCCGGCCTTCGCCCCCATCCTGGCCAAGGTCGTGGAGCTGAAGCGCCGCGAGGCCGAGGCCGTGGGCTACCAGGGCGAACCCTACGACGCCCTGCTCGACGAGTACGAACCGGGCGCGTCGGCCGCCGACATCGAGCCGGTCTTCGCCGAGCTGCGCACCGGGCTGGTCGAACTCATGGGCGTGATCCACGCCGCCGGCCCCCGCCACGACGACGCCGTGCTGGAGCGCGAGTGGCCCATCGACGGCCAGGACCGCCTGAGCCGCCAGGTGCTCAAGGCCATGGGCTTCGACTTCGACGCCGGACGCCTCGACACATCGACCCATCCGTTCACCAGCGGCACCTCGCCGGTGGACGTGCGCCTGACGACCATGTTCGACCCCCTCGACCTGGCCAAGTCGCTGTACTCGAGCATCCACGAGGGCGGTCACGGCCTTTACGAACAGGGTCTGCCCGAAACCCTGGCCGGCACGCCCCTGGGCCAGGCCTGCAGCCTGGGCATCCACGAATCGCAGTCGCGGTTATGGGAGAACCAGGTGGGACGCTCGCGGCCGTTCATGGACTACCTCGCCGGTCAGCTCAAGGCCATCTTCCCCGACCGCGTCTCCGGGCTCGGTCCCGACGTGCTGTACCGCGCCTTCAACGTGGTGCGCCCGTCGCTGATCCGCATCGAAGCCGACGAGGTGACCTACAATCTCCACGTACTGATGCGCTTCGAGCTGGAACGTGCCCTGTTCCGCGGCGACATCGAAGTGAGCGACCTGCCGGCCCTATGGAACGAGCGCATGACCGCCGACCTGGGAGTCACCCCCGAGAACGACCGCGAAGGCGTGCTCCAGGACATCCACTGGTCGTTCGGCGCCCTGGGCTACTTCCCCACCTACACCCTGGGGAACATCTACTCGGCCACCCTGTTCGACGCCGCCGGGCGCGATCTGCCCGACCTCGACGCGAAGATCGCCGCCGGCGACCTCGCACCCCTGCTCGACTGGATGCGCACGCACGTGCACGCCCACGGACGTCGCTGGACGTCGTCGGAGCTGTGCCGCCGCGCCACCGGAACGGGCCTCGACTGCACCCATTTCCTCGACTACCTGCGCACCAAGTTCGGCGCGCTGTACGCCTGACGGGAGACCACCTTGCCGAAGAAGCCCACACCCAAGAAGGACCAGCAGGAGATCGATCTCTTCTCGGCTGCTGCGGCGCCGACGCCGGCCCCCAAGCCGAAGCCCAAGCCCGCTCCTAAGCCGGCGAAGGCGGCGGAGTCGACCGCTCCGAGGTCCGCGCCCGCATCGAAGCCGAAGAAGCGGCTGATCGGGTCGGCGACCTCGGTGGTCAAGCGCATCGACTCCGAGGCCGAGTCGGTCCGCTCGGTCATCCTCAAAGGCGACAAGCCGTCGATGCGCTTCCCCGTGCGCTCGCTGCAGAACGTGAAGTACCAGCCCAAGGTCGGCTACTTCGAACTGCGCGGGAAGCAGAAGGAGCGCACGCTGACGGTCAGCACGGTCAAGACCTTCGCCCAGACGCTCAAGATGATGTCGCTTTCGAAGGAACTGGTGCAGACCGACGACATCGCCACCAAGCGAGAGGCGTACTACGTGAGCAAGAATTGGGGCGACGCCCGGTTCAAAGAGCAGCCCGAGTCGGACGCGGTGATGGAGGACGTCGAGGCGTTCTTCGCGGTGAACCGCGAGCAACTGGGCTTCGTGCCCGAGGAGAAGGGCGGCGACGTCGCGGGCAAGCTCGTGGTCATCGACCACGACCGCGACACCGGCGAAGAGCTGCGCATCGACTGCACCAAGTTCGGCAGCGGCGCCTACTCGGTGCCCATCTCGGTCGAAGATCTGCGCTTCGAGACCGACGCCAAGTTCATCCTCTGCATCGAGACCGCCGGTATGTTCCAGC
>CALEMW010000075.1 GCA_937910695.1 uncultured bacterium
TCTGGTGGAGATCACCGAGAACGCCTACCTACGCCTGGATAATCGTGATGATGGAATCTTGCATGTGTCGGAGCACTACGGCAGCATGGTGCTCGACTTTGACAAGGCGGTCGTGCGGCCAGTGATGGCCGAGCCCCAGCCCAAGACTCTGGCTGAGCACGCCCTGGAGGGCGTCGAAGCCTACATGCTGGCCACGAGCCGCAAGCGGCGCATCCTCGAGAGCACGAAGTCCGCGATGCTGCGCCTGACCGACGATCTCTACAACGCGGACGATCAGAGATCCGAGCGCATCCTCCATCGGATGGAGGCGGTGCTACGGAGAAACATGAAGAAGATCCACAGCGTGGAGCGGGAGCTGGACAGGCTGCGCGCCGAGCCCGCTCCAGAGTCGAGGTTCGATTTTACGTTTCTGATCTCCGAGTCTGTCACCCTGCTGGGATCTGGTGCCTACCTCGACGGCATCGAAAAAGGCGGCACATTCTGGTTTCAGGTGGACGCGGACGGCGTGATCCTCGAACGGGAAGAAGACCACTACGATGGCATGGTAGCGAAGCACGACGGTGTCTGGACGGTCTGGATCGACCTGGAATCCCTACTCCGAATCCGCCGCTGGCATCCAGAGGCGCTCAATATCGTAGACCAATTCGAAGACCTGGCAGGATGTGCCGCTCAGGCCGGCAAGCCGATAGTGCTGGACTTCGATGAGGGCATCGAGCGGCGCTTCGCGGCGACTGGACTGAGGGATGCGTCGAGGCTCTCCGAGTTGACGATGGATGAGTTTGCTCGACGCAGGAAGCGCCTGGGCATCGAGGGGAGCAAAAAGGACTTCATGCTCCGCTTCACCCGGCGCGAGATCGGGTCCATCGTGGCCGACACGCTGCTGGAGTAGACCCATGAAGGACCAAGTCTATGGGATGGACACCCGCAGGTTGAGAGAGGAACACGAGGCCGAGGTCTGCATCGTGATCCTCATGGACCGGGAGGGGAACGTGATCAGCGACAGCGACGGTCCCATGGGCACCGGCAACCTCGAGCGCGTCGTCACGAACTTCGCCAACGGCATGGCCTTCGATCCCTACAACGGGGTGTTCGCGCACTGGTCTGACGACTTCGAGAAAACCGACTGAATATTTGGCGGGACAATCCGCACCGAGATACGGGATTCAGGTCAGGAGCGACCGACCATGCCGCAGCAACGCAAACAGCCCTTCACCTACTACCTCGAGCACGGCTCCTACTACTACTACGGTGGCACGGGAGTCATGGAGTTCATGGCCGACGAGATCGCCATGGTCTTCGACGACGATCCGGATGGCGGCCTGGTGCGACTGAAGCACGGCTCGAGGAAGGACGTGGAGACGTGGTGGGACACGACCAAGGCCGAGTACAAGAAGAACGGCCTCTCCGATCTCACCTTCTACTGGCGGCTCATCAGCGGCAACCTGTCGGTGAACGAGGTCAACCGGGCCAACGCCTGCTCTGGCTACAGGCCATCCTTCCTGCCCGAGGTGACCGTCAGCTCCATGCTCGAGGGTGCGGTCGGGGGTGAGTCGTGATCGGTCGAGACATCGTCGTCACCACCGTCGTCCTGCTGGGGATCGTCGCGGTCGTGCTCTGGTTCGAGCCATGGCTCGCTCGACGCCGGCTGATCCAGAGAAACAAGCTGGCTCCAGGCCAGGTCTGGCGCTGCGACGGAGACGGCCTGACCATCGAGCACTACGGTGAATCCGCGCTCGAGTTCCGCATCGACGACATCGGCACCGAGCATATCGAAGGCCAGCTCCGCTACGGCATGGAGTGGGTGCCTCATCGTGTACCCATCAGCGAGTGGGACAGCTTCACCAGCTCCCACGACATGCGCCTGGAAGGAGAGCCGGTATGAGCATCGACTACGCCCACCCCTACCAGATCGAGTGTGCCGAACCCGGCATGGCCTGGACTCCGCGTCCGCCTCCGTTCCAGGGGGACGCGGTGGCCATCCAGATCGCCAAGCAGATGCAGCTTCGGCTACCGGGCAAGGCGTGGCGTGTCCGCAACCTCAACAGTGACGAAGTGATCTGGCTGAAGGAGTCGTCGTGAGCAAGAAGACCAAAAACAAGCGCAAGGCTGACGCGCAGAGAGGTCAGCGTCACATCCGAAACGGTCACCAGCAGCGTCACCGCAAGGGGCGGCCCAACCCTGTGCCGCGTCGGGTGAACGTCCGAGACTGCAAGGTTGTCCCCTCTCTGGGTGGCATGGCTCCCGAGCACGTCTCCGTCACAGCCTGCTGGACCGACGAAGACCTGGCCTGGGGCAACCCGCTGTGCCACATGACCGAGCCTACCATCTTCCCGGTGAAGCCCGACAACGCCAAGAGGATGATCCCGTGACCACGGTCGACGCCTACATCGTCCGCAAGCCAAAGGGCCTGCATCGGCTGGCCATGCGTGCGCTCTATATCGGTGCCGAAGGGATCGAGATCATGGGTGGCGGGATCAGCCGGCTCGACAGCCGCTACGACTGTCTGATCGATCCGCTGTGGCGGCTGTGGTCCCTCGAGGAGGCCGCGCTGCAACGCATGGTGATCGGGTTCACCTTCCCGCTCGAGCGCCGCATGGAGGCGCGCAGAGCCCTCAGCGACGGCTACTGGTGGGCTCCGTGTCCGATCTGCTTGGCTCCATTTGGAGGTCACGAGCTTTCTGACGACAGCAAGAAACCGATCAACCATGAGCGAGCCAGCATCCCGAGTCGCTTTGGAAATCACGTCAATCCCGTCTGCCCCGTCTGCTACCAGGACGGTTCCGCGCTGCCCTACTGGAGGAAGTGATGGAACAGATGCCCCTGGGCCTGAACATCCGTCAGACCCACAACGAAGGCTCGATAGCCGACCGCTTCGAGCGGTTCCACCGGCTCAACCCGCACGTCCTCGAGTCGATCCTCGAGTCCTGCGACGAGCTGTGGGCTTCAAAAGTCCGCAAGGCGTCGATCAAGCTGATCTTCGAGCACCTGCGTTGGAAGCACCTCGTGACCTACGGGGACGACTTCGAGCTGAACAACAGCTTCCATTCCTACTACGCCCGTGTGGTGCTGGCGATGCGACCGAAGCTGTGGGCGGCGGACTTCTTCGAGACTCGCTCCATGCGTGCCGACGTTGGCTGGACGCCCAACCTGCGGGCGCTCGGGCTGAAGCCGAAGGCACCATGACCCGCCCCTCCCCCCGACTCATGTCCGCCCACGCCTCGAGCCTCTGTCGCGAGCACGGGATTGCTCGTGGCGGTGAGTCTCCCTTCTCCAAGAAGATCATGGCTGTGATCGGAAATCTCGTCGATCAGGGCTGGGCCGACACTGTCAACCGCAGGCTGCACTACCCGGTCGTGATCTCCACCAAGAGCTACTTCGTCGCCATGCACGAGATCGGGCACATGCTGCTGGGTCACATCATCATGGAAGACGATCCGCTCTGGCGAGTCTTGGCCATCGAGGCCGAGGCGAACCAGTGGGCCAAGGATCACATGCTCGAGGGTTCTTGGGACGCTCCAGCGCGACGGTGCTGTCACCGTCAGCTCGACATGAACCTCGAGAACATGATTTTTCTGGCCACACAGTGCGGCATCCCCGTCCCCACCTGGCTTCCGCCCGCAGACCACCTGTTCTGGACCCTGTACGGCACCTCGCGCCAGACCTGGCTCGAACAGAAAGAGATCGAAGACATCGAGACGGAGCCCATGAGCGTGCTCGGACTAGGTGAGCGCATCTATGAGATCAGGTGTGAAGAAGATCCGACCGAGACGAAGATCGAATCCATCGAGGAGTGGAGGTCCAACTGGGACTGGGTAGATCCAATCCTGGTGAGCGACCACCCGACCGCCATCATCTCAGACACGACCAACCGACCCATCACGCCGTTCTGCGGCTGACCAGGAGGAGTACCCCATGAAGACCCTCAAAGTTCCCGAACGCCAGGAAGACGTGGCCGCGCTCATGCTGGACGAGATCACCAAGCGGCGCGATTGGACCCACTACGATCTGGCCGAGAAGCTCGGCGTGAGCCGCTCCACCGCCACCCGGCTGGTGAACGGCCAGACCCCGGTCACCTTCGTCCAGCTCTGGATGTTGCTGGACGAGAACGAGTGGGACGAACTGCTGATGGCTATGGACGAGTACGCCGCTCAGCAGGCTCACGACGCCGCCGAGGAGCTGTCGGCTGGACTGGAAGAAGGTGGGTAGGTCGTGTCTGCCGCCATCTTCATTGAGCCCGTACACTGGCTGGACGACGACGACCGGCTGGCTTGCATCCGGCACACTCCGATCCCCGGCATCCCCTGGACCCGCAAGATCGCGCTTATGACCTGTGACGCCTGCTACGCGAAGCTGTACGGCAAGCCCAGGTTGAAGATCGAGAAGCCGAGCCAGCAGGCTCAGGCGTTCATCGACTCGATTTTGAAAACTACTGGCTATGAATCGGTTTGACGGAGATTGTTCCATGACCCCCATCCAGACCCTCCTCGCTCTCCGTCTCGACAATAAGCGCCCGTGCGAGACAGCTCGCGACTGGCTCGCGACCCTACCCGTCGACACCACCCTCCAACAGATTTACGATCTGTGCCCCCAGGGAGACTGGCTGTGCTGGTGGTGGGATGCGGTCGGTGTTCCGATCACTCGAGCCGAGGTGTGGCCCGCGATCCTCCCAGAGATCGAGGAGCCCTACATGGCCTGGGCCAAGGGAACGAAGCACGAAGGTGTGCTCGAGCAGGTAGGCGCAGCTATCGAGAGCGGCGATGAGACTGATCTGCGAACCGCCAGGGTCGCCGCCTGGGCCGCCAAGGACGCCGCCAGTGACGCCGAGGACGCCGCCTGGGCCGCCGCCAATGCCGCCGAGGACGCCGCCTGGGCCGCCGCCTGGGCCGCCGCCAGGGCCGCCGCCAATGCCGCCACCTGGGACGCCGCCTGGGCCGCCAGGGCCGCCGCCAGGGTCGCCGCCATGGCCGCCAGGGCCGCCGCCAGGGTCGCCGCCATGGCCGCCAGTGACGCCGCCAGTGACGCCGCCAGTGACGCCGCCTGGGCCGCCACCCACCAACGCATCGCCAACCGCATCCGCGCAGCGCGTCCGACCGCGCCTGGAGTGACGCCATGACCCCCATCCAGACCCTCCTCGCTCTCCGTCTCGACAATAAGCGCCCGTGCGAGACAGCTCGCGACTGGCTCGCGACCCTACCCGTCGACACCACCCTCCAACAGATTTACGATCTGTGCCCCCAGGGAGACTGGCTGTGCTGGTGGTGGGATGCGGTCGGTGTTCCGATCACTCGAGCCGAGGTGTGGCCCGCGATCCTCCCAGAGATCGAGGAGCCCTACATGGCCTGGGCCAAGGGAACGAAGCACGAAGGTGTGCTCGAGCAGGTAGGCGCAGCTATCGAGAGCGGCGATGAGACTGATCTGCGAACCGCCAGGGTCGCCGCCTGGGCCGCCAAGGACGCCGCCAGTGACGCCGAGGACGCCGCCTGGGCCGCCGCCAATGCCGCCGAGGACGCCGCCTGGGCCGCCGCCTGGGCCGCCGCCAGGGCCGCCGCCAATGCCGCCACCTGGGACGCCGCCTGGGCCGCCAGGGCCGCCGCCAGGGTCGCCGCCATGGCCGCCAGGGCCGCCGCCAGGGTCGCCGCCATGGCCGCCAGTGACGCCGCCAGTGACGCCGCCAGTGACGCCGCCTGGGCCGCCACCCACCAACGCATCGCCAACCGCATCCGCGCAGCGCGTCCGACCGCGCCTGGAGTGACGCCATGAGTGACCGCTGCAAGGGTGAGACGATGAAAGAAGCCTCGCCACGCCAGCATCGGTACGGAGCTTCTGCTCCTCACATCGGCTTCGGCACCAGCGGTCGGAACGTCCACAAGGAGGACACGTTGTGGAACTTCTGGCTGGACGGTCGGCGTGGAGATCCGGACGGCCAGGTGTGGGAGATCGCATGTCGTGAAGCCGTCTCGAAGATCGAGGCGTGCTATGGTTCCAAGCCGACCGCTATCTCCCCGGCTGGAGACTGGGGTACGGCCTTGGACGTGATCGAGGCGGACGACTACAACCGCAAGCAGCGCGGAGAACGGCGCAAGCGACGGAGATCGAGGTGAGCGATCCCACTGTCCGCCAGGTGGGAGGCTCGGGCGTCCAGCAGTCGCTCGGGATCGAGGTCGAGCGGTGTCGCCCGATCTATGCTGTCCACGGTGTCATGGACGCCTGGGCCTGCATGGGCTGCGGTCGGCGCTACCACCTGGGTCAGGTCAACAGCAGAACCCAGAAACTGCCAGCGTGCCCCAAGACGCTCACCGGGAGCTACTGGGATCGTGTGGTCGCCATCAACAACACGAGTATCGAGATAAAGCCATGAGCGAATGGACTATAATCAGAGAGCGGATGCAAGGTCGTGAAGTAAACGGTGTGTCCTGTCGGGTATGGCCCGCTGGGATGTTCGGTTGGTGCTGGAGCGCGGGCAGGTTTGGCTCGGGAACTCTCAAGACCGAGAACAGCGCGAAGGCGGCGGCGACTCGATACGCCAAGACGGTGTCGAACACGGAGCAACCATGAAACGCACCCTGGGCGAGCGCAGGGGCCCCAAGCTGGGCTTTATGGCCTTGTCCAGGCGCTACGACGAGCTGCGGTCCAGGGAGCGTACCTTGCCTCCTAAAAAGCTCCCGAGCGGGTGTCAGTGGTTCAGTGGCAAAGAAGGCAAACGATGTTGGTTATTTGTTGATTATTTTGATAAACTTGGCTTATACAGAAGACTGTTGTTCGACTTGTGGACAGACGGTGAGGTGTGGAATGTCAATGGAGGCTTGACGGGTGGCGTCACGAAGCATCTGTTCACCGAGCCCACCTTCCAAGAAGCCTATGAACGAGCGAAGCGATGGACCCCGAAGTCGTGATGTAGTAGACTCGAGCCCGCACAGTCACCTCTCTTTCCGCCACCACCGCAGCTCCCCGACAGGACCAGCCCGGCCAGCCGGCTGCTGGCTGCTGGCCGCCTCCCTGCCACCTCCCGCCTCTCCCCGGAGCCACCCCCATGAACGGAACCCCCTTCGTCTTCGCCGCAGTCGCGCTCGCCCTGGGCGTCGGCATGGGTCGCCAGTACGGCAGCAAGAGCGCCGCCAACCCCGACGTGACGGTTCGTTTCGTCAGGGACGGCCAGGGGTACAAGGTGGGCAGCGTCTACTCCAACATGGGCAACGTCCAGCCGATCCGACTCATGGAGCTGGTCGCGGCGGTGACGGGCGGTGGCGACACCGTGGAGTCCTGGGCCGTACCCGCTGGCTCCTGGGCCGAGGCGCTCAACACCATGCGCGCTCTCGGAGCCAGCAGCGGCGTCGAGGTCCATCAGGTCGCTCATGGCGAGGTCGAGCTTCGCAAGGCCGTGCGTGCTCCGCGAGGCAGAGCCCAAGCGTGAGCGCGCCGAAGGCGCGCAGCAGCCAGCGGCCAGCGGCCAGCAAGCAAGGCTGGTCAGTGCAGAGTTGAAGCGACAGTGGCGACAAGCATCGGAGATCAAGCATCGGAGGTGAGTATGGCGAGGAAACACGAGAACATGATGGTGTTTCAGCAGGCCGACGAGCTTGTGCTCGAGGTCTACAAGCTGACCAAAGACCTTCCTGCCGAGGAACGATTTGGGCTCCAATCCCAGATTCGTCGTGCCGCTGTATCTGCCCCAACCAACATCGTAGAGGGAGCAGCCAGAGACACCGACAAGGACTTTCGTCACTTCCTTGTGATGGCGCTCGGATCGGCCTCCGAGGTCAAATACCTGCTGGCTCTCTGTTCCAGGCTCGAGCTGTTGGATAGTCATCTGACTCACGTCCTCGAGAGCAGATATGACTCATTGATTCGTTCGCTTCAATGCTTCATCGACAAGCTGAAGGTGTGACTACCTTGCTTGCCGCCACCGATCATTCGCCCCGCCACCTACCAACCTGGCCCGCTGGCCGCTGGCCGCTGGCCACTTCCCCGCCATGAGCCGTCGCCCCGCCACCACCGTCGCGGCCCTCTATGTCTTCCCTGACGGCCCCTACAGCTCCCTGCGGGGCGTGGAGCCTTGGGACGAGAAAAGGGACGCCCGGCGCTACCGGGGGCCTCACCCGGTCGTAGCGCACCCTCCCTGTGTCCGCTGGTCCGTGCTCGCCTACTCGGTGCAGGCCCGCTATCCCCACTGCAAGATCGGGGACGACGGTGGCTGCTTCGAGGCCGCGCTGCGGGACGTGCGCCGCTGGGGCGGCGTGCTGGAGCATCCGTCCAGATCGCTGGCCTTCGGCAAGAAGCACGGCTTCGACTTGGGCAGGCCCAGGCGAGGTAGCTGGCAGGAGACGGGAGACGGCGGGTGGATCACCGAGGTGAGCCAGGCCGCCTACGGGCACCAGGCCGAGAAGCTGACCTGGCTGCTCTACTACGGAATCAAGCCGCCACCGAAGCTGGACTGGAGCAAGCCCCAGGGCACCCACCAGATCAGCTACGGCAAGAAGGCGGACGGGAAATACTGGCTCCCGCCCCTGACGAAGAAGGAGGGGAAGAAGACCCCGCCTCGCTTCCGTGAGCTGCTGTTGAAGCTCGCCAGGGGCTGCGGGGGTACGAGCTGGACCGGGAAGTCGTCGGGTAGAAAGCTGGACCTTGACGGGCTGCTGCGAGAGGCGCGAGCCAGTCTCGGCCTGTAGATCAGCCCGGAGCGCCGCCGCCCGTGAACGCCCCCGGAGGCAGCGTCCACTTCGATGGGCTCACGATGATGTCGGTGCGCCATGGCGCGGTGGACATGGCTCGCCTCACCAGGGCCTTGGTGCCTGGAGGTACGAACGAGATCCCTCCCTGGGGGAAGTCGCGGGTGCGCTGCCGGATGAAGTCTGGCAGGAACCCTTCCCGCTTGATCGAGTAGTCGAAGCTCCGCTCGAGCATGACGATCTCGTCGAAGGTTCTCGGATCGATGGCGCGCACCGACGCCCACTGGTGCCGGTCCCCGAAGATACACGTCATGCAGCTCAGGCGGCCCCAACCGATCTGGTACGCCGGGTGGGGCACCACCCCGAAGCGGCGCATGATGGCCCACACGTCCTCCTCGGGCCACTTGTGGATGGGCCGCCACTTGGTGACCGGCCTGCTGGGCTTGTCACAGCGATGATCTTCGATCTCGGCCAGGTTCTCTCGTGGCCCGCTCTCCTGGGCTCGCTCTCCGGTGATGGACACGAAGACGCCGCTGGAGAAGCGCGGCTCGGCGTTGATCACCCGCGCCTCGACATCGATCTTGAGGATCGCGGAGCACCAGCGACCGTTCTCGATCTTGCCCAGGCCAGGGAACTTGAGGCGGGTGAGCCCCTTCTTCTTCTTGGTATGGACCGTGCGCTCGCCGCCACCCACCAGATCGAAGGTCACGCTGCCGGGAACGTCGTTGTGCCTCATCAGCTCACGCCGGAATCCGCCCACGCGCCGCTGGAAGTACAGGTCCAGGCCCAGGGCGTCCGCGAAGGCGCGACAGTAGGCGGGGGTGCTCGGCCAGTCCATGAAGGGATCGCCCGGTTCGTCGATCTCCTGGTGCCACAGCTCGATGGCGTGCTTGGGTACGCCCAGCTCCAGCAGATGCAGCACGCAGGCCACGCTGTCCTTGCCGCCGCTGAAGTTGATGATGATCTTGTCGAGCTTGCCCGCGACGGTGCCGGGCACGCCATTGGGCATGACGAACCCGTGGCCCTGACTGCCGGCTCGGTACTGGGCCTTCTTCAGCAAGGTTGTCAG
>CALEMW010000076.1 GCA_937910695.1 uncultured bacterium
CAACCCGACGTGCCTCGGCCTGGTCAAGCACAAGGACAAGACGTATCCCGGACTGCACGATGCCATCATCGAACAGGTGGTATGGGACAAGGTACAGGCCGTGCTGTCAGGGAACGAGCCGTCCGGGGCCCGACCGAGTCGTGCTCGGACTGAGCCCGTTCAGGCTTTCTGAGGGCGGGTCAATCACGAAAACCGAGGTGTTACCGGAGGGCGTTTCCCGGTGGTTCTCTTAAGGGATCGGGCGGAAACGGCAATCGGGTAACGGTGGTCAGATCAGGACCCAGCCGGCGGTTGAGTTCGCCACGCGGCCCTCGCCCTGGAGGGTTGCGAGGGTGTCTGCGACGGTGCTGGTGCGGATGGCGCAGTGTTGGCGGAGCTGACGGGCGGAGAGCGGGGTGGCGCAGGTCTCGAGCGCGGCGAGGATGCGGTCGCCAGGCGAGACCGGGTCCGGAGTTGCAGGATTCTCTGTGGATTCGTTGGCGACGACGAGCGCGACGTTGCCGTCTGCGGTATCGAGGCGGAGGTTGAGATCCTGGATGGCGGGGTGGGCCCTGTGCTCCGCGGAGAGGACGATGTCGTCCCCCCGCCGTCGCAGGAAGAGCCCGGCGTCGGACCATGCATGAAATTCGGAGGAGCCGCGCAGGGCCTGACCTGCCCGTGCCCTGGAGGCGCCCTTGCGTGCGTGGTGGACGATGAGGACCGCGCAGCGGTAGGTCCGCTGCAGGTCTCGGAGGGATGCGAGGAGGGGGACGACCTCCGCGCTGGCGTTCTCGTCGATGCGGTGCAAGCGCACGAAGGGATCCAGGATGAGCAGCCGCGGCTGGACGGTCTCGACGGTCGCGGCCAGACGCTTGCGGTGCTCGGGGACATCGAGACGGACAGCCGGTGCGGTGATCATCCAGAGGTCGAGGGCTTCGAGGTCCAGCCCTGCGCGTCGTGCGATCCCCTCGAGGCGCTGCCGGACAATGGCCAGGGAGTCCTCGGCCGCGTAGATCAGGACCCTGCCGGTCCGCCTGGGCCGGAAGCGTCCGAGGCACGGCCGCCCGGACGCCACAGAGACCGCCATGTCGAGGGCCAGGAAAGACTTCCCGCACTTTGGTTCTCCGCCGATGATGCCGACGGCCTCGTCGCCCCAGAGGTCCTCGATGAGCCACTCGCGGTCAGCGTCAATCGGCTCCAGCGCGTGGGCCAGGGTCACGGGGAAGGGCTTCATGCCATCCTCCCCGCCCGCGTCCGGGGCCGTGCGCTGCCGGGGGTGCAGAGGTCGAGGAAGAGGTTCTCGTCGATGGTCGCCAGCTCGCGCTCTGCGGCCATCCAGACGAGCCGCGACGCGACGTGACAGAGCCGACGGAGGTTGCCGTTGGCGTGGTCGGCCAGAGCCGTGATGAGGCCATCGGTCATCAGGTGAGGTGCGCCGGCCTCGTCCAGAGCGTGGACGACGTAGGCGCGCAGGTCGTCGCGTCCGAGGTCATCAAGATCGAGGCGCGCATGGATCCGGCTGTGCAGCGGCATGAGGTCGGCCCCTTTCAGGCGCTCCTCCATGCGGTTGTCGCCGCAGAGCACCGTCGTAAGGAGGCACAGGGAGTCGAAGCGGACGCTGCCCAGGATCCGCAGCTCGCTGAGACAGTCGGTGGGGGTCTCCTGGGCCTCGTCGATGAGCAGGACCGGCCGCATGAGCGTGGCCTTGATGTGCTCGCCCCAGCGGGTGCGCAGCGCCCGGAAGCCGCCGTAGCGGTTGGCCGGGCTGAGCTTGACGCCGAAGAGCGCGCCCAGCTCTCGGTAGAAGTCCATGATCCCGGACTGGGGTCGCTCCATGACGCCGATCTCCACGTTGTCCTGCTGCCCCAGGCGCGCCGCCAGGAGCTGCAGGACCTTGGACTTGCCCGTGCCGGGCTCTCCGCTGATCAGGGCGAAGCCGCCGATCCGCGCCATCCGGTCCATGCGCTCGATGAAGGGTGCCGCTTGCGGCGGCTCCCACAGGGCCTCCGTGGGTACGTTGGGCTCGAAGGGGTTGCGCTTGAGGCCGTAGAGGTCGCGCAGGGTCTTGTCATTCATCATCGTCCTCCCTGTCGGTGTCGTTGTCCTTGCGTAGGTACGCGGGGGGGAGCCCCGTGGCCGCGTGGTCGTCCAGGAGCTGACGCATCAGCGGCGGGATGGGCTCCCCCGCCACCTCGTGGTCCTGTGCTCCGGCCTTGGACACGGGCTCCAGGCCGCGGCGGATGCTGTCCGAGTTACGGGCCTTGTCCTGGGGCAGCAGACGGGAGATCGGCTCACCGGTCCGCTCGTCCACGAGCCACGCCACGCTCAGGTCGAAGCTCTGATAGCGGACGACGACGGTGCGGAGGTGACGGAATCGGGAGGGCACCTCGAAGCGCACTCCGCCGATGCTCAGCGTGCCGTCGCTGCGCCGCTGCGTGCGGGTCTCCTGGAGCGTGAAGGCCAAGCGCAGGGCCGCCGCGTCCGGTGCGGGGCGGGAGACGTCCGGTCCCTCCAGGAGCCGCGTCAGGGGCGGGCAGCCCAGCTCCTCGTGGTCCGTGCGGTTGTACTCGCCCTCCACCCACGCCTGCGTGGCCTGATTGAGGAAGTCCAGCGTCAGCGGCTCCACGTCCTCCAGCATGGCGAGCAGGCGACCGTCCACCTGATTCCAGAAGGACTCCTGCTTCCCGTTCTGGTACGGAGAATATGGCAGCGTGGTCTCGTGGAGGATGCCGAGGCGCGCGAGGCCGTTGCGGCTCTCCAGGGCGTCCATCGCTTTGCCGTTGTCGGTCATCATCTCCCGCGGCAGCCCCCGCTTCGCGAGCGCCTGGGCCAGGCCGTGGATGAAGTTGTCCGCGTTCTCGGCGAGGTACCACTGTGCATGGCAGCAGAGACGGGATCGGTCGTCCATGAAGGCGAGCATCACCGGCGTGTGCCACCGGGCCTCACCGTCCACCAGGACGCGGCGGTACGCCTTATGGAAATCCGAATGCCAGAGTGCGTGGACGCGCTCCCGCTCGAAGCTGCGCACCTCCCGCTGCTCCAGGCGGGCGTGGGCTTTTCGCTGACCCGGTGTGGCGTGCTTCGGCAGCCGCTTCTTCGGGAGCCAGCCGTGGGCCTTCATCCGCCGGCACACCGTCGAGTACGACGGCGCAACACCCAGCTCTGGACGCTGTTTCGCCAAGGCCACCAGGTTGTCGCTGTGGAGCTGGTAGCTCCAACGGGAGTGCTGGCGATACTGTCGCTCCAGCGCGGCGAGCAGCCGCGGCGACATTGCGCGATTGTGACCAGCGTCCGACCGGACTCGCCGCCGCAGCGCGGCCACCGGGTCCGAGGTGTCCCTCGCCTGGTAGTACCAGCGCTCGATGGTCGAGCGACCAAAGAAGATCCAACGGTCCGGCTCCGTCGGGTGCCGATAGCGCTGTCTCGACAGCAGCTCCACCGTCGACCCCAGCGCACCGGGCTCCGGCGGGCTCGCCAGCAGCGGCGCGATCACCGCGTATCGCAACCGCGCCCACCTCTCCTGTGTCGTCTCGTGTGTCCGGTCTCCCATGGGCTCCTCCGGTCCCCGGCCGCTGGGCCCGACCCCATGTCGGGGACCGGGCCGGGGGGAGGAGGCGTTGTAGCTTGGGTCTCAGATCATCGGCAGTCTCCAACTTCCGCGTGGACCGCTCGGCCCCTTGCCATGCGTGCCTGCGCCACCGACAGCGGTCCCCCCGACAGCAGCGACAGGCAGAGCGTGACCCCCTGCCCGGTGTCCTCTTCTGCCTTGACCAGAGACTCCAGCAGGGCGGATGGTTGAGCGCCGTCCAGCGCGTCCAGCGGGAGCGACCCACAGATGCGCTGCCAGATCCGGGTCCGCCGAAGCTCCTCCAGAAACCAGGCCTGCCATCGCTTCATCGTCAACCGGCACATGCCGAAGCGGCGTTGCAGCTCGGAGTACGAGTACCCTCGATCACGGCCCTGGAGCACAGCGGTCACCACCACCACGACGGCGCCCCAGTAGACACGGCGTCCGAAGTACAGCGCCGACGGCGGCAGCGCCCGACGGCGGCAGCCCTCCCGTCCGCAGCAGAGACCGAGGCGGACACACATCTCCTCGGGCAGATCCGCTGGGCCTCCGCGGGGCTTCCGCTCGTAGTGCGCGTCATGCAGCGGACCGCCGCAGTACACGCAGCAACCCTCCTTGACTCGCTTCGCGAGATCCTGGTCGATGCAGTGGAGAACATGGAAAAAGCTGACACGAGGAAGAACGTCGAGTAGCATCGCCCCTGCCTTTGGGCTGGGGCGGGAGCCTCCACCGAGATCCGCCAAGATACCTGGGGGGGCTCCCGGCCCGTGCCTTACGTATCCTGCGGCAGATCAGCTACTCATCCATTATTTAGCGTGACAGGGCTCAGGCTCGGCGAGGATCGCAACGTCGGCCACCGCTGCTGTCGCCGACCCGCTCTCGATGGTCGGGCCGCCGCTGTGCATGACCGGCGCGGGCGTCGCAACTCCGCGGGGCGAGGCGGTGGCCCCGCCCCGCAGGTGCTCTCGGAGCGCGCCGAGGTCCGGACTGGCCAAGCCGCCCTTGAGCCGGCGCGTCAGGGACCGGTCTGTCCCGGCGAGCTGCGGCTCTTGCTGGCGCCCGGGCTCGAGGAC
>CALEMW010000077.1 GCA_937910695.1 uncultured bacterium
CTTCATCGCGCGGCTTCGACGCAGCCCTGGCCGGATCAGTTCCCGGCATGGCGGCCAACACGGGCCGCAACGGCAGCTACGTGATCATCGCCGGGACCGACTATGCAGCCGCCATGGAGCCGCTGGTCGCCTGGAAGCGCGACAAGGGCTTCGAGGTCCATCTGGTCACCACCGCAGAAGCCGGTGTGACAGCCGCGGCTATTCAGGCCTGGCTGCGCGACGCCTACGCTGTCTGGGACACACCGCCCGAGTATGTGCTGCTGGTCGGCGACGTGGACGTGATTCCCGCCTGGTTCTTCAGCGAAAACGTTACCGACATGCCCTACGCCCTGATGAACGAGGGCGATTGGCTGCCCGACCTGATGGTGGGCCGGTTCTCCGTGGCCAACGCGGATCAGGCGGCGGCCCTTGTCGCCAAGAGCGTGGCCTATGAGAAAAGCCCCTACCGCGTCGACGAGGGCTGGTTCTCGCGTCAGCTCATGGTGGGCGGCAACTACGGTTCCACCACGCCGACCCACACCGTGCACTGGGTGGGGGAGCAGCTCGAGACGGTCGGGTTCGAGGCGGCCGTCGAGGTCATGTCGCCGCCGTTCTGGAACGGCGTTTTCCCCATCACTCAGGCTCTCGAGAACGGCGTGGGCATGTGCGTGTACCGGGGCTGGGCCTACGGGACCGAGGGGTGGGAACCCCCTCATTTCACCAACGCCGACATTCCGGGTGTCGACAACGGCGCCATGAACCCCGTGGTCATGAGCTTCGTGTGCCTGAACAACAACTTCGCCGACGCCAACCCCTGCTTCGGCGAGGTCTTCACCAACCAGGGCACAGCGGCGGAACCCAAGGGCGCCGTGGCCTTCATCGGCAACGGCGAACACTGGAGCCACACGCGCTACAACGACGCCATGGCCATCTCGTTCTTCGAGGCGTATCCCGATCCCTCGATCACAGACCTGGGCAGCATGATGCTGGCCGGCCGGCTGCGCTTCATGCAGTTCTTTCCCCACGAACTCGACGCCGCTACCTATGGAGAGGAGTCGGTGGAGTTCTACTTCCACATCTACAACCTGCTCGGCGACCCGGAACTGAACATGTGGAAGGGCGCGCCCCGCGACATGACCGTATCTCTCGAGGAATCGCTGCCAGGCTTCGCCCGACGGCTCGACGTGAGGGTCTTCGAGGAAGACGGCACGACGCCCCTGCCGGGCGCCCGCATCGGCGTGACGGCCGCCGGCGAGCTCGTCGCTTGTAACTATTCGGGGCTCGACGGCACAGCCGCCATCGATCTGGAAGCCTGGAACGGGACTGACGATCTCACGGTCACGGTCACCGGTGCCGGTCGTTTCGCTCTGGTTTCAACAGTCTCGACCGGCACAGCCGACAGCTATCTCCAGGTGAGCGGATTGAACTGGACCGACCAAGGCGGGAACGGAGACGACGCCGTCAATCCCGGCGAGTTCCTGGTCCTTCATCCATCCCTGACCAACCTGGGCGGTTCGGCCGCTGGGACGACGACCCTCGATCTCACGGTCGCGGGCGCCGCAACGGTGTTCGACGGTCAGCTCGTGCTGGCCTCCCTGGACGCCGGTGCGACACACGACTTCACGGGCGACGATGCCTTGACGATCGCCGTGCCCCCCGCAACCGCCGACGGCACGCCGCTCCAGCTCCGCTTCGACGCCGCCCACGACGGCGACGTCGATGGTTCTCTCCGCGACTGGATCGTGTCGGCCCCCATGCTGGGCGTGACGTCCGCCGTACCCGACGGGGACGGCCTGGCCGATCCGGGCGAGACGGTCTCCTACAGCCTGACCCTGGCCAACGGCGGCTCCGCGGCGACCGTCGGTGGATCGCTGACCGTCACGTCGCTTTCGCCCGATGTCGGTGTGGTGACCTCCGGATCATTGACCTTCGGCGCCCTGGCGTCCGGGGCAGAAACTGTGGCCGTCGGCTCGGTGCAGGTCGATCTTGCCGCTGCCGCACCTGTGGGCTCCGGTCTGATCCTCCGCCTCGCATCCCTCAGCGACGAAGGCTACGAGCAGGTCATCCTGCTTCCGCTGACTGTCGGCGCCGTCGACGCCGGCACTCCGGTAGGTCCCGACGCCTACGGTTACTGGGCCGTGGACAGCGCCGATCTGGACTACCCGGCCTTGGCACCCCAATACCGCTGGGTCGACATAGATCCTGCCCGTGGGGGCGAGGGCGTGCCGCTGACGTTCATTCTGGACAACGAGGTGAAGCTGATCGACCTGCCCTTCGCCTTCGCCTACTACGGCACGACCTACAACGGTCAGATCCGGATTTCCGAGAACGGGTGGATCAGTTTCGACACGTCCGACGAATACGAATTCTACAACTGGCCGTTGCCCGGTCCCCACGGCAACCATTCCGTGGTGGCCCCGTTCTGGGACAACTTCGACCCGACTCTCGAAGGTACCGGCGGCGTGTTCACGAATTACGATGACGATGCGGGCACGCTGACGGTGCAGTGGACGAACATGATCCACTACCGACCCGATGTGACCGACGCCCAGACCTTCCAGCTCGTGCTGCGCGACCCCGCAGTTCATCCGACGGTGACGGGCGACGGCGAGATGCTCATCCTCTATCGTCAGGTTCTGAACACAGACACCGAGCGGCAGTACGCCACCGTCGGCTTCGAGGACCAGACCGAGTCCATGGGTCTGCAGCTCAGCTACGCCAACGTCAACGAGGCGGGTATGGCTCCCATCGGTCCGGGACTCGCCGTGCTGATCACTACCGAGCAGCCGGTGCGCGTGCCCTACGCCCTGGCGGCTTTTACCGCCGAACGGCTCGGCGGCGGGGTGAGCTTGAACTGGGACGTCGAGGATTCCCGGCCCGTTGTCGGCTGGCGCGTGGTGCGTCTCACGTCCTTGGGCGCCGAAACCCTGACCCAAACACTTCTGCCCGCGAATGTGCGAACGTTCGTCGATGCCGCGGCGCCTGATGATCCGGAATTGAGCTACCAGCTCGAAGCGGTGCATCCCTATGGGCATCGCAACGTGGCGGGGCGGATATCGGCGGACGATGCCGTCGCCACACCTTCGCGCTTCTCGCTGCGGGCGGCCTGGCCCAACCCAGCCGTCAGCGCGGTGAACCTGGCCTTCTCGTTGCCTCGCACCGGAACGGTTCATCTGAGGATCTACGATGTGGCGGGCCGCCTCGTTCGGGTGCTTCACGAAGGGGAAGCTTCGAGCGGTGAAACCGTGCGCATTTGGGACGGACGTCGCGACGATGGCCGTTCGGCCGCCGCCGGCGTGTACTTCGCCCGTCTGCAGGGCGAACAACGCACGTTGACCCGCAAGGTCCTGCTGGTACGGTAGGAGGCGTTCGTGAAGCTGATCCTGCTGTTGCTGTTCACCCTCACGGCCTGCGGGCTGTGGGAGATGATGCGCCACCGCCTGGTGCGGCGGCGCATCCCCGTGCGCGTGCACGTCAACGGCAGCCGCGGCAAGTCGTCGGTCACCCGCCTGATCGCGGCGGGGCTGCAGGGCGGGGGTCTGCGCGTCTGCGCCAAGACAACCGGTTCCGCGGCCCGTTTTCTCCATGTCGACGGCAGCGAGACGCCTATCCGGCGCCTAGGTCCCCCCAACATCCGCGAACAGCTGCGCGTGTTCCGCCAGGCGGCGTCGGAGGGCTGCGAAGCCCTGGTGCTTGAGTGCATGGCGGTGCGTCCCGATCTGCAGAAGGTGTGCGAGCACGACATCGTGCGCGCCACCCACGGCGTGATCACCAACGTGCGGCCCGATCATCTCGAGGTCATGGGTCCTCATCTGGACGATGTAGCCGAGAGTCTGGCGGGCACGGTTCCCCGCGGGGCTCGGCTCTTTCACGCCGAGGATCGTTTCGTCGACTTCCTGGCCGGCAAGGCGCGGCGCCGCGGATCGACCAGCGCCATGACCGATCCGCTTTCAGTGCTGGACGAAGAACTGGCCGGCTTCCGCTATGTGGAATTCGCCGACAACGTGTCCCTGGCTCTGGATGTTTGCCGGTCCGTGGGCGTGGACCGTGCCGACGCCTTGCGCGGCATGTGGGACGTGACCCCCGACGTGGGAGCCCTCACGCGCACGCACCTGCCCATCGCAGGCAAGGACCTGACCTTCGTCAACGCCTTCGCGGCCAACGATCCCGAGAGCACCTTGGCGGTGTGGCGGCGGCTGGGCCTGGCGGAATGTCCGGCCGAGGCCGTGGTGCTGTTCAACAACCGCTCGGACCGTCTGCGACGCGCCCGCGATCTGGCGCCGATGTTCGGCAAGGGCATCGAGGCCGTTCGCATCGTGGTGTGCGGACAGGCCACGGGCCAGTTCATCGATCTGCTCAAGGGCCGCGTTCCGCCCGGTACGGTGGTCGATGCCGGCGGCCGTTCGGCGGCCCAGCTCCTCGACGTGCTCGAGGCCGTCTGCCCTAGTCGCGCAATGGTGGTGGGTGTGGGCAACATCGGCGGCGTGGGGCTGGAGCTCGTGGACCTGCTTGAAAAAGGGGGGGGCGCGTGATCTATCAGGCCATCGGGCTGGGACTGGTCATCAGTCTCGTCTTCACAGAGCTGCTCGGCCTTGCGGCCGGCGGCCTGATCGTGCCGGGGTATATCGCCCTCTATCTCGACCAGCCGCTCCGCATCTTGGGGACTGTACTCGCGGCTCTGGCCACATTCGGTGCTGTGCGTCTGCTGGGGCGCTTCGTGCTGCTGTACGGCCGCCGGACCATGGTGTTCTGCGTGCTGATGGGTTTCGTCGCCGGTTACCTGACCCGCTATGCCCTGGTGTTCAATAGCGTTCTCGATACGGGGTTCGACGCCTCGCTGATCCAGTCCATCGGCTACATCATACCCGGTCTGATCGCCTACTGGATGTATCGCCAGGGTGTGCTGCAGACGTTGAGTACGATGATCATGGCTTCGTTTCTGGTCCGTCTGGCTCTGGTGCTGGCTCACGGGGGGAGGCTGATCGATGTCGCGGTCGGTTAGATCCAAAACCGTGATCCTGGTCGGCCTCGCCCTGCTGGCGGTGGGCCTGCAGGCCTTGCTGGAAGCAACGCGCGCCCCTCAGAGGCAGCGCGATTACGAGTTGAAGCTCACGGCCGCGACGATCGCCTACGAATCCATGACGGCCTTGCGCCGTTTCCGCAACATGGAGGGCGCCGAACTGGACCTGGTCAACGATCCGGCGGGCACGGGCCTGGTCGGCCCCGAGTTCAGCCCCGTGACCAACGCCCGCGGTGATCTCGACGCCAAGCTCACGAGCCTCAATCCCAACTTCGCGGCGGTCATGGTGGAGATGTTCCGCAACGCCGGACTGAAGCCGGGCGACCCTGTGGCCGTGGCTCTTTCGGGATCGTTCCCGGGCCTGAACGTATGCATGTTGGCGGCTCTCGAGACCATGGAGTTGGCGCCGGTCATTGTGACCTCGGTGGGCGCGTCGATGTGGGGCGCCAACGATCCCGGGTTCACCTGGCTGGACATGGAGCACGTCCTGCTCGAGGAGCGCCTGCTCCATGTACGCTCCCAGGCGGCCACCCTCGGCGGCGGCGACGACATGGGCCGAGGGCTGAGTCCCGACGGGCGCCGCCTGCTGCACAAGGCCATCGAGCGCAACGAGGTGCCCCTGCTGCCCTCGGACAATATCGACGACGCCATCGTCCGGCGCATGGCCTTCTACGAGGAGGCCATGCGCGGACGGCCCTACAGATGCTATGTCAACGTCGGCGGCGGCGTGGCCAGCCTCGGCAGCAACCGCGGCAGGCTGCTTGTGACGCGTGGGCTGTCCATGAGCCTGACGGCCGAGAACTGGCCACGCAAGGGGACTCTCGCATTGATGGCCGACCGCGGCGTGCCCATCGTGCACTTCCTCGAGATCGAGGGCCTGGCCCGGGACTACGGGCTGCCCCTCGCGCCCGACTACCTGCCGGAACCCGGTGAAGGCGACATCTTCGTGCGCGACAGCTACCGCCTCGACCTCGTCGCGCTGATCTTCGTGCTCTACGCCGGACTGTGCATTGCGGTCCTGGCGCCTCAGGTCAAAGACGAACTCGTGAACGTCTGGCGCATCCGCCGCAGAAGGGGAGACGTGTCATGAAGAACATGCTCGTCCTGGTCCTGATCGTTTTGATGATCACTGTCGTCATCGCCTCTGCAGCAGAGACGACATGGCGCCTCGTCACGCCGCAGAGGGATCTTGGCGACGCCTGCCTGCATATAGGGGGCGAGTCGGTGGGGTATCACCGTTTGGACGCCTCTGATCCTGTCGTGCTGAGGGTCAAGGGGCCGCGTCGGGTCAAGATCGTCACGCGTTACCTGTTTGCTCCCGGCGAAGGCTCCCAGCCGGCCTATACCGTGACGGCGGCCATCGACGGCAGGCTCGCGGCCGTCCGCCCCATCGACACCAAAGCCCACCGCGACATCGTCCCCTGCAGCGGCGAGGGCCGCGTCGGGGTGTTGAAGCGCTCCTATGTGACGGTGCCGTCGGGCTGGCACGATGTCATGGTCACAGCCGATGCCCCCGGCAGCGGCGCCGTGGCGGCCCGTTTCCTGCGCGAAGTGCGCAAGAAGCCGACCCGCTGGGTGTCGTACTCGCCGGAGCGTTATCGCGCCGTGAACCATCTGCAGTTCGACAGCGGCAGCCGCACGGCGTACTACCTCTTCGATGCGGCGACGCCCCTCGTGGCCCAGGTCAAGGGCCCGACGACCCTCAAGATCTGGACCCGTCTCGATTTCGATCACACCATGAGCGGCGTGCAGCCCTACGCCATCGAGGTTCGTCTCGACGGCGAAGCTTGGCGCACCTACCAGTACGACGCCGACAGACTCGATTCGGCGCGCTGGGTCGAGCGCGACGACGTGCTGCCTGGTGAACGCAAGACAATGACGCTGAAGATTCCCCGTGGTCCCCACCGCATCGAACTGCGCTGTCTGAGGCCGGCGGAGTGCGGCATGGCGGCCAGTGTCCGCATTCCCGAGCGGGATATTCGCTAGGAGGACGATGAGACTGGACGGACGAAGCATCGTGCTTGGACTGCTGCTCTTCGCCGCGGCTGCAACTGCGGAGGCGGTGACGCCGCTGTTGCCCGAGCAGGGGGGCGTCGTCGTGCCTGTCGGTTCGGGTTCCGACATGAAGGACTATCTGCTGATCGGCGTGGAAGGCGTAGAGTTCCACCTGTCGGGTCCCGGCGATCTGGCGGGCTGGGCCCGAGGCCATTTCGATGAAGACGAGGACGGCGCCAAGGCCCGCCGCCTGATCTTCGCCGGCGTTCCCGGCATCGCGGGGGCGGATACCTTCGAATTCAAACCATCAAGTTCATCGGAATACGGCGACGATAAGGCTGGACGTCCGAGCGGCGGCCGCAAGGTGTCGCCGCGGCGGCTGCCGGCCGGCTCCTACACGCTGAGGCTGAAGGCTCCCGACGGGCCGGTGATGGTGCGTCTGGACTGGGAGCCGGAATTCATCGAGGGAGGAATCCAGCCCGCGGGCGCGGCGGCGAAGCCGCATGAGAAATCTCCCTGGAAGACCAGCGCTACGGTCGGCCTCGAGACGATTTACGACGACAACTTCCTGCGCTACTCCGACGACTACCTCGACCAGTTCTACTCGGGCGCTTATCCCTACAAGTTCCAGATCGAACGCAAGGATTCACACATCCTGGCGCCGAGCATCTCCGTCTACGCACAACGGAAGTTCTGGGACACCGGCAACACGCGCTTCAGCTTCAAGTTCAAGACCTGGCAATACGTCCAGGGCAGCATCAAGTCGAACATGTCCTTCGACTATTCTGTGCGGCAGTTCTTCTCCGGCGGCAAGAGCCTGGAGTTCGGCTACGCCTATGCGCCCGAGCAGTACATCCGCGAACTTTCCGATCGTTCGCCCCTGGTGCCGCCGAGCGATCCGCTGGTGTGGGAGGAGTTCCGCTACACGCGCAACGTCTTCGATCTGACCTGGCGGCAACCCCTGCACAAGGACCTGGACCTGAGGCTGGCCGGCACGCGTTCGCTGCGCTACTACAACCAGCCCTTCATGGAGAACGACATCAAGGACCTTGGCCTGCGCGCCACCCTCGTCTGGGACGCCCACCGGGACTGGCGCCTGACCTTCGACTACGGCTACACCGACGCCCCGGCCCGCGGCGCCGACGAAGTGGGCGAGACCATCGAGAACAGCAACGACTCGGACCCGTCGTTCAACCGCGACCTCTACCAAGTCGATGCGACCTGGAGCCCCCGCTGGGCTGAGCCGTTCTTCGAGAAGGTGGGCCTGCGCGGCCAGTACCAGGTCTACTGGTTCACCTCGGCCAAGGAACTCCTCGACGACCCCTACCACGTGGGGCGCATCGACCGCATGAAGATGATCCAGCTCACCTTCGACCGCACGCTTCCCGGCGACGTCGACATGGAGATCGGCGTGCGGTACACGGTCCGTACGGTGGAGTCGCCCTGGGAGGGCGACATCGCCGAGGACAAGGATTTCAATCAGCGCCGGTATTGGATCGGCCTCACTTACAAGCTGTAGGAGCACGCATGTCCGGCAGGAACTTCAACACGAATTGGTGGCGCGGACCGGCCCTGGCGGCCTTGGTCCTGACGATCGGCTGCGGCGCGGCGGACCTCTACGAGGCGCCCGTGTCCCCCTTCCGGGTGATCGGCAGCGTGGCGACGCCCAGCGGCAACGAGGGTGTGGCCTGCCTCGGCGGTTACGCCTATGTGGCGGCGGGCGAGGCGGGACTGCACGTGGTGTCGCTGGCCGATCCCGCGGCCCCGACGCTGGTGCGGACCGTCGACACCAACAAGTTCGCCGAAAGCGTCGAGATCGTGCGCGTGCTCGACGGCGGGCGCATCTGGGACGTGGCGATCATGGTGGAGGCCACCGAAGGTCTGTCGACCTACGACGTCACCGATCCGGCCACCCCGGTTTCTTTCGAGCAGGGTGGCGGCGCCTACGACGCCCAGAAGATCCACGTCGTGCCCGGCGACGACCCCGGCGACCCCTACATGGTCTTCATGGCCGACAGCTGGCGCGGCCTGCGCCTGTTCCGTTCGGTCCCAGGCACCCCCGGCGCCCATGTCCAACTCACCAACGCCGTCTATTCGCGGGGCTACACCAAGGACGTCGACGTGCGCGGCGACTTCGCGTATGTGGCCGACGACGAGATGGGCCTCGCCGTGTTCGACGTGGGCAACCCCGACTTTCCCGAACTCGTGTCCTGGGCCGACACCGACGGCAACGCCCTGGGCATCGACGTCGAGGGCGGCTACGCCTACGTGTCCGACGGCACCGAGGGCCTCGTGATCTTCCGCATCGACGGCGGCGCGACGCCCGTCGAGGTGGCCAAGCTGGACCTGAGCGCCTACAGCAAGGGCATCGTCGTGCGCAACGGCTGGTGCCTGCTCGCCGCCGCCGACGCCGGCGTGCACGTCGTCGACGTGCGCGATCCCGAGGCTCCTGTCTTTTCGGGCACCGTGGTGACGGGCTACGCCACCGACGTCGACATCACCGAAGACGGGTACATCGTCGTGAGCGACCGCCGGGACGGCATGCTGGTGCTGCAGGGGCCGGATATGACCAGCGACGAGACGCCGCCCGGGAAGGTCACGTCGTTGACCGCGACGCCCCTCGACTTTTCCCGTGTTCGCCTGGACTGGCTCGCCGTCGGCGACGACGGACTGACCGGCACGGCGGATCACTACCAGGTTCGCTATGCCTCGGAAGCCATCGAGGACGAACTGGACTGGGATGCCGCCACCGTGGCGGCCGACGCACCGTCCCCTGCCGCGCCCGGTACTTCCGAGCAGATGATTGTCTCTGGATTTTCCGTGGCCGAGACTGTCCACTTCGCTCTGCGTGCGGTGGATGACGAAGGTCGTACCGGAACCCTCTCCGCATCGCCCGCCGCCACGCTTTACGACGGCATGGCCCTGATCGACGCCGGTGTCGATCTCTACCAATCGGTCGGCAGCCACGAGTTCGTGTTCGAAGCCACATACCTCAACGCGGAGAACCGTGAGCCCACCGCGGCCCACGACGTCGTGATCGACGGCGAATCCCACGCCATGAGCCTGGTGGAAGGCACGCCTCTGACCGGCGCCCTGTACCGCTACAACACGGTGCTGTCTCTCGAGGCTCACGACTTCCGCTTCGTCTTCGACGACGGCGAGGGCCTGAGCGTGGCCACCGACCTGGACGACGGCATCTTCGTGCTGCCCCGCATCACCTTCGACATGGGCAGCCCCCCCGAAGAACCCGGCCGCGACCCCGACGAAACGCAGCACACCGTCGGCCTGCGCGACAGCGTGCACTTCGAGCCCCACGAGGTGACCCAGGCCGAGTGGACGGCCGCCGGTCTGAGCAACCCTTCGACCTTCTCAGGCGACGACCGCCCCGCCGAATCGATGACCTGGTTCGAGGCCGTCGCCTACTGCAACGCCCGCTCCGCCGACGACGGCTTGACGCCGGCCTACGCGATCGACGGCTTCAACGTGACCTGGAACCGTGACGCTGAGGGTTGGCGCCTGCCCACCGAGGCGGAGTGGGAGTGGGCCTGCCGCGACGGCAACCCGTATCCCCTCGCGGGCATGAGCGCCGCCGACGACTACACCGACGGCGATTACTCCACGTACCTCGACCCCGTGGGCTGGTACGAGGACAATGCCACAGCAACCGTCGAGGTGGCCCAGAAGGCGGCCAACACCCGCGGCCTCCACGACATGCACGGCAACGTCTGGGAGTGGTGCTGGGACTGGTACGGCGCCATCGACGCCGACAGCGCCCTCGACCCGGCCGGCCCCGACGCCGGCGATCGCCGCGTGATCCGCGGCGGCAGCTGGCACTACCGCGCCGAGGACTGCCGCAGCGCCTCGCGGGGCGCCTACTACCCGACCTCGGCCGACGACTACGTGGGCCTGCGCGTCGTGCGCACCGTCTTCGAGTAAGGAGCGTCCATGCAGCCGACAGCCGCCCGCTTCGAATTCATCGACCGCTTCCGCGGCCTGATCGGCGTGATGATGGCTCTCGGCCACGCCCAGTACTACGCCAACGCCGTATGGCTGAGCTTCGACCCGCTGGACCCCTTCTTCGGGTCGCTGGGCCAGTTCGGCATCCGCTACATGGGCTACCTGTGCGCGCCCGGATTTCTGATGATGAACGGCGCGATGGTCTGGTGGGCCTGGCAGCGCCGCGTACGCAAGGGCGTGAGCGCCGGCCGCGCCTCGTGGGAGATCGCCCAGCGGGCTCTGTTTTTGATCGCGGTGCAGCTGGTGTGGGTCAACGCCAGCTGGAGCGGCTTCGAGCGGCTGCGGCTGGATCATTTCGGCATCATCGCCACCATCGGCTCCGCGATGCTGCTGATGCTGCCGTTGATGAGGGCCGGCTGGAAGACCCGCCTCGGCGTGGCGGCCGCCGTCTCTGCGGTGCATCCCCTGCTGCTGCGCATCCCCTACGACCACGACAGCTGGACCCGCATCCCCATGCAGCTGCTGGCCGACTCCGGCGACTACAACAAGTACCCTATCCTGCCCTGGTTCGCCCTGGCGATCGTGGGCAGCGTGATGGCCCACTGGTGGTTCGAGCGCTGGACGACGGACCGCGAGCGGGCTTTCAAGAGCATGGCCGTCGGCCTCGGCCTGGTGATCGCGGCGGTGATGATGCGGGCCTCGGGCAGCGACTACGCCAACATCTGGCCCTCGGGCGAACTCTTCAGCTGGAGCTTCCTGCTGGTGCAGAAATATCCGCCGAGCTTGACCCACCAGGTGTGGTTCGCCGGTGCGGTGATCTTCATGGTCGGCTTCATCGCCTGGTTCGGCGCCTGGTTCAAACCGGTGCGCGTGCTGGGCGTGGTGGGGAAGGTGCCGCTGTTCTTCTACGCGGTGCACATCCCGCTGCTGGCCATCGTGATGAAGCGCACCGGCCTGTACTACCACCAGGGCGGCGTGGCCGAATCGTTCCTGACCTGGTTCGCGCTGCTGGCGGTGATGATGCCGCTGGCGGTGTGGTTCGGCAGCGTGAAGCGGCGCAACAAGAGCTGGTTGGTGAGGATGATCTAGAAACACATCAGTCTGTCCAGACGTCTGGACTGCTGTAAATCCGTGAAAGGGGCCGGCACACCGCCGGCCCCTTTCGTTCATTCCGGAGGGACGCTAGCGAAACAGCGCCTTGATGTCGCTCCAGGTCGCATCGACGGCCGCCACGGCCGCCGGTTCGAGATCCATGCCCAGCGTCACGCCGGCGATGTCGTTGCCGTCGGCGCCGTCGAGCACGACGGTCAGTGCGCTCACCCCGGGAGCCGTCACCGATGCCGGGCTGCCGACGTAGGTGTCGGCGCTCAGGAATTCGAGCAGGTCGCTGCCCTGGCCCGTGATGGCGCCGCCCGCGCCGATGGAGCCCACGAAGATGCCCGTACCGTGGCTGTCGAAGGTGATGCGTTCCCGGATGTAGCCGTCGCCGAAGTGGGTCATGTTCATGGACAACAGCACCGGCTGGCTGAACGCGAAGGTGATGACCGACGGTGGGATCGAGCCCACCGAGCCGATGGTCGACCGCAGGTGCAGGTTGCCGTTGACGTGGACATAGGGCGCGACCGTGTTGTCCGATCCGGTTATGACGACCGTCAGTCCCGTCACGCCGTTGAAGTCGGAGATGGTCTGGCCGGCGCCGGTGATCTGGGCCTGGTCGAGGCCCAGGGCGCTCCACTGGACGGGCGAGGCGGCAGCAAGGGTGGCTGCAAGCAGGACGAAGATGACAGCAAGGCGTTGCATGGATAGTGTCCTCCTGAAGATGACTTCGACGGGGGGTATCGATTCAAACAGGATATATTCTATCATCGATTTCACGGGAGGGGAGCGGGTGCGGAGTAGAATACGGCAGATGACGTAGAGGGATGAACGAACTAGCGGAATCGAGATTTCAGCTCGCTCCAGGTGGCCTGTTCTACGGCCACCCCGGCACAACCCTCCTCATCCCAAGCCACCATCCCCGCACCCTCGACCGACGAATGATCCGCCCCCGTACACCGCAGCGATGCCCGGCACCCCCCGCCCACGGTCCCGATCTTCCCGTAAGGCGCCGAGTTCGCTTCGAACACGGTATCTGCGACGTCGATCTCCCCGCCCAACGACAGGAAGAACGCGCCGCCCGAATCCGTGGCCTCGTTGCGACGGAACTCCGAGTCGCTCACCGTTGGCGCCGCGCCGTTGACCGCTATCGCGCCGCCCACACGGGCGCGGTTGTCCAGGAACTCGCACTTCTCGAGGGTGGCCATGAGGCCGACGCCAGAGCAGTACACGGCGCCGCCCCAGCCCAGGGCGGTGTTGCCGCGGAAGGAGCAGCGCCGGATCACGGGCGTCGCCCGGCGGCAAGTGATCGCGCCGCCGCTGCCGCCGGTGGCGTTGTTGTCGATGAACACGCAGCCCTCGACCAGCCCCGCAGATTCGTTGCAGACCAGGGCGCCGCCGTCGAATCCGCTCAGGTTGTCGCGGAACACGCAGCGGCGGATGACGGTGTCCGACTGTTCGCAGAGGACGCCGCCGGCTCCAGTGTCGAGTCCGTGGGTGAGGGTCAGGCCTTCGATGACACCACCGTCGACGAGGTTGAGGCAGGTGATGATGCGGCCGGCGTAGGCGGCGTCGACGACCACGGCCGACGGGTCGTCGGGGTCGCCTCGCAGAACAACGCCTTCAGGCAAGAAGAGATTCGCTTCGGTATATGTACCGGGGTCGATCTGGACCGTGTCGCCGGGCTGGGCGGCGGCGAGGCCGGCGGCGATGTCGGCGGCGTCGGAAGGCACGTGCCAAACCCGCGCGGCGGCAGAGCCGGCTGCGGCGCATAGAATCATCAGGGGCAGGATCGTGTTGGACCATCTCATACTCTTCAGGATAAGCGTCCTGCGGGAACGGTACAAGGGACGCCTTGCGACAGGCCTCGACCGTTGGTAACCTGGTGCGACATCACTTTCCGCGGAGGTCCCCGATGCCGGCCAAGCCCCTGATTCCAGGCTCCCTGTTCGACTTCCTCATGGACCTCGAGCGCCACAACCACCGCACCTGGTTCCAGCAGAACAAGGACCGCTACGAGAGCGAGCTGCGGGAGCCTGCGCTGGCGTTCATAGAGGGCTTCGCACCGGCGTTGCACAAGATCAGCCCACATTTCCGCGCCGACGCCCGCAAGGTGGGAGGATCGCTCTTCCGCATCAACCGCGACGTGCGCTTCAGCCACGACAAGCGGCCCTACAAGACCCACACCGGCATCCAGTTCCGCCACGAGCAGGGCAAGGACGTGCACTGCCCGGGCTACTACGTGCACCTCGCGCCTCAGGAGTGTTTTCTGGGGGTGGGGATCTGGCATCCGGAGAAGGACACCCTGGCGAAGATCCGCGCGGGGATCGACCGCGATCCGGCGGGCTGGAAGAAGGCGTCGCGTGGCAAGCGCTTCGCCGACACTTTCTCCCTGGCCGGCGAGAGTCTCAAGAAAGCACCGAAGGGGTGGTCCGTGGACCACCCCCTCATCGAAGATCTGCGCCGCAAGGACTTCATCGCCGTGGCGCCGCTGGAGCCCGAGGCCGTGATCGATCCGGGCTTCGCCGCCGACCTGGCCAAGCGCATGACATCGGCCACGCCGTTGATGCGCTGGCTCTGCGAAGCGATCGGCGTGCCGTTCTAGATTCCTAGAAGCCGAATCCCACCGACGCGGTGAAGTAGCTGTAGTTGTCGTCGACTTCGTCGATGCTGCCGGGGTTCGGCGCGTCCGTGTCCCACTTCACGACGTGGTACATCACGTTCAGATCCAGCATCATCACGTTCCAGCCTGCGCCCACGGCGCCGGCCAGGTGCGTTTGGCTGTCGTAGTCGAGGTCGTCGCCGGTGACCTGGTAGTGGTTGAAGCCCAGGCCGACCTTGGCGTACACGCCGGTGATGGGGATGCTCAGCTTGGCGATGCCGAGCACTTCGCCGGTATACCAGGTGGCCGATTCGTCGGGATAGCCGAAACTCGTGGCGTTGCGGCTGATCGATGCCTGGGCGCCGAGGGACAGCAGGGCCGGTATGGCCGGGGCGGTCAATTCGAGACCGGCGTGGAGACCGTTGTCGGCGACGTCGCCCCAGGCCTTCTGGGGCTGGGTCACGCCAACGAAGGCTGAAGTGCCCGCCAGGGCCGTTGTCGCCGTGATGGCCGTGAACATCAGGATCGTCAGGATCGCTTGCTTGTTGCTGGTCATGTCCGCCCTCCGTGGGTTGTCAGAGTCGTATGATCTCCGCACATTAGCATGTGTCGTGCCAAAAACAACCCGCGTTCCCGGGGCCGTAGCCGTCGGAAACGCGGGTTGGTATCGTCCTGGATCACTACTTCAGCAGTGTCGTTCGCGACGAGGACGTGCGTCCCGCCGCGTCGCGGACCCGCACCAGGTATGGTCCCGAGGGTAGGCTGCGGCCTGCGTCGTCGCGTCCGTCCCAGCGGATCACGCCCGAGGTCGAGGCGCTTTCGCCCTGGAATAGGGAGCGAACCATGCGCCCGCGGGCGTCGTGAATGTCGATGGCGAGCCGTCCGGGCGTCTCGACGCGCCAGCGCACGTTGGTGGACGGGTTGAAGGGGTTGGGATGACTGCTCACCTCGGGACCGCCGGCTCGCACGGGGCCGAGATCGTCCACCGCCACAACCTGGTCGCCGTCGTCGAAGGTCACGTCGTCGAGGAAGAAGCCCACGTCGTTCACGTAGTCGTCGGCCCCGAACAGGAAGCTCAGCTTGATGGGCTGGCCGATCCAGGTGGTCAGGTCGAACACGGTGCCCGTCCAGCCGCCGCTGTCGCCGGACCAGCCGGGGCTGTTGTTGAGTCCGGGCAGCGAGACGTGCGTGTAGCCGATCAGAGGCTGGAGGATGGTCCAATCCACACCGTCCTGGATGCGCAGCACGACGCCGTCCCAGCCTGCTTCCGTACCGCTCCAGTAGTGGAAGCTGAGGTGCAGCTGATCGCCGGTCCAGAAGGTGTAGTTGGGGGACTCGAGGCTGCCGGCAGCGCCGTCGATGTAGTTGGCGTCCATGCCCACGCCCCAGCAGCCGCCGGCGCTCCAGGCCGCCGCGGGTCCGGTGGTGGGGGTGCCGTGGGCCCAGACGGCGCCCAGGGGCGTCCAGCCGCCGGGGGAGGCGAAGCTCTGGGTAGTGAACCGCAGTTCCGGGTACACGGGGTACAGCCCGCCGCCGGCGTCGAAGGGCGTGATGGTGAGGAAGTCGGCGCCCATGTAGGGTACGCCGTCGACGAGCAGGCTCATGGTCTTGCCCACCGGGACACCGGGAATGGACCAGGCACCGCCGACCGCTGCCGTTGTGCCGGACAAGGGCACGCCCAACGGTTCGACCCGGGCTCCGGCCGTAGACAGACCCAGATTGCTCACGACGTCACCGGTGAGGGTGACCGTCGGCAGGGACGTCAGCGCAATGTCCTGGGTGGTGGTTGTGCCTGAGCTGATGGTCAGCGAAGCGATGCCGTCCTGGTGGAAGTACTCGCTGAATTCGAGGGTCACGCCTCCCACGGGCATGCCCAGAGTGTAGGCACCGGCGGCGTTGGTCGTCGTCGAGCGGGACCCGCCCTGAACGTGCACGAGCACGCCCTCGACGGGCAGGCCGCTGCCGGCGGAGGTGACCGTACCGGAGACCGTGCCGATCCCCGCCTGCACGGCGGTCCAAGCGGCGTCGATGTTGGGGCGAGGGCCGATCAACCAGGGGTCGACCACCTGGGGCGTGCCGTAGTCATGAAGCATGTCGCGCATCAGCGAGGCGTCGAGCACGGTGCTCAACTGTGCTTTGACCAAGCCTTGAAGGCTGACCACGGAGCCCACGACGATGGGCGAGGCGCTCGAGGTGCCGCCGAAGTACTGGGTGTACCATTCGGTCTCGGGGTAGGTGGGGGAGCCCTGGAGGTCGCCGTAGCCCAGAGTGACGACGTTGCTGCCCCAGCCGTTCAGGTCCACGCGCACGCCGTGGTTGGTGAACCATTCGGGGTTCGAGGCCGCATTGCCGGCGCCGACCATGATGGCGCCGGAATGGCGGACCATCGGGTCGAACAGGGTGCCGTACACGGGATCGTCGAAGTCCTGCTGACCGTTGCCCGCGGCCTCGACGACGATGCGCCCCGCCGCGGTGGCCATCAGGATGGCGTCGAAGTTGTCCTGCCAGTACTCCATGGCCACATAGCCGAACTGGCCGCTGCCGTTGGCGTTGGGGCCGGGGGCGTGGAGTTCGATGAGGATGACGTCGCCGGCGTCCAGGTTCGCCGAGGCCACGTTCAGAGCGTCGGGCACGGACTGGCCGGCGATGGACGCGCAACCCACTTGGCAGGCGGGGGCGATGCCCGTCACACCGATGCCGTTGTCCGAACCGCGGATCTCGCCCATCACCGCAGTGCCGTGATCGCGCCAGCCCTGGTCGGCATACTGGCCGCCGCTCTCGTGGAAGGGCACCGGCAGGTCCTCGTGGTCCCACTTCCAGGCCCCTTCGATGTCGATGACCTTCACGCCGGAGCCGTCGGCTCCCGCTAGCCCGACTACGGCCAGGGCGTGGACGCCTTGCGCGTTGTCCCTGTATCCCTGCTGCGCCGTGAAGTCGGGTGTGATCTTGTCGGGGGAGACGACCTGCACGATATCCTCGTATGCAGGAGGCGTGTACTTGCCGGTGAAGGCGTCGAAGCCCAAAGCAGCAGGCACCGTGCGGGGCTCGAGGAAGGCCGTCTCGACGGCGGGATCGTTGCGCAGTTCACGCACGATGCGTTCGAGGCCGGCGCGGTCGTCGGGGCCGAGGCCGGGATCGATCTCCGCGTAGGTCGTCAGGTCGGGCAGCCGCAGTCCGGTGCGGGACTCGGCCTTGCTCCGTTCGAGAGCGAGGTCGGCGGCAGGACGGGTGAAGCGGCGGGCCGTGCGGGCGCCGCGGGCGGCTGTCGTCACCAGGTCGGCGATTCTGGATCGGGTCGTGTCCGGGCCTGTCAGGGTGCCGTCGTCGAGGACCTTCACACCGGATTCTTCGTGAAATTTGACGATGATCAAGCCTGTCGGGGCCGGAGTGACGGCGCTGTCGGGACTTTGCGGAACAGCGTGTTTGAGAGGCGCTGCGCCGACAGAGGCGGCGAGGATCAGGACCAGCGCAAAGAACGACAGTCGACGAAACATGAACGACTCCCTGGTTGGCGGCGGGATTCATGGGTTCCAAGCGGCGGGAATCCCATTATACTGGCAAACCGATGCACGTGGCAACCGTGCCGCGCCGTGACCTGGAGGTTTCCGATGATCCGAGCGCTTTCGGTCTTAGTTCTGCTCGCTTTGATGATGAACGCCGCGCCCGCTCCGGCAGACGAAGCGGTGTCGCCCCCCGCCTTCGAACCGGCTCGTCTCGAAGCAGAGAAGGGCCCCTATCTGATCGGCCCGTTGACCCGGGACGGCTGGCTCGCGTTCGAGCCCGACCTGGCAGCCGAGATCGCCGAGTACGAGCCTTCGCCCGACCTCGTCAAGGCCCTTGCGTACACGAAGCACGACGTGACGGTCACCTGCGTGCTGGGCACCTGGTGCTCCGACTCCCGCCGCGAAGTGCCGCGCTTCTGGAAGCTGCTCGATCTGATGGACGTGCCCGACCTCGAGCTCGTGATGATCGCGGTGGGCCGAACCGATGCGCCTGAAGCCGTGCTCTGGCTCGAGGAGAACGGCATTGCTCCAGGCTACAGGGAGCGCTTCGACATCGAACTCGTGCCCACCTTCATCGTCACCGAGAACGGCGAGGAGATCGGCCGCATCGTCGAAACTCCCGAGATATCCCTGGAGGCCGACCTGGCCGCGATCCTCGGCGTGAGCGCCACGCCCGCCTGGCATTGATCCGTCAACGACCCGAACCCGCGAGGAGCCCCGACGTGAAGACCCGCGACAAGATCCAAGCCCTGCGCCTTCTGATGACCAAGCACAAGCTCGATGCTTACTACGTGCCGAGCGTCGACCCCCACCAGAGCGAGTACGTGCCCGCCTGCTGGCAGCGCCGCGGTTGGCTCAGCGGCTTCACGGGTTCGATGGGCGACGTGCTTGTCACCGCGCGCAAGGCGGGTCTGTGGGTCGACTCGCGCTATTGGCTGCAGGGCGAACAGCAGACCGCGGGCAGCGGCATCGATCTGCACCGTCTCGGCGCCCCCGGCGTGCCCACGCTGATGAACTGGGCCGTGGCGAACCTGAAGAAAGGCCAGACCTTCGGCGTGGACCCGCAGGTCATGTCCATGGCTGCGGCCGAGGAGTTCGAGAGCGTTCTCGGAGCGGCAGGCGTGAAGATCAAGTATGTGGCCGCCAACCTCGTCGATCCCTTGTGGACCGATCGTCCGGATCCCTCCGATGCACCGGTGAAGGCCCACGGCGTGCAGTACACCGGCGAGTCCACGGCGCAGAAGCTCAAGCGCGTGCGCGCGAAGATGAAGGAGTTCGGCGCCACCGCCCACGTGATCGGCGCCCTCGACGTGATCGCCTGGCTGTTCAACATCCGCAGCCGCGACATCGAGTTCACGCCGGTGACCATCGCCTACGCCGTGGTCACCGACCGCACCGCGACGATCTACTGCGACGAACGCAAGGTGGGCGCGGCGGTGCGCAAGGGCCTGAGCAAGAGTGCGAAGATCGCTCCCTACACCGAAGCCGCCGCGGGCATCGCCGCCCTGGCGAAGAAGAAGCCGACGGTGATCGTCGATCCGGTCACCACCAGCAAGTGGGTCGCCGGCCTGCTCAAGGGCTGCGACATGATCCTCACCGAGTCGCCCGTGGTGTTCATGAAGGCCGTCAAGAACGACGTGCAGATCAAGGGCATCAAGGCCGCCCACGTGCGCGACGGCGCGGCCATGGTGAAGTTCCTCAAGTGGCTCGAGACCGCCGTGCCCGCCGGCGGCGTCGACGAGATCGTCGCCTCGGACAAGCTGCGCTCGTTCCGCGCCGAGCAGTCCCTGTTCCAGGACGAGAGCTTCGGCCCCATCAGCGGCTACGCGGGCCACGGCGCCATCGTCCACTACAGCGCCACGCCCAAGTCGGCGTCGCTGCTCAAGCCCAAGGGCGTGTACCTCATCGACTCGGGCGGCCAGTACCTCGACGGCACCACCGACATCACCCGCACCGTCGCCCTCGGTCCGGTGCCCAAGCGCGCCAAGACCATGTTCACCCGCGTGCTCCAGGGCGTGATCAGCCTGAGCCGCACCCCCTTCCCCCGCGGCGTCAGCGGCCTGCGTCTGGAGATCCTGGCGCGCCAGCCCCTGCTGTTCGAGGGCGTGACCTACGGTCACGGCACCGGCCATGGCGTGGGTCATTACCTGGGCGTTCACGAGGGACCGATGTCGGTGTCGCCCCGTCCCGCGGCCAACCTGCCCCTGGAGCCTGGCTTCTTCATCTCCATCGAACCGGGCCACTACGAGGCGGGCAAGTTCGGCATCCGCGTCGAGAACCTGGCCTTCGTGCGTCGCGACGAGAAGCTCTCGACGCCCGCCGAGGAATGGCTGAGCTGGGACACGGTCACGCTGTGCCCCATCGACCTCTCGATGATCGACACCACGTTGATGCGCAAGGACGAGGTGGAGTGGCTCAACGCTTATCACAAGCGGGTGTATCGGGAGGTGGGGCCGTTGCTCGACACAGCGCACCGGGCCTGGCTCAAAAAGGCGACGCGAAGCCTCTAGGGAGCCGGATCGAGGGACACCGCGATGTCTTCGGCCGTCCAGACTCGATGTGGTGTTGGACAGGGAGAGGCCGACCCCCGTCCGCGATGGAGTGTTGCCCGCAGGGCTGACTGAGCGGATGGGGGTCGGCCTCTTCCTGTCCAACGCTACGAGGGAGCCTGGATGACCGAACACCTCGGCGAACTCCTCGCCATCGCCACCGCCCTGACCTGGGCCTTCGGCGCCACGCTCTTCGGCATGGCCGGCAAGCGCAGCAGCGCCGTGCTGGTCAACGCCGTGCGTTTGCCTGCCGGCGCCACACTGCTTTGGCTGACCTGGCTGGTGACCACAGGAACACTCTGGCCGGCCGGCTTTACGCTGAAGCAGCACTTGTGGCTGGGGCTCAGCGGATCGCTGGGGCTGGCCGTGGGCGACTCCTTCTACTACAAGGGCATCATGCTGGCCGGGCCGCGGCGGGCGTCGCTGATGCTGGCGGCCACGCCGGTCGTTGCGGCGCTGGTGGCCTGGCCGGTATTGGGGGAGGCTCTGGACGGGCAGGCGGTGCTCGGTATCTCCATCGTGCTGGCGGGGATCCTGATCGCCGTGCTGGGGCGCGATCCCGGCTCGGGGGAGCACCACGGTCTGCCGCGGCGCGACATCATGCTCGGGCTCGGCGCGGCGCTGATCTGCGCGGTGGCTTCGGCGGTGGGCAACGTGTTGGCCAAACTCGGTATGCCGGGGGACACGCCGCCGTTGGGTGCGTCCCTGGTGCGCGGGTGGTGGGCCGTGTTCGCCATGGGCGTGTTTTTGTCGAGCCGACGATCGGCATTGAAGAACGTCGGCGCGTTGCGCGATCCCAAGGTGTGGCGGCCCATGTCGGTCGCTGTGGTCATCGGCCCGTTCCTGGGCATGTGGATGGCGGTCACGTCGCTGAAGCTGACCGAGGTGGGAGTAGCGTCGGTGCTGATGAACACGGTGCCGTTGACGGTCATGCTGCCGGCCTGGATCTTCCATCGGGACAGGCCGTCGGCGTCGTCGCTGGTGGGGGTGGCGGTGGCGATCGGAGGCGGGGGCGTGCTGATGTTGAGATAGATCAGGTTCTATTGCAGCAATGTGACCCTCTCGGTGTCGCTGTTTTCCTGGGTCGATATTCTCACCAGATAATTGCCCGACGCTACGTTTCTCCCCAGTCGGTCGCACCCTTTCCAAACGATTTCGTGTACGCCTGCGGGACGATCTTCATTGAGAAGTTCGGCGACCATGCTTCCGTCCAGTGCATACACCGCGATACGTACACGATCAGGGATGCCGATATTGTAGCGGATCGTTGTGCTGGGATTGAAGGGGTTGGGTACGCAGCTGATCAACGACGTCGATACCGTCGGGATTCTGACCGTTTCGGAAGTGAAGAGATCAGATTCGCCGCCGGGGGTCGACATGGAGACACGATAGCGATAGGTAGCCCCCTGATCGATCGTCGAGTCGACCCAACACCAAGCCTGGCCGTCATACTCTGCATCTGTCGAGATCGGGATGAACCATCCCGAGTCGTTGTCATAGCGTTCGATCATGAATGATGTGCCGGGAGCGGATCGGGCCAGACTCCAGCGGATCTCGATGACACCGTCATGGAATGTGGCAGAGTGATCGGTAGCTATGATTGGCGTGGCCTGTCCTTCGAGGATCGTCAAAGGCATGTCAGTCGGCAGGCCAAGATGGCTGTCCTCGCGGCCGGAAGGCCATTGCACGACAAGAGTGTCGATCCAGGATGCATACCCAAGTCCGAAATGCAGTTCATGGGGAGCATGGGAGAGATGGCCGGAACCGTCGCTCATCTCCCTGATACGCCAAACGCCGCCGGAGAATAAACGCACCCGAGCACCCATGGCATCTCGGTTCGAATCGGTACCGACGAGATTAATCCGAGACCAGTGGTGCTTGTGCCAATCGTTGTTCTTGATGATGGCACTCTCAACATAGGGACTCGAGAGTACCATATCTAGATCGCCGTCAAGGTCTATGTCGATAGGGGCCAGGCTGCTGGGGCGTAGCGTATGGTAGAAGTAGCGACATTCTGATTCATAAAATGAACCATTGCCGAAATTCAGCAGAATGACGGGATCGGATCCCGTGTTTGCAATGACGAGATCAAGGTCGCCATCGTTATCTATGTCGACCCAGGTGGCGTCACGTCCGTCTCCTGAGTCACCGAGAAGATCAGTTGTCGCATCGGTGAGAACGCCCGCCGTATTTCTATAGTAGCGGTTTCGTCCTCTCTGATTCACGAGGTAGAGGTCAAGATCTCCGTCATTGTCAGCATCGCCCCAACAAGCGGCTTTTCCTTCTCCTGCGTCACCGAGGACGGGTGTCGTGACATCTACGAATGAACCGACATCGTTTCTCAACAGGACGTTGGGGCCGCGGTTGACGACATAGATGTCTTGATCGCCATCGTCGTCGAAATCGGCGATGGCGACCGAGCGGCCTTCTCCGAGATCATTGGCCGGAGTCGACATGATGCGCTCAAACTGTAGATCTCCTGTATTGTGTAGCAGGATGTTGGGACCAGATGGATCGACACAGTAGAGGTCTACATATCCATCCAAGTCGTAATCTACCCATGTGGGCGTTGTGGGGGACGATGTCGGCAATACTTCGTTCATCAACATGGTCGTGAATGTCTCGTCGTCTTTGACTAGCAATGACCAACGATGCTCGGCCCTAATAAGAGCCAGATCTTCATCGCCATCGTTGTCCGGGTCACCCCAGGATCCTGAGCGGGCGTCTTCCGGAAGGAGATAGGGATCATCGAAGAAATGGCCTTGTGCTGATGAGGTTTGCAGTCTGGCGGGGGAAGATGCGATAAGGACGGATCTCGATCCGTCATCATTCGTCACCCGTGACCAAGCTGTTGCACGGGATGATCTAGGAAAAAAAGGAGTTGTGTCCCATTCGCATTCCAATGGATCCACTTCACACTGCTGTGGATATGAATGCAGCTCTGGGTACTTATAAGTGATTATCCTGGAAGAAGTAACGCCTAGAGTCTGGGGTATGTAGTTCAGGCCGAGATTGGCAATATGCATGAGTCGCCCAAAGTCCAGGATGTCGTAGACGTCAATACCACCGAAGTGACTGGAGATATACATATACGATCCAGAGATGGCGAAGAAAGCTGGCGAGATGCTCTGCCGGAGATGGGTGTTGTGGATGAGAGTCGGAGGGGCCGTCCGATCAAGCTGGTATGTCAGGAGCTCCGATCCATACCTGTCCAACATATACAAATACTCATCATGGATGAGAATAAGGCCATTGATCTCGCTGGGCACTGCGACTTCCCCGATCAGGGCGGGCCCGGCAGGATCAGAAATGTCGATTGTCTTGAGGATGTGGTCGCTGAATATGCACATGAAACCATTCGATGCCTCCACCTGTCCGTAGACAGAGGAATCCCATCGATTGAGCTCGGTTAGGATACCGTCCTGGGATACCGCCGCCGTGATGATTTGAGTTCCAAGGCGATAATGAGCGATGGAGCCATCTGATGTGATGGAGTAGACACTGCCCTCAGTATCGATTCGTTGAACGACTGTGAGATATGGAGAGATCGAAACGGAAACGAGGGCGTTCATGCAGCCGACCAGCAGGATGTCGTCCCTTACGAAAGCAAGGCTCTGGACTGGCGAGTCCATTTCTAAGCTTCCCGCATATGACATTTGTCCGTAATTGTTGATCCGTATGACTTGGATGTGATCGTGGGAATACACATAGACTGCATGTCGATCTGACACGGTCAATTTGTTCATGTACTGATTTGTATCAAAGACATCTGGCGTGGTTAACCTGCTCCAATCCCTCAACGCGATTGTAGCGATTCCGACAGGGGTGGACGCGAGAAGATGAGCCGAAGTGGCTAAGTCAGCCATGCCGCCGTGATTCATTGTTGTTCTGGCGATTCCGATAGGATAGATGCCGTTCATGGCGAGTTCGATGATGGCCCCATCAGAATCAGTGGCGATGATCATGCCATGGTGATCGACAACGCTGGTGATAGGCGAAAGCAGTGTAGGGCCGTCATGGTGTACGGGATTGAGCACGTCGGAAACATCGATGAACTCCATCGTCGTGCTCTGATTAAGGACGTAGAGCAGGTCGTTGATTCTGTGAGTTCTAATCGTTGTTCCACGGGTCGGGATATATCCGTTTGATATGGGATATGCAGGGTCGGAGACATCATAAAGGCGCAGGCCGACGCCCTGGCATGATACGAACGCCGTTGTCTGAACGATGTCGATATGAGTGGAGTAACTAGCTTGATACGTGTGGGAGATCTCGGATGGTCGATAGGGGTCGGTAGCATCGATGATCGTTAGGCCGTTACCTACGGCACAGTATAGGATGCCATGGAGGGCCATGATGTCGTTTGTGGCAATTCCCGTGTAGGGTGTCGATGCAAGTACCACGGGATGATAGGGGTCGGATATATCGCAGACGATTATGCTCGTCGAACTCATTCCGTAGAGATAGTCACCTTCGATATCAAAATTACTCATTCTAATGAAAAGGGATGAGAGGCGTTCAAATTTGCCTCCGAGGCCGATCCTATGGATCTCGATATGGTGACCCACACTGACAACAAGAAGGTCATCAACGCATTGGTAGTGATTGATCCCGATGTGTCGATCCAGTTCAGTGATGATGTCCCCTTCAGAGAATGAAGGGTCGCCGTCGGATGGTGATACCGCGATGTCGATGATGCCAGGGAGGGAGCGATACTGGAAACAGTCATTGGAGGCGTAGGCCAACGCAAACAAGGCCAGCGAAGGAACCAGGAGAAACAAAGCGTAATGAATCCATGGAATTCTCGTTAAGGGGTTCATATAGGCCTCATTGTTGGAATGTATGTCCTATGATCATATCACAGCTGATGCAGGTCGTCAGGATAATCGTGTGCCAGCAGAGTCGATATTGTCACTCATACATAGAGTTTGGAGAAACTGATATGCATAGCTATTGAGTTTCCATACTATGCCACCCGAAATGGTACTCACACTGGAGGATCGCCTTGCCCCGCCACGCTCCCCGCCGCCGCCGCCGTCCACTCCTGGCCGCCGCCGCCGTCCTGCTCATCCCGTCCACCCTGCTCCTGCTCAAGGTGCTGGCGACCGAGCACGCGGGCCTGTGGCTGCCCGGCCAGATGCGCGACGTCGTGGACGGCCGTGCCGCCGGGGCCGACGACACCGAACACCTGCTCGTGATCATGGCCGACCACTGGGAGCCGGGCCGCGAGGAGCATTCCCGGGCGAGGGCCGCCGGCTGGCTCGAACGCTTCCGGCCGATTTCGGAGCGGCACCGCGACACCCGTGGTCGTCCCTTCCGCTATACCTGGTTCTACCCCATCGACCGCCGCAATCCGGAGATCCTGGACATGCTCGCCCACGAGGTGACCGCAGGCTACGGCGAGGTCGAAGTCCATTGGCATCATTATCATGACGATCCCGCGGCGTTCGAACGCGACCTGATCGAGGGCCTCGCCGACTTCCGCGCCGCCGGCGTGCTGCCCGTGGTCGACGGAGGGTTGCGCTGGGCCTTCATCCACGGCAACTGGGCCCTCGACAACAGCATCGACGGCCAGTGCGGCATGAACGATGAAGTGGCGATCCTCCAGCGTCACGGTTGCGTGATGGACATGACCTTCCCCGCCATCCTCATGCCGTCGAACCCCCGCCAGCCCAATCGCCTGCTGCGCATGACCGAGACCCCGGACGCCCGCTCCTATGACGACGCCCGCGAAATCAGGGTCGGCGAGAGCGAGGACGAGGGCCTGCTGCTGTTCCAGGGCCCCCTGGGCCTCGACCCCACCAACCTGCCGGTATTCGTGGAGTACGGCGCCCTCGACGATGCCGCGGGCACCGGCTGGGCCGGCCGCGTCGTGCGCCCCGATTCGCCACGCGACTACTTCCGCCCCAGTCGTGTGCGGGCCTGGCACCGTGCGGCGATCGCCGTGGAGGGCCGTCCGGAATGGACGTTCGTGAAGCTGCACGCCCACGGCATGCAGGACGAAGACCTGATGCTCGGCGGCCTGCTCGACGCCGCCCTCGATGAACTGGAGCGCTATGCCCAGGCCAAGGGCCTGACGCTCCACTACGTGACGGCGCGCGAAACCTACAACGTGGTGCGCGCCGCCGAGCGCGGCTTCATCGGCGATCCTGCCGACTACTACGATCTGGAGATCCCTCCGGCGCCAGCGGCGACCCGCGGACTGCTGGTCAGCGCAGCAGAGTGATGCGGCGGGTCAGGTCCTCATCTCCGGCTCTCAATCGCACGACATAGCAGCCTGAAGGGACAGCGTGGTCGTCGTCGTCACGTCCGCGCCAGACGACGGCATGGAGTCCGCCCGCGAACTGGCCTGAGGCGATGGTTGCGACATGGCGTCCGTCGAGGGCGTGGATGTCGATGCTGACGTGAACAGGCGAGGCGAGTCGGAAGCGAACCGTTGTGGCGGGATTGAACGGATTGGGAGCCGGCTGATCCAGACTGGCAACGGTCGGCGGCCCATCTTCCACCCCCACGGCAGGATCGATCCACATCCCGATGTGCGCCGATGCAACGCCCCCCGCATTCAGGAAAGATCCCCCGACCACCACGTCTTCTATCTGTGCCGAGATCGCTCTTACCTGCCCGTCCACGCCGCCGCCCATGGCGTTCCAGATGCCGCCGTCGAGGTAGGCCACGTCCCACAGCGAAACGCCGCCGCCGCCGTTCAGGTTGCCGCCGACCAGAAGCCGTGTTCCCCATTCGGCCAGGGCGATGACGTAGTTGCCGTCGAGAGCCGGTCCTAGGGCCGTCCACGAGCCGCCCGCCCAGCCGGCGAGCAGCGGACCAGGACTCGAAAAAACACCCCCGACCACGAGCTGGTTGTTCCAGACTTCAAGCGCGTAGCCGGTGCCGTTCAGCCCGGAACCGAGTGATTGCCAGGTGCCGTCCCAGGCGGCGATGTGCGACGACGCCACCGAAGCCCCGCTCGGTTCGACGATGGTGGAGAAGGCGCCCGTCGCGTAGACCCTGCCGTTGAACGAGGCGAGGGCGAACACGTCGCCGGAGAATCCGGCTCCGGTGACGGCCTCCCAGGCTGCACCCGTCCAGCGTACGACGAAGTCGCTGCCTGCAGCCCAGGGCGTGCCCTCATGAATGGTCAGGGAAAGCACATGGCCCCAGCTCCAGGCGAAGGGATCGCCTACGGGTCGCCACTCCCCAGCATGGAACACGGCCACGCGGTTCACCTCTTCGCCGCCGGCGAGGGTGAAGCGTCCGCCCGCGAGCACGCTGTCGCCCCAGGCGGCCAGCGCGTCCACACGGTTGTCCATATCGCCGAGGGTGGACCAGACAGGGGAGCCGGCTTGACGTTCGAGGCGGGCCACGAACCAGGTCGTCACCGGCCCGGCCTGGCTGAACGAGCCGCCGCAGTAGAGACGGCCGGCGGCGTCGTGCATCAGGGCGCGGGGGTCGCCGTCGAGGCCCAATCCCGCCGGCGGCGGGCCGAAGCCCTCGTGCCACGAAGCGGCGACGTCGGCCAGGGCCGTGGCGGCCAGGAGCAGCAGGGCGGCCGCAAACATCGTGCAGCGCGCCGTGCCGCCCCGCCCACTCATTCCTGAGCTTCCTGCACCAGGTGCACCGTACGGGTGGGGAAGGCCACCGAAAGGCCCATCGCCGCAATGATGTCCATGATGCCCAGGTTCACGTCCTGCCGCACCTGCAGGTGCTCGGACCAGTTGGTCGTCGAACTGAAGTAGTAGATGAACAGGTCCAGGCTCGAGGCGCCGAACTCCGTGAACTTCACGAGCATGAACTCCTGGTGGATGCCGGGGTGTGCCTTGAGGAAGGCCTCCACCCGGTCGACCAACGTCCGCATCTGGTCGGGCGTCGCGTCGTAGGTCACTCCGACGCTCATTTTCACACGCCGTTTGGGCATCAGCGAGTGGTTCTCGACGGTGGCGTTGGCGAGGGTCTGGTTGGGCACCGCAGTCAACGTTTTGGCGAAGGTGCGGATGCGCGAGCTGCGCAGGCCGATCTCCTCGACCACGCCGTCGGTGCCGTCGAAGGTGATCCAGTCGCCCACGCGGAAGGGGCGGTCGAGCAGGATCGTCACGCCGCCGAAGAGGTTGGCGATGGTGTCCTTGGCCGCCAGGGCGAAGGCGAAGCCGCCCAGGCCCAGGCCCGCCAGCAGTCCCGACACCGAGTAGCCCATGTTCTGAGCCGCGAGCAGGAACGCCATCACCGCCACGAGCACCTTCGACGCCTTGCGCAGCAGGGGCACGAGGTGGTCGTCGTAGGTGTTGTCGGTGCGGCGGGCCATCTCGCCCAGGATGACGGCCGCCGCGTCCACCAGGCGGAACACGCCCCAGGCGACGATCAGCGTCAGCAGCACCCGGAAGATCTTCTCCGACCAGCTCACCACGTCCTCGGCGCTCGGCGCCAAGGCCCGGAACGCCAGGTACACGCCCACCACCATGACCAGCGAACCCACCGGACCCACGATGGCCCGCAATGCGATGTCGTCGGCTTCGGTTTCGGTGCGTTCGGCCCAGACCTGCAGACGGCGGCCGATCACCGAGATCACCACGGCGCGTACGATGAAGGCGCCGATCAGGAACAGAAAGGCGGTCAGGACTTCGCCGGCGGTCCAGGGGCCGACGCCGCTGTTCAGAAAGGTCTCCAAGGGGTCTCCCGTCAGGTGGATGGTCAGGTCGTCAAGGTAGCACAGGGTCGGGCCGTACGTCGGCCATCTCCAGAATGCGATCTGCGGCGGCGCGCAGGGCGGCCCGCTCGTGGGGGTCGCCCTGAGCGCCGTCGATGGCCGCGAGGAATTCCGGTGCGTGTTCGATCACGGTGCCTATGGGGACCGTGAGCATGGAGGCGTCGAACATCACCGGCAGCGTCTGGTCGGCGCCCTGCAGCGTGCGCAGGAGCAGGTCGGCGGCTTCGCCAGGGCGGCCCTGGCCAATGCGCGTAAGCACGAGGTTCAGGCGGGCCTGGATCGACGGACCCCAGTAGCGGATACGCGTGTCGTCGTCGGCCACCACCAGCACGTCGCGCTTGATGCCGGTCAATGTCTCGGCCCACCGCACTTCGGGACCGTCGGGAAGGCCGATCTGCAAGCCGAGATCGCCAGCGAGGGCGGCGTGCAGACGGCTCGGACGGGCGCGACCGGATCTGTCGACGTCCGGCCGTAGGATCACGACCTCGTCGGGTTCGCCGGGAAGCTGCGTCAGCACTTCGAGAACGTGATGGGACAGGGCGGTGGCCAGGACCGTCGGGTCGCTGGACAGGCCGTCGTCGCCGCGGGCCTTCAAGCGGACGGTGGTGCCGCCCCAGGCGAGGGCGGCGGCGAGCAGGGCCACGCCGAGGGTCGTCGCCGGACGGGGCGTGGCGGCGAGGCGCCCGCACAAGGCGCCGGCGAGGGTCAGCGCCGCGGGGATCCAGGCCAGGTAGGCGTAATAGGGAAACACGTGGGAGCGCAGCGCGAGGACGGGCGCGAGGCTCAACATGGCGGCCGCGAACAGGGCCAGGGGGCGTAGGTCGCCGTGGCCTCTTCCATGCCAGGCGTACGTACCCCACAGGCTCCACATGGCCAGGCCGCCGGCGCCGACCAGAGGGGTCCAGCGGGCGGTGAAGGTCGGCCACGGGGTGATCATCCACCAGCCGTATTGGGTCAGGTTCGGCAGGGGGGCCAGCAGCTCGACGACGTATGAGCTGCCGCCGCCCAGGGCGAAATGTCGGAGGACGATGAGGCTCTCCATGATCGCAATCATCCCCAGCCCCACGGCGATCATCGCCAACGGACGGCGGTCGCGTCCGGGCCGGGCCGCGGCCATGCCACCCAGCAGCAAAGGCAGCAGCAAGGCGTTCTCCTTGCTCAGGATCGCCGCCGTACCGACGATCGCCGCCAGGGCCAGGTTGCGGCCGCCCCCGGCGAGCACGCGTTCGATCGCCGCGAGGGCCAGCGCCGCGCCCAGGAGCTCCTGCACGCCGGCGGCCCAGTACAGGGGCGTAAACGCGAGCGGCGTGACGACCACCAGCAGACCCGCCGCCAACCGGGCCGCGGGCCCGAAGTCGAGACGGGCCGCCAGGCGCACCGTCAAGGCCGCCACGGCACCGTGCAGCAGCAGCCGGGTCCAGGTCCAGGGGTCGGGGGAGAGGCCGAACAGGGGCAGGCCCAGATCCCAGTAAAGCACGGTGCTGAGCCAGCGGGCGGGCAGATCGTCGCCGCCGATCAGGCCGGAGGCGCGGGCGAGCAGCCCCCAGTCGTCCCGGTTCCACCAGGCGCCGAGGGCGGGCAGGCGTCCGAGGACCGCGGTGAGGAACACCAGGGCCGCGTCGTGGTTCACGCTTCGCAAATGTCGGTCGTGTGTTATCATGTCCGGCCGCTACAGTAGCGATTCACGGGGCCGACGTCCACTGTCGGCCTCGATCCAGTTTTTTACGTGGAGAGACCAGCCATGACCGTCGACCTTCGGATCCCGACCGCCTTCGCCCTCGTCTGCTTTCTCTTCGTCGCCGTGCTCGCCGGCTGCGGCGGCGGTTCCGACCAGGACGCCCCGGGCGCCGTCGCCATGACCGCCGAGGAACAGGAAGCCTGGGAGATCCGCCTCGTCGAAATGCGCATCGACAAGAACGAGGAGTTCATGGACCCGGAGACGTCTCCGTTGATGTCCGAAGACATTCCCGGCTTCCGCGGACTCAACTACTACTGGCCGGAAGCCTCTCTGCGCTTCTCGGTGCCGTTCGTCGCCGAAGTGAAGCCCGACACCATCGACCTGGTCAAGCGCAAGGGCGACGTCGTGAAGTACCTGCAGAAGGGCACGGTCTCGTTCCGCTACCAGGACGCCATTCATACCCTGGCCGTCTTCGGCCCCGTCGATACCGCGGCCCACGACGACTACCTCTGGCTGCCCTTCTACGACGCCACCTCCGGCACCGAGACCTACCCCGGCGGCCGCTACTTGGACCTTGAGGTCGACGAGGCCGGCATGGTCGATCTCGACTTCAACTTCGCCTACAACCCCCTCTGCGACTACAACCACGAGAAGTACAACTGCACGCTGCCGTCCGAGGGCAACCGCCTGGACGTCGCGATCACGGCCGGGGAGAAACTCTTCCGCCTCGAGGAGTAGCCGTTGGACGGCGTGCTGGGATTCCTGCAGGGCCTGGGCGAGTGGACACTGTTCTCTCTCTGGGCCCTGCTGCTCGTCTGCGCCTCGCTGCTGACCTGGCTGGGGCTGGGCGGCAACGTCGTGATCTGCGCTTTGGCACTGATCTGGGGTTTGGCGACGGGCTTCACGGCGATCACCTGGCCGCTGTTGGGTTTGTTCGCGGCCATGACCGTGGTTGGCGAGGTCATCGAGTCGTTGCTCGGCCTGGTGTATGTGGCCAAGAAGGGCGCGACGCGGTACGGGGTGACCGGCGTGTTCGTGGGCGGGCTCGTGGGGGCGGCCGCAGGCAACGGCGCGATTCCGGTGGTCGGGGCTCTGGTCGGGAGTTTTCTGGGGGCGTTTGCGGGCGCGGTGATCGGCGAATATTACCGCGAGCGGCGGCTTGAGCCCAGCATGCGCATCGGCTGGCACGCCTTCGCGGGCAAGATGCTGGCGATCCTCGTGAAGCACGCCATCGGGCTGGGGATGATCTGGATGATCCTGCGGCGGACCTGGCCGGGGGAGGGTTGATGGATGGTGGCGTGGATCCACGCACCCACACCACCATCCATCAAGCGCGACACCTACTCCCCGACCACCCCATAAGCCATGCTCCGATTCGCCGCCACGCCCCAGCCGTCACGCCCCACGGCGATCACGCCCACCGACCACTCGACAGGGAACCCGGCGCAAGCCTCGCGAACCGCCTCCTGGGCCGACACCCCCGCCTCCAGCCGACGATAGACCTCCCGCGCCAACCCCAACCGGATGATCTCCTCCCCGTGCCCGGTGCAGGCCACCGCTCCCGCCGGTCCGGCATAGCACCCGCATCCGTAGATCGGCACGTCGCCGACCCGCCCGTGCAGGGTGATCGACGTGCCGCCGGTCGAGAGCGTGGCCGCGAAGTTGCCCTCGGCGTCGCGCACCACCGTGCCGACGGTGTCGCCCACGCCGTGATCCTCGACCAGGGTGTCGGCGGGCGAGGGGATCGGCCCCACGAAGTTCCAGGCCCGCCGCCAGTCGAACGTGTCGTAGCCGCCCCCGGCCTCGCCCCGCAGCAGGGCCGCCACGCGCCGCCGCCACTTCGCTTCGGCCTCGGGGCACGTGGGCACCTCGTCCGGCACGCCCATGGCGTGGGCGAAGCGGGTGGCGCCCTCGCCGGCGAGCATGCGGTGAGGGGTGTCGAGGACCAGGCGGGCCACGGTGATCGGGTTGCGCACCCGTTCGATCACGGCCACCGCCGCGAACTCGCCCGCCGAAGTCATCAGCGCGGCATCCATCTGGATCGTGTGGCCGTCGAGGCGGATGTTGGCGCCGGTGCCGGCGTTGAAGCGCGGGATGTTCTCCATCACCACGGTGCCGGCCACGGCGCCGTCGAGAGCGCCCGACCCGCTGCCGACATGGCCGGCGGCGACCTCGGCGGCGGCCTGGCAGTCCGGGCTCCACTCGGGGGGGGAGCCCACGCCGCCGTGGGTGACCGCGACGACTCCGGCGGCGGCGCTGCCGCCGGCCAGGGTGGGGGGATCGTTTCCGGCATTGGTGGCGGAACGGTCGTAGCCGCAGCCGGCGAGGACCAGGATCAGCAGGGCCGTTGCGATCAGAGCGGACCGTTTCATGTTGTTGACCTCGAGATTTCTTGACGTCGTGGGCAGCGCGGCGTTGCAGCCTGGTTGATCGATGCTAGCCGTGATCCGGGTGAAGCGTCAACGCAGCATCGTTCTCGACATCAATCCCTCTGGCGCCGGCCCGGTCTCGGTGCGATCATCCCCCCCATGTTCGCCTCCATCACATCAGCCTGGAACCGCACCTACTTCGACGGCCGGACCCCCGATCCCGTCGAAAGCGTGACCCTGCGCCGCTATCTGCTCGGCATGGTCTTCCAGGGCGTGTGGTGGGCCGGCTATCTGCTCTTTCCCTTCGTGCTGGCCAAGTCGCTGCAGGCCGGCGGCGGCCTGGTGACTGCGGCGGTGACGATGGACACTGCCGCCATGCTGCTGGCCTTGTCCTGGGGGCATCTGCTGGTGCGGGTAGGACGCCGCAGAGTGCTGTTCTGGGGGGGGCTCGGCGGCCGTGCCATCCTGCTGTTGGCGCCCTTCGCGGTCACGGCTCCTTGGTTCGTGGTCATCCTTGGTGTTGTCTATGTGTTCGCCGCCTTGGTCTACCCGGCTCAGAACAGCATCTTCCAGGAGAACTTCCACTCCTCGCGGCGCGGACGTTTTTTCGGCCACGGCGCCTTGGTCCAACACGTCACTGCGGCCCTCACGAGTCTGGTTCTGGGCATGCTCCTCGATCGTGATCCCGCCAATTACCGGTGGATCTATCCGGTGGTCGGTGTGATCGGCTTCGGATATCCGCTGATCCTGGCCACCTTGCCCAGGCCGGCGGGTTCAACCCGCGACGTCCGACGGTTGCTGGAGTTGCCTCGGCCGTCGCTCCAAGGTCTGGCGCCACGACGATTGCTGGCCTCTTTCGTCGATCCCGTCCGCGACGCCCTGGCCACCATCCATGCCGACAAACCGTTCCGCTGGTTCGAGGGCAACTTCATGCTCTACGGCATGGCCTTCATGATGCTCAATCCTGTCGTGCCCCTCTTCTTCACCGATGAACTCAACCTCGGCTACGAGCAGATTTCCTCGGCGCGCGTGCTCATCGCCTCGGCCGGCGTGGCGTTGCTGGGCCCGTTGATGGGCCGCTGGATGGACCGTTTCCATCCGGTGCGCCTGTGCGTGCTGTCGTTCGGCCTGCTGGCCCTGTATCCCCTGACTCTGGCCTTCGGCGGTTCCCTCATGGGGTTGGGCCCGGCCGCCACCGCCTACTTCGCCTTCGGCATGTACGCCGTGGCCATGTCGGGGGTGAACGTGACCTGGAACGTGGGTTCGATCGCCTTCGCGCCCGAGGGCGAGGGGGGTCATTACCAGAGCGTGCACGTGGCCATGGTGGGGTTGCGGGGCGTGGTGGGGCCTCTGACCGGCTACGCCGTCCTGCGCCTGTTCGGCTATCGCGAGGTATTCGTGATCGCGGCGGGATTCTGCGTGCTGGCTTCGGTATCGTCGGCCCTGCTTTGGCGTCGGATGCCTTCCGGCCGCCCTTCATAACGCTCGAGCATGATCTTGTAGATCTTCCGGCGCCTGAGGATCGACTCCGCGTAATCCGCCGACATGTCGCCCCGGTAGTAGCCGTGGCGCGTGCGGCTGTAGTGGCCGCGGTCGCGCAGGCGGTGCAGCCCCACCTCGACGTTGTTCCGCCAGACGTTGGGATCCAGTTCGGCGTCCATGGCGATGCGGCGGGCGTCGTTCATGTGGCCGATGCCGGCGTGGTAGGTGGCCAGGGTGAAGGGCCAGCGGTCCGTGTCGGGCAGGTAGTCGTAGGAGTTCCAGATGTCCGCCAGATGGGCGACGCCTTCGCGGATGTTCAGCTCCGGTTGGCTCAGGGCCGCGCTGTCGGCCTCGGAGATCCGCGGCATCACCTGCATCAATCCCACCGCGCCGGCCGAGCTGACCACTTCGTGGTCGAAGCGCGATTCCTCGAACATCAGCGACGCCACGATCAGCCAGTCCAACCCGAAGGGTTCGCACTCGCGCTTGATCATGGTGTCCCAGGGCGAGAGCACGCCGCTCCGGTCGGGCCGGAAACGATCCTGCCGGTACCAGCGCACCTGCTTGGGGTCGCTGATGTACCGGTCGTGGACGATGCCGTAGTTGCGACTGCGCCTCGCACCGTCGGGAAGACGGCCGTAGTTGCGGGCCAGATAGCGGTCGAGGGCATCGCGCAGGGCCTGACTTGCGGAGCCGACGGCCCAGACCCGATGGCTGGGTGGGCCGATGGGTGGGCCGACGACCAGGTTGCCGAGCTGGGCGGCGGCGGCCTCGATGGAGCTGGCAGGTGCTGCGGTGGCCTCGATTTCGCCCCAGGCGACCATGCGCATGAGGTCCGTGTCGGCGAGCTGGGGTCGGGCCCGCAGGATCCGGATGTCCAGCCGATCCTGCTCACGGAGGCGACGCAGGGCCCTCAACGCCTGGGAACCGGCTGGAACCGTCACGTTGAGGCCTATGGGTATGTTCAGGGTGTCGACATCGGGATCGGATGCCGGCAGGGCCAGATGCAAGCCCGTGTGCTCGAAGGCCTGGGTGAGACCACAGCGGTTCTTGAGTTCATTCTCGTTGAGCAGACCTGTGGAGATCAGATCGCCGCGGCCTTCGTCGAGCAGGTGGAACGGGTCTTCCCCGGGACGGAGCAAGACGACCTCGATGTCGAGATTCCATTCGTCGCAGAAAATGCGCAACAGCTCGAATTCAAACCCTGCCTCGTCACCCTGGAAAACCATGTAGGTCAGGGGGCCGGGTCGTGTGATCACACGCAACACACCCTCGGCCTGAATCTGGGCCAGGTCGCGGGCGTGGCCGGGCAAGCGTTCGGTGGGAGATTCGGGGATGCCCGGCAGGCCGACCCGTTTGTCCCGGTCGAGACGTTCTCCACAGCCTGCCGTGATGCACAGGACACAGACGAACAACAACAGCCGAAAAGGCCGTATCATTGTACGTAATAGCGACATGGGGCGATGGTGAGGGCAGGGCGGAGCGCTGTCAACCCGTCTCAGTTCTGGTTTGTGATTATTCCACAGCACGTTTCGTGATATAATGTGAAGTCAGGGAAACTCTTTGGGGAGCTCAGTCCATTTCATTGGCGCGCTTGGAGGCTGTCATGGTCCGCAGATTCGTTATTCTGTCTATGTTCGTCACACTGCTCACCGTTTCTGCTGTCGCCTCAGTGGTGCACGATACGGACATGACCTTCATCGATCGCCTCGAGATCGCCGTCGCCGATGGCCAACTCGATCAGGAGCAGGCTCTGCTCTACGCTTTCTTCTATGGCTTCGATCACGACGCCCTGCCTGAAGCCTGGCGCCCCGAGTCGTTCCCGCCCTTGAAATGCGGCACCGCCCTGATGCAGAACTACGAGGAGCTCAGGCCGACCCTCTCGAGCGAGACGATCAAGCGCATCGACGGGTATCTGACGCCGCTCCCGAGTGAGAACAAGGCCACATACCTGAGTCCTCTCGGCCACTACAACCTGACCTACCTGACCACAGGCGGCAACGCCGTCCCGGCAACCGACGTCAATCCGGCCAACGGCGTTCCCGACTATGTCGAGCGTTGCGCCGAGTACCTCGACACCTCATGGGAAACCGAGATCGTAAGCATGGGCTTCACGGCGCCTCCCAGCCATCCGTATCCCATCAGCTTCGAGAACATGTCGTACTACGGATACACCACGGTGATCTCGGGCACGGCCACCCGGATCGTCCTGCACAACACCTTCGTGGGCTTCCCGCCCAACGACGATCCCGACGGCGACGTGCTCGGCGCAGCCAAGGTGACCTGCGCCCACGAATTCAAGCACGCCTCCCAGCGCGCCCAGAGCGGTTGGAGCGAAGGCGGCTGGGTGGAACTCGACGCCACCTGGATGGAGGATATCGTCTTCGACCAGGTCAACGACTACTACAACTACCTGCCGAGCGGCTGCGGCATCACCAGCCCCCAGCTGTCGCTCAACAACGGCGGCTCCGGCTCCTACGAAGACTGCATCTGGCAGCTGTGGATGAGCGAGACGTACACCAACCAGATCATCATCGACTTCTGGAACTGGCGCTCGAGCCACACGGGTGAACCCGTGCTCAACTCCTACAACTCGATCCTGGGCAGCTACGGAGATTCCCTCGCCGACGGTTACGCTTCGTTTGCGGCCTGGAACGTCGTGACCGGAACGCGGACCCTCGGCGCGACGGGTTACGGCGAAGCCAGCGGCTACCCGACCGGTCCGGTGACGGGCATCGGCGTCTACCCGAATGTTCAGTCGGGCACGACCGCCGCCCTGGCGGCCAAGAACTTCTACTGCGCCGGCTTCACGGGCCTGACCGGGACCCTCGACATCCAGTTCAACGGTCAGAACGGATCGTCGATGGCCCTGATGGCCGTCACCAAGAAAACCGACGGCTCCGGTGTGATCGAACGCGTGACTCTCGACGCCAACAACGACGCTACGGCGTCGCTGAGCACACCCATCGAATCGATGATCTGGACCTGCCTGGTGGTCGTGAACACGGGAACCTCCGCCTCGGCGAGTTGGGACATGACCGTCGACCGCAACGAAATCCTGCCGATCCCCGCGATCCAGCTCAGCGCCAACTCGGTGCTCCATACGCAGAACATCAACGAAAGCGGACTCGAATTCGTCACCGTGAGCAATCCGGGCGACGTCGGTTCGGTCCTGAACTTCACGGGCATGGTCATGGACATCGATCCGACGGCGGTCCTCAAGAGCGGGTCGTCGCGGCCCTTGTCCGCCGCCAGGATCGACCGTGCTGCTCCGGATCTGCAACGGACGCCGGGCGAGGCATCCCCAAGCGCCGATCGCTACGTGGGCGACTGCGTGTACGGCAACAATGACACGGCCAACATCCAGGGTCAGTACACGACCTGGTGGGCCGGGAACGAGAGCTACGCGGTGAAGATCGATCCCGCGGCCGCCGCCTGCAGCTGCGCCGCCGGATTCAACGTCCGCGCCGTGCACATGATCCTCTATCTCGGCACGACGTCCACGCCCCAGGTCCGGGTCCAACTGGCCGCCGACGCGGGCGGCTGCAGCGGTCCCGGAGCCGTCATCGACACCTCGGCGCCGATCACCGTCGTGGCTCAAGCCGCTGCAGGCTATTACGACATCGAGGTGCCCTGCGACTTCACGTGTACCGATGTGGGAGCAGGTCCCTACTATCTGGTCTTCGAGTTCCTCAATGCCGCCGGTCCGGTGGGCATCGCCGTGGACACGACTCCGACCAGCTGCTTCAACTTCAATCTGTGGGATGCTTCAGGATATCAGGAGCTCGTCGACGGCTACGGCTTCGCCGGCGACCTGCTGATCTGGGCCGACGTGGACTGCTGCGGCGCCGCGGTGCCCGAAGTGTCGGTCGTGGCTCCCGACGGCGGCGAGTTCCTGGCTGTCGGTTCTGTCGAAACCCTGTCCTGGACGGCCACCGTCCTGGCCGACGTGAAGATCGAACTGAGCCGTGACTCCGGATCGACCTGGGAAGTGCTGTTCGCCAGCACGACCAACGACGGGTCCGAACCCTGGACGGTCGCCGGCGCCTCCTCGACCCACTGTCTGCTGCGCGTGGGCAGCGTGGACGGCTCGGTGCAGGACGTCAGCAACGCCGAGTTCGTGATCCACGGCACGGTGCCTTGGCTCTTCGTGGTGCCGATCACCCCGGTGGCGGTGCCTCAAGGAACGACCTACGAGTTCATGCTCGGGTTCGACACCAACGGCATGACGCCGGGCTTCTACGACGGTTTCGTGGTCCTGGACAACGATGCGCCGACAGGTCCGGAAGTGATCGCGGTCACCCTCGAGGTCGTCGACCCCGGTACGCCGGTGGGCGACGCGCCTCCTGTGTTCAGGATCCAGGGGAACCACCCCAACCCGTTCAACCCGGCAACGACCATCCGCTTCTCCTTGACCGAGGCGGGCCCTGCGATCGTCGATGTGATCGATCTGCAGGGACGTGTGGTGCGGACACTGCATCGAGGCGAACTGCCGGCGGGGCAGACCGGTCTGCAATGGGACGGCCGCGACGACGTCGGACGCCAGGTCGGCAGCGGGACTTATGTGGCGCGGGTGCGGGCAGGGGGCTCGTCGGTGTCGCACAAGATGGTGCTTTCTAAGTAAGAAGAGAACAGCGGAAGGGCCGTCAGAGGGGACAGCGGAAGGGCCGTCAGAATCGAAACAGCCTGACATCGATTCTGACGGCCCTTCCGCTGTCCTCGAGGGGGGGGCAACTTTGGCCCCGGGCATTCGCCCGGGGCCTCGTTTATAGGAGGAGGATGGGGGGATTTTGGGTGATGGGGAGG
>CALEMW010000078.1 GCA_937910695.1 uncultured bacterium
GAATGGCTGGGGTTTGGCGCATGTAGCCCGGGGTGTGAGCGGCGGGGGGAGAAGGATCGGCAGGAGGACAAAAACAGGAAGAAGCTCACCCACTGACCCCTTCGCTCCATCGCCCATTCCGCACCACCAAAAGACATTAGCGCATCGGGGGGACTCGGCGGCGGGGGTTTGTGCTCTTGGCGTGGGGCTGGAGCGAGCGGATTGATGGGCGAGCAGCCGGAGATGGGGGGCAGGGGCTAGAGGCGGACGATCTCCACTCCGTCAAGATCCATCTCAGGCAGAACGTGACAAGCGAAGACGACCTGTGACAGCGCTCCGGATTCGACCATCCTCCTTGCTGTGCCGATCAACTCGGGCCAGCGGCCCGGACTCGTGTCATTCAGGTCCAGCGCAGCCATCCGATAGGCGGCCCCGTGCAGCGCTCCCGCCGCAGCCGCAAGGGGAAGGCTCACCTCCGCCCATTGCCCGGCGCTCAGCGCCCGCAACGGAGCCGTGATTTTGCGCCCCCTGACGGTCACATCAGCCACCGGCTTCCATCCGCCTCCGCTGCGGTCGATGCGCAGATCATCAACCATGCCATTGGGCAGCCACGGGCGGATCAGATCCGTGAGCGGCGCCGTTGCCTCAGCGAGCAATTCGGCGCGGAGCTTGTGCGCCACGGCCACCAGCCTCTCGCTGCGCCCCTTGCGTCCCTTCGCCAGCGCGGCCAGGGTCTCCGCCTCTGCGACCGCCCTGTGGGATTCTGCGCTCTGCTCCATGGCTGCGTCCCATGCGCACAGTGCCTCTCGGGCCGCCTGCTCCTGCTCCGCTTCGTGGCGATCGATGAATGGAGTAGGATCGAACTTCGGCATGGCGGCGATCTCTGCCATCCTCGCCCGGCGACCTTCCTGCTCTCGCCCATCTGCGGCAATGGCCAACTCGGCCTGCGCCTTGCGCTCCTCCCAGACGGCCCGCTGCGGAGCTGCCTGCTCGTTGTGCCGGCGGATGCGCTCAGCCTCGGCGTCCATGCCGTCCAGCACCCGGGCAACCACGCCCCGATCATCATCGTACTTGATGATCTCCAGGGCCAGCCGCTCGGCCAGTCCATGCTCGGGCGCGGGCAAGGCGGGCAGGCTGGTCAGAGAGAGCTGAGCCTGGCGCAACGAGGTTTCGGCGATGGCGCGTTGATGATCTGCCACCTGCTGCGCCTGCTCGTTGTTGCGCTGGATCGTCTGCAGCTCCTGCTGGGCATTGCGGATCTGAGCTTCGAGCCGCTCGCCCCTGGCCTTCTCAGCCTTGCCTTGCTCTGCGACATCGGCGCGCTCCCGCTCGGCCTGGCGCTTGTTGTCTTCGAGCAAGTCTCGGGCAGCTTCAGCTTCAGTGAGCTTGACGCGAGCGCCATCGATCGCCGTGGCCAGCTCCGCCGCCTTGTCTGCGACGTGCTCGGTTCCGCCACAGAGCGGGCAGATCCCGCTGGCCAGCCGGGCGTGCTGCTGCTCCAGGGCGAGGAGGTGACTCTGTATCGCCCCCGTCGCCCCCTGAACCTCGCCGATCTGCGTCAGCGTCTCCTCGATTCCCTTGCTCAGGTCTGCCCAGCGGTTGCGCAGCGCTTCCACCCGCAAACCCTTGCGGGAGTCCGTGGCCTCCTTGAGCCGCTCCGTGGCCTGCCGTTCGGGATCGGGATCGATCCCTCCCAATGGGACAGCCAGTGCCATCTCTACATCGGAGATCATCTGCTGCAACTTCGCCCGCTGGATCTCCCGGTATCCATGCTCCCGCTGCTGCCGGACAGTGGCTTCCTGCCGCCGGCGCAGTTCGGCCAGCTCGCGATCGGCTTCGTCGAGACGGCGAGCGACGGATTCCCGCTCATCCAGATCCAACATCGGAAGAAGCATGGGGGGATCGGCCATGGCCTTGAGGGCGGCCCGATTCCTGGCAAGCAGGTCGTCGCCGTTGCCGATCGCGCACTCCAGGGCTGCCATCTCGTCAAGGAGTTTCCGCTGCCGTTCCTTCTCGGCCTTCCGCTGGATCTCCTCGGCCTCCGCCTTCCTTGTCGCAGCCTCGGCCTCTTCGACCTGCGCAACCAAAGCGACTCGATCCGCCTCATCTGGAAGGGACGGCAGATCTGCACGGGCAAGCGCCGCCTGGGCCTTGCGCTCGGCTTCCGCCGCCTTCATGGCCTCGCTGGCCAGCCTTGCGATCTCAGCCAACACGCCATCCGGGCCCATGGATTCCCAGCCGATCGGCAGGGTCACCAGTTCGTCGAACGTGGGCAGCTCTCGGCGCAGTCGTGCCACTGCGGCCGTTGCGCTTCCGTCGGTCTGAACGTTGCAGAGCCGGGCGAATTCCTCGGCCAGTGCGGACTCGCCCATCCGGTGCAACACCGTGGGGTCGCTGGCGATCGGATGATAGCCGAGGTGCGCACGGATCACTGGAATGGCCGCGGTGCTATTGGTGGCTCCCGTGCAGGTCGTTGAACGCCCACATCGTCCAGTGCCGGCCGGCTTCAGTTCGGTGGAGATCTCGAACCCATCCGAGTAGGTAACGTCGATGTTCGCCTTGACCTCGCCGTTGGCTACCAGCGGGTTGAGATCCCCAGGCCTGGACTCGCCGCCCCAGTCGGGGACAGGCAGGGCCTGTGCCGCGTAGATGGCCCGATGCAGCGCTGTCTTCCCGTCCCCGGGCTCGGCAACCAGGATGGTCACAGGGCCGAGGGCGATCGTGCTGTCCTTGTGGTTCTGCCAGTTTCTGAGCCTGATCGTTTTCAGATACATGTGCGCCTCCTTAAAATGGGCAGGTACTGATCCAGTCTAAACATCCCGCTTTCCCGTTTTCCTTCGAGATCCAGGCGTTATACTTCAGGCATCGCTGCTGAACTCCGACCCACTTGCAATGGTCGCAGGCCCAACATTCAGTTTTCTTTTCAGGAGTATCGGTACTTTTCGATTCTGACATATTTGCCCTCTGGTTTGATGAGAATTTCAGTTGGGCTCGCCAGCTCGTCGGTTCGGGCGAGCAGCTCGCTCACGGTGTTGGGGCGGACCAGCATGCCGGCCTGCTTGAGCCGGTGCCACGCCTTCTCGCCGGCGTACCCGGGATGGCCGATACAAATCCACTCGGCAACGCTGGTGAATCCACATTGATAGGTGACGCGGACCGAGTCAGGCCGGCCTGCCTTGATGTGCCTGGCGTAGTGGACGCTGTCCACCTGGCGCCAGTCTGGGAGTTGCTGAGCTTTGAGCACCGCACCTTCGTAGGCGCGTGTGGCGTGCTTGATCTCCCGCTCAGGGAAAGCATGGCCGCAGTCAGGACACTCTCTGTGCCCGGCCGCCACGATCGAATGGCACGACGGGCACTCCTTGCTTGGGGCGGGACCGCCGCCAGAGCCAGGGGCCTTCGGCTTCACGTCGTCGATCGGGCCATGGCGTATGCAGTTGCCGCCAAAATCGAGAAGCAAACAATTGGCTTTCCCTGGGCTCACCCGCATGCCCCTCCCGACCACCTGGACGAAAAGACTCGTGCTTTCCGTGGCCCGCAACAGCACCAGCATGTCGCAAATCGGAAAATTAGCTCCGGTCGTGAGGACCGCCACATTGACCAGGCATCGCAGATCGCCGCTTCGGAATCGAGCGGTGAGTCGGTCCCTTTCCTCTTTCGGCGTGCTGCCCGTGACCATCTCAGCATCAATATCCAGTCTGCGCAGCTCGTCTCTGACGTGCTCTGCGTGGTCAACTCCGGCGGCAAAAACCAGCCACGCCTTCCGGTCTGCACCGAGTTGCACAATCTCCTTGCACGCTGCTTCGACCAAGTGGAACTGGTCGAACGCTGCCTCCATCTCGGCCGCTACGAAGTCCCCGCTGCGCCGATGCACGCCGGACAGGTCTGCCTTGGCCCGGCCCCCCTTCGCGATGATCTCGACGAGGTGCCCCTGGTCGATGAGGTCCTGCACTGGAATGTCGTACACGATCGAATCGAACAGGGCGCCAGGGCCCTCATGCAGCATGCCGGCATCGAGTCGATATGGCGTTGCCGTCAACCCTAAAACGCGAACGTCTGGATTCATTAACTTTAGATTTTCAATAGCCGACCCATATTGCGTCCCAATGCTTCTGGGAACGAGATGTGCCTCGTCGATGATCACCAAGTCCCATGGATTGAATTCAGTTACTTTTGACCAAATCGACTGAATTCCTGCGAATAAGATTGGAAATGCCGTATCTTTCCTGTTCAATCCTGCCGAATAATAACCAATGGGGGCATCAGGCCAGAGACCGAGCAGTTCGGCTCCGTTCTGCGTCAATAACTCTCGACGATGGGTGAGCAACAAAATGCGAGTCTCTGGCCAGGACGTCAATGCTTCATGGCATAGCGCAGCAATTATGATGCTCTTTCCGGCTCCACAGGGAGCAACTATTAGTGGGTTATCCGATCGTCCGGTTCTCCACGCATCATACGCGGCATCCAATGCTGCCCTTTGGTATTTTCTCAATTCAATCATATCGGTACGTCAATCTCCAAAAGCCCAGAGCACCCGGCCCCGGAAAACTCGTCCGGGACAAACCGTCGCCACCGTGCGCACCAGCGGCGCCCGCCCCACCGCTGTAGGTGGATGCACTGCGCGCAGGTCACAGGCGGGGGCTCCCAGAGGGGAGCGTGGTGAATGCTGTCCCAGATGTACGCCATGGACCCGCCGCCGCCCGCAAGGTGCCGGCTGCGGGCTTGTTGCTCACCGAATCCGCAGGTGCCGCCCCTGCCGCAGCGAGGCGCCCTCGACCGTGCCGCCGGCCTTCAGGATCTTCAGGATCGCCGCCTTGTCCACCTTCGGCTCCTGCGGGATCAGGTACTCCGTAGGGATCGCCGGAGGCCAGGGGACATCCACGCCGGGCGGGCTGTTCTGGACGCTCAGGGCGAACGTGCCTGCCTTCATCTTGGACAGATCGCACGCCTCCATGGCGGCGAACAGTCGCTCATGTAGCCGCTTGGCGGTGTTCTCCAGGGCCGTCCGGCGATCGTGCAGCCGTCGCTCCTCGTCCTTGAACGCAGCGGCCTCAGCGTCCAGCGAGCGCATGAAGCCAACGTAGTTCACCACCTTCTCGGGAATCCACTCGTCGAGAAGCCTACCCACGGCATCCTCGGCCTGCTCGCGCTGCTCGGGCGACAGATCCTCATTCTCGATGGCGTCGCGCAGCCCGACGACTGCACCGCTCATCTGGTAGAGCGACAGCATCAGCTGCGCTTCCAGGGCGGGGTGCCGGGGCCGGCGGGCGCCGGCTTGGCGGCGGGGGCGCTCGGAGCGGCGGGCGAGGACGGGGCGGACTCGTCGAGCGAGGAGTAGCCCTTGATCTCGTTGCCCGCCTCATAGCCGTCCTTGGCCGGCTTGATCACGACCTTGACGCGCATGGGCCGGTCGTGCAGCTCGCTGCTGTCCCGCGGCGTCATGATGCCCACGGCCCGGCAGATGCTCGACAGCGTGCGCTGCGCGATATCCACTGCCTGCGGGTTGCGATTATTGAGATTCAGCCGGTCGAACACCTTGCGCCCCTCGTAGTGTCCCTCGACGATGTCCAGCGTCAGGTGCAGGAAGCTGCCCGACCCATCCTTGGTGGCCTTCATCTCCGAAGAGGTGATCATGGCGGCGTACTGGCCCGCGGGAATGGGGGCGAAGTCGGTCTGAGGCTCCACTGCGTTGGCATCGAATCCGTCCAAGTTTCCCATTGTCAACTCCTCGCCGCGTCCAATGCGGCTTGAAATGCTGCCCAGTTCAGGGCGACTTCGTCCGGCAACCCGTAGCGGTTGCCCGTGCAGTATGCGGGGTTCTGGCCGAGGGTCAGGACCCGCTGGCCTGTTCCGATGGCCCGGGTGCGGACCTTGTCCTTGTCGAAGCCCTTGCCTGCTTCTGTTTTCGCCACTCGCTTGGCCCTCGCGTAGCCGATGCAGTCTGCCCACTCGGTGACCACGGCAGCGGCCTTGGCATTGAGCTTGAGCCGGGCCACGTCGAACGCATCGCCGTCGGGCGGCTCGAAGCGCTTGATCTCATCGTGGCAGATGAGGATGACGGCCATGCCCTTGACATTGCGCAACCAGTCCAGTCCCTCGAGCAGGTTGCGCCAGTGCTCGACGGCTGCGAGATAGCCGCGACCGTATCCCTTCGCAACCTCCTCGATACTGGCCACGCCCGCCTTTTTGCAGGTGTGCTCCCAGATGGTTTTTTCAGTCCAGTCCAAACTATCAATCACCACCGTTTTGAACTCATGCTGCTCGGTGGCGAGGCACTCGACGGCACTCATCACTTCATCGAACGTCCGAGCCAGCGGAAAGGCCGGAACGTCGATCGCAGTCAGGCCCTCCTCTGTCGGAATGAAGATGGGCGAGGGCGCCCCGGCCGCCAGCGTGCTCTTGCCCACCTTGGGGCCACCGTACACGACCAGGCGGGGCGGCAGCAGCTTGCGGGCGCTTGCGATGTCGCTGAGCTTCAC
>CALEMW010000079.1 GCA_937910695.1 uncultured bacterium
TTGTGTTTCCAAAACTCGGGTATTGCGTCGTCCTTCCACAACCGGTGCATTAGCAGAAAGAGGTCTTTCCGTGCAGTGTCCGGTAAGAGTCGAATCATCTTGTAGGTTAGTCCCGTTGGGCCTGGGGCAGTGCTTCCCGAGTTCTGAATGATACGGTCCATTTCGTTGATGGAGAAAGGCTGTCGTAGGAGGTGGGTGAGCGTTTCTTCTGATTCCTTCCGTCCTGGAGTTTTGGATATTGCATTCCCAATGGCTAATAGGGTTGGAGTTGGGATGTTGGTACCCGTTGCACGGAACGCGTTGACGAACTTTTGAGGGTCTTCTAGGATGTTCTCCCATTTTTCCCATTCGGCCAGTGGAGCGCCGGTGACATGCTTGGGTTCTAGCCCGGCTTTGGACGGTAGGCTGTCCACTGGAATTTGGAACATCTGGTGCCACTCCTCCTTCAGCGTGTTATGGATCAGTTCAGGGTCAGAGATTAGCCCAGTCGGGGTGCTCAGTAGTCTCATGCTAGGGGCGTCTTTCCCTTTGTTGAACAGTGAGCGGATGACCTTCTTGAGCATTCCTTTCTCCGCCAGTCTATCTCTCCTCGCCACATGTTCCCCCATGATGGCTAGTCTGTCTTCTCGTTCGGCACGATTTAGTGCCTGCCTTATCTTATTGATGTCGGTACGAATGGCCTTGGCGCTTAATACCCCCTTGCTCATGATGCCCCAGTAGATCCTGTTGTGCCCTGTCCCCCATGCTTTGTGGACGTTGGCGTCTGTCGGTGTCCCATGCGTTGCCCAGTATTGGGTCTCGGCTTTTAGCCACCTCTGCATTACCCGTTCACGATCCCGCCGTTTCATCTCCGCTGTGCGGGCTGGTCGTTTGCTTCCTTTTTGATCGATGTCTCTCCTAGCGTCTCTTTCCAGCTGTTCAAGGTGGTCCTTATGGAGCTGGATCCCGCCTGTAAGCACTCCTATGTATATTCGTTGTTTGCCCGTCCTTCCTGCCTTGCTGGGTTTGAAACTTTCAGCTATTTCCCGCGTGATGTCTACGATTCCTCGTGACCAGAACTCAAGTCCCAGTCCTATATTCTCCGTGGGCGTGCCCGCGCTCTTGGCTATCGGATGTTTCACTGTCCACTTCGTGTATTGGAGTTCCATCGCCTGTTTCCAAGCTTCCTGTTTGGCCTTGGTTTCAGTCTCAATGACGATGGGTGGGCAGCTTTCTCTCAGCCTCTTTCTCGAATCTTTGCCGTCTATCGGGATTTTGATCCGTGCTATGATGGGCACATGATCAGTGGTGAGCGGCCAATGGCTTGGGGCCCCACTTCTGTCGAGGTAATCACTAGGTAGATCCGTGAAAATATGGTCGATCCTGGAGCTCAGCGCTGGGTTTGCGGTGTTCCACGTTCCGTTACAGATATGTTCTTCGTCCTCCCGCCGGGCTAGGGAAACGGTGAGTCCGATGTTAGCTGTTCGCACAGCTAGTGAACAGGCCTCAGTGTCCGTGATGCAGTATTTCTGGTTTAGGTCTCCCATGAGTACCACTCCTAGGTGTTGCGGGTGATTTAGCGTCCTCACCTTCTGGTCCTCGATAAGTCTCCAGGTCCAACTTTGGACAGCAGTGCTCGGATCGTCCTCTCCAGATGCTTGTCGTGTTTCCACTAGCCATTTGAAAGCTTTTGACTGGAGACTTCCTGTGCCACTGTGCCGTCCCCCGTCGCATGGAACATAAGCGCCCATCCAGACGATTGTGTACTTATTCCCTATGCGGATGTGGACCTTACCTAACACTCCGAGTTGCCCTGGGTCAAATCCCATTGTGACTGCCTTGATGTGCTCCGTGTCGAAGAAGATGATAGTCATTCCTCCGACACTGTTTGCCCTAGTCTGTGCTTCCCCTTCCGGCGAGGATCCCGGCAGTACTAGCACCTTGGGGTTATACTCCTTGAATATGTCGTTCCACTGTCGTTTTTCTTGTTCAAGTAGTTTCTTGGGCAGTCGGGTGTCGATCAGCATGATCCCGTGTAGTCGCTGCGACTCAACCAGCTCTATTACTTCTCTCTGCATGGTAGCTTTTCCCCAGTTTCCATTGATGTTATAAGTTCCAAGGTGACCCATTCCTCGTCCCGTTGGCGCAGGTATGGGAGTGCTGGTGAAGTTCTCAGTGGTGGATTGTTCCCCTAGATGGCGTAGTAGTTCGTCGACTTCTCCGTGCGGTTCAGGAGTGGTTTGGGTGCAAACAGGTCCGCTTTGCCTTTTAGTGCGGATGATTTCTAGGGGAGGGATGCTGCGGGTGGCCCGTAGGATAGGGTGTCCGTGAGCTGTGGAGTCCCATGCAGCATTTACTTCTGAGTCTTTGTCTGTGGCGCCAATGGTTTCCATGAAGTGTCGGTGAGTATGCCGGTTGAGCAAGTGGGTCTTCTCCGCTAGCAGCAGTACATCCCATGGGCAGTTCAGTCTCTTGAGGTATCTTTCCTCCATCCCGGGGAGCCGAATGAGTTGTTCTTTACTTCTAGCTGACGCTCGTTTTCCAATCTGCACCACTGTACCTATGCCCGCCAAAATGATGCCATCGGCGGGGATCCCGTTGCTGTCTTCTTTGACTTGGGCCAATTGAGTCCTGCCGTCAATTTGGAGGACAGCCTCCTTCCGTCGTTGGAGGTAGTATCCCGCCAGGGCGGGGTCGTTTGTCACGTTGTCTGTGTTGGGTACGTGCCCACCATTTGGTTTCCTGGCTGCGTGAAGCTGGCGGATCAGTCCCATGTCGCTCTGTATGGTTTCTATTCCACTGGCCTCGCTCGGGTCCTTGCTTTCGGCTGTTTGTCTCGTTATGTCTTCGTCTCGCTGTCCTCCGGGTGGCTGGCTTGTCTGGGAGTGACGAGCTCCGATCGGTTCCCAAGGATCGTCTACTAGAGTCTCGTATTGGTTGCTGGATTTCCTCGGACGAGTACTTTCTCCCTTGCTGCTGTTGTGTCCTGTCATAGGGGGGTCTCCCTGCTTTCCGCCAGTGAGGATGTGGTACACTTGTTGTTTTCCTCGTTGTTGCAGGTATTTGTCTTTCTCCGCCCATAGGTCGTTCGGGGTCAGTGCCATGTGTCCAGTGCACCAGACACAGTTTCCGTCCGTTTCTATGATCATTGCCTTCCCTGTGAGGGTTCCGTGTAGCTCCATGAAGGCGCACCGGGCTCTCGGGTAGCTCATCTTGCCTCCGTCTTGTTCCTCTTCGTAGTTGAATATGGTGTGGTGCACTCCTTGGGCGAGGAGGATGTCCGAGATGTCCTGGGCTGTGATTCTATCCTGCGGGACGCTGGTGACTGACGCACTGTCGTTCCCCAGGATGTTTTCTATATCCCGTAGCTTGCTGTCTAGTTTGCTCGCTCTGACTGTGTGTTGCCGGCGAAGAGCACTCCGACTACTGTGGAGACACTGTTGGATTTGGTCCTTGGTGCCCTCCGCACCGGGGAGAAGGTTAGGGTGTAGGGCTTGGGCCAGTGCTTGTAAGCTCATTCCTGATCCTATTCTTAGTCCCTGGGTGCCCTTGTATACTGTCCATATAGGGTTGGTGTTGCGCTTCATCCATCTCTCGCTAGATTCGATGGTGTGTGGCTTTTGCCCATTCCGGGAGTGGGCTTTGCCAGCCTCAATGACCGTTTGGTGGGTGAGATCAATTTGGATGTCCATACTTGGTGGCTCCTGGCTGGGGCCATCCCCTTCGCTGTTGCTGCTGTATGCAGCTCCTAAGCACTTTGCCCCGTCAGCTTGTCCCCCCCGGTTGGTGCCTAGGCTTGTTGGCCGTGTGGTTCTTCCTCGTCGGTTGCCGGTCTCTTTCCTTGGTGGGTGAGTGCGCTCTTTCAGGGTTGTTGCTGGAGTGAATCCTAGCCTACCGTCCATGATGATGGCTTGGCCGATGGAGGGTGCAGTGTCTACCCGGCTGTTGGCTAGGTCTTGAAGATCAGGTTCTTGAAATGCTGTGATGGCCCTGCCCATGTGGAGAACCTGTACGTGTCCGGGGGCTATGTTACCGATGAGAGGCTGTGTGTTGAGCCGTGCCACAATTTGGTGCAGTTGGGTGTATGGGGCTTCACCTCCGGTGTGGTGCAGGCGTAGGTCCACCCATCCGTCTGCTCTGGCTCTGATGTTTTGGGCCTGGATGGTGTATAATTGTCCTCGGCATACGTCATGCCCTGTAGGTTGAGTTTCCCGAATCTGGTGTAGGGATTGTAGGCCAGAGTCCGAACGCCTACATCTGAGACTCGCAATGTCCCTCCCGCCTTCGACTGAATTAGGCCACCATGAGTAGTCATCGTGTGGCAAGAGGTCGATAGCTGTTGCCAGTTCCTCCACCGAAATGATATGGCCCTCTTTCCTGTCAAGACAGGAGAGAGTGCCTTGGAGGATGACCATTGCTGTTGCTCCGCATTGTCCTCTCGGTGCTACGCCCACTGTTTCCTGCTCTGCTGGTTGTATTTGCAGTTGGATCCCTTTGGTGGTATTCCTCCATCGTATAGCACCATTTGCCGATACATGGTAGCCTATGTCATGGCTGAAGTCCGTGGTAATTTCACCATTCACCTCCCCATTGCCTGGGTTACTAGGGGGTACCTGGGGGGTGATGTGTGCATTTTGCTCTTGCTCTGTGGTCTGAGGAGGTTGTTTCGCAATTCCATTCGCCCACTGGGTTCCTCTACTGCTCGCATATTTTGGCTGAAGTATCTCCATCCGTTCCCACCCCGGCTGTATGTGATCGAGGTGATGCGAGATCCCTTTCCTGATGGACTTCCATAAGCCTCCCCCCATGCGGTGGTTGTTCTCTATGAGCACAATGGCTGGGTGAGCGGAGGCCGGACTGTGGAGTACCTCTCCCAGTGTGGAGTTTACTGCATCCGCCCCTAGGAGTTCGTAGCCTTCTCTGGTGCGTTGGATGGTCATCCTAGCTTGGCAGTATTCCATCACGTGTGCCCTGGATAGCTGGTCATCTTTCTTGAGCGCATATGGATATGCCCTGGTTCCGTTCTTAAGCCCTTCGAATACTGTGTCCTCGTGCGCTGATCCTGTGAGCTCCTTTGCGTCATGTTTCCTCCGTGTGTTTATCCATGTGTTCGCTAGGTCTCCCGGGGTGCATTCGTTTTTGCGCCACGCGTCCTCGGTTAAGTGGTTTGTAGCCCAAATGATCCACAACCCCCCATCATGTGTTACCCCTTCGACCTGGTGCTGAAATTGGCTGATGGACCTTTTGAAGCACACTCGTAGTTGAGTACCTACCCGCTCAGTGGTTACCCCCCAGTCCCAGTCTTCCGGCTCATTCCAGCGATCTTGCGCCCCATGGAACGCCCAGGGCCCGATGGACCCAGCCTGTGTTCGTATGGCTGTATCGTGTATACTCTCGCCTGCAGTTCCGGGCATAGCGCTTACTAGTGGCCGTTCCCTTAGGGTAGGTGGGATCTGGTGGATGGCTGCAATGACGCTGTCACTAGTTATCCAGTGCCCACCCCCTGCTCCGGTGAATAGGATTGGTCTGTTGGCGTGCTCCATGATGTGCTGGAGTACCTCGTGTATCCCTATGGGCTCCCCCCATCTTGAGGGAATGGGTCGCTTGCAGCATAGCACAGCGTGTCCTGGCTGGCACTTGGTTACACTGCGGAGGTGTGCGACATGTCCGCTGTGGTGGAGGCAATTCTCCAGTTCATTGGTAGTCATTCGCGCTGTGCCGTTTAGGTTGTGCCGAGAGCATTCTGTGAGATTTAGTTCCACAACTAGTCCTATTTGACTGGAAGGCATCTCAACTGGAGTGAGGCAGACCCGAGGAAGCCGAACAATGCCTCTCTGTGCTGTGAGCTCCTGGGGCATCACGTAGTCCATTGCGTTCGGCTTGATGAACGATTCCCCTCGTACTATGGTCCGTGTTGCCTGCCATAGTAGTCCTTCCGTGCTCCTCGAGATGAGTCGTAAGTTGATGCATTCGGGTTCCCCTGTTGTCTCGCCCGTCATGGGTCTCCTTGTTTCAATCTGAGCTTGGGTATTGTGACGGTCAGCGTCCAATGGCCATGGGTGCCATCTTGTTTGGGTATCCTGGTCCGGTATGGTGATGCTCACGCCACCTAAAGGGCCGAGTGATTCTTTGGTGCTGCCTGTGTTGTGTCGACAGACAATTTCTCCCTGGTGTATAGGATATTGCGCCACTAGAGCCCCTGTGGTCCCGCATCGAGCGTGCGGGCTATTGGTGTGTAGGCGGGAAAGGGGAAGTGGATGCAGCTCTTTCGTCTGGTCGTTGATTTCGCTCCGCCAATCCAGTTGAGCGTAGATGTTGCTTCCCGCTGTTTCTTCCTTTTTCGTTCGCTTCCGCGGGCTGTTGGTCAGGTTCGAGCGGCCACTGGTTGTGCTGCCTTCTTGGGCTCTCCCGCCTTCGTTACTGGCTGGCAGGTGTTTGTCGTGGCCCCGGACTTCATACTCCGGGGCCCAGGGATCTTCCCTCTTCTTTGTGAGGCCGTCCATGCGAGTGTGCCGTTGAGGCGGACTGTCGGCCCTCTCCTCTGTGACCATGCCCTTTCTCCCATCTAGGATTTCGTGCTGACGCTGGGTTGGCCGACGATCGCCAGTGGCGGCTGAATGAATGCCCTTGTTTACGTATGTTTCAATCGCTCTGATGATGTCTTCGATGTCACGTCGCTCTACGTGGTTGTCCGTGAATGTCAGTATGGATTTGTCTTTTTTGAGTTCTGTTAACATTGCCCGAATATTAGTCGGGTCTACTCCCTCATGTGGCGTGAGCGCTGCGACGATGTCCCCCCATTCTTTCTTTTCGTCTGTGATAAGTACCAGAATAGGTCCTCCGCATATTTCTCTCCCACTGGGCTGGTATGCTAGTAGTTGCCGTGGGACAAGTTTCTGATCCCGAGTGTGCTGGGCTATCGGTCCTTTCCCTCCCACGTTGTATGGCCACTCCCCTGGTATGTCCGGGAGCTTCTCGATAGCCCGTGCAAGGGTTTCCCGGCTGATCGTGGGTGGTCTGCCGTCTGCTGCCGGTCCTGGGAGTAATCCCCGAGAAGTGGCGAATGCTACCGATCCGCAACAACCGAGAGGAGTAATGGCCTGTTTGTACCGCATGGCTCCGAGTTGAATTCGAATGCCTTCCACCCCGCAGAGGAGTCGCCAGTTGTGTCCGCCTGCCAAAATCTTGTACTGTGGGTCCTCTGTTTCCTTGTATGGCTTCGGCTTCTCCCCGGCGCTGGGTCGTTTGCAGTTGATGAAGGGGTATTCGTTGTATGACACCGTGCTGTCATCAGACTCCTCACTTGAGATGTCAGAGAGTGGTCTTGTGGCATCGGGCTGGCGTGGTATCCGAGTGTGATGCCCTTTGTCTGTAGGTGTGTCTTGGCTCCGTTGCCGTTTCTGGCGCACGCCGAGGGAGGATTTGCGGGTGCCGATGCTCTGTTTGGACTGGCCCCCGGGAGTGTCAGGGAGAGGTGTTTTGGTGGAGC
>CALEMW010000080.1 GCA_937910695.1 uncultured bacterium
GATCAGCATCGACGAAATGAGGTAGCCCATGAGCGGCTCGAAGCTCGCCCTGGGCACCATCGGTGCCCTCGCCGCCGCTGCTCTGATCGCCAGGCGCGGCGGGAGCCCCGCTCGCAGGGCCAAGAGGGGGCCCGCTCGCAAGGCCAGGGGGAGCCGAGGTCGTCGCTACGAAGTCTCCGAGTGGGTGGACTTCTTCGCGGGCGGCAACGCCAGCGAGCAGACCAAGGATCTGGGCAGACGGTTCGATGAGATCGTCTGGCCCATCTTCGAGGCGTGGTTCGACACCCCCATGGGTCGCGAGAGCGGGTTCGAAGCCGACGACTTCGATCACAACGATGTGGCTTACCGCACCTACGCCTCCATGGTCGGTCACGGCATCGGTCTGTGGGACGGGCAACTGTTCTACGAGCGGGGAGCGCCTGCTGGGAAGGCACCCAAGCTGGGGCAGAGCCTCGATGAGTGGATGCAAACCCACTACGCGATCTCCTCCCTGCTGAACGACGCGAGTGGAAACGACGATCTGATTCAGGATCTGGAGAACGCCATCAACGAGGACGATCCAGACATGGACTATGGTGAAGAATGAGCGGCTCGAAGCTCGCCCTGGGCACCATCGGAGCCCTCGCCGCCGCCGCTCTGGTCGCCAGGCGTAGCGGGAGCCCTGCGCGCAAGGCCGTGACCTTCGACGACGTGACCTGGGCCGAGATCAAGACTCGCAGGGTCATGCCGGTGGTGGACCCGTCCGGTGGTCGGCACAAGCTCCACAGCTTCGGCCTGCTCGAGCCCCCCATGGGGGTGGGTGTCCGCTTCGTCTCCGCTCCGAAGAACGACTCGTTCAACGATCCGATCCGCGATCTGTGGCTGACCTGGGCGGGGAACGTCCTCTCTCTGGTGGCGGGCACCAGGATGGTGGACGGATACCGTGAGGAAACCAACCTCGTCTTCGATCTGATCGACAGGATTCACTGCACCTCCAGGTGGGTCGGCGGTGTCAACGCCTGGTTCACCGCCAACGGTGGCGGTGGGAAGATGGTCGTCTCTGCCGCGCCCATGGCGGTGACCTTCATCCGCCACGAGGTCGTCCACTGCATCGACAACGCCCTGGGCGGCGGCAACGCCGACTTCCTGATCTCGGATCGTGGCCCGGTCTACGCCAGCGCGCAGAAGGGGACGCCACTGTTCGAGCTGGTGGAGTCCGTCGTGCCGGTGGTGAAGAAGAAGGTGGACAAGGAGGTCGAGCGGAGGGTGGCCGAGTACACCGCCAGGCTGGCGGCGAAGACCGGCCTGTCGGCTGCGCGCCTGCTGGCGGGGGAGCACACCGTCGAGGACTGCCTGGTCGGCGCTGGGGTGGCTCGTAGGGACGCGGTGAAGCTCGAGAAGGAAGGTTTCGTCCGCACGTTCAGTGTCTCGGTGTCCAGGGATCTGGCGACCAGGGCTCTGGGCAGGCCGGTCACCGAAGACGAGATCGACCTGATGAAGCTGATGGTGCCTGCGATGAGGACCGGCGTGCCGCTGTCTTGGTACAACCTGTCCGAGCGTGAGCGAGCGCACAGGATGAGGGCGCTGTACCCGACCGAGATCGGGGCGAACCTGCGGCGCTACCTGATGGGCCGTCACGAGATCGCGGCTCGCTTGATCGATCAGGTGGCCGCGCTGGCCTTCGAGGGGGAGAACGGTGACTTGCCTCCTGGCCTCTACCCGAACATGGTGGCGCTGCCCAAGGCCAAGGCCAGGAGTCTGATCCTGCCGGTGTGTGAGGCCCTGGACTACAAGCTCTGGAGGGGCAAGCTGTGAGAGAACACTCCGAAAAGTTGAAGATCGATCAGACCGGCTGTCATGGCAACCCCTACAAGGGCGGTCACAAGCCGATCATGCGCCTGATGTGGGGCCTGCTGAAGGTCGAGGGGGTGCAATTTCGGTGCAGCCAGGTGCTCGAGGCGCGAGCCAAGCGGCGTGGGACCGAGCTGGTGGTGATGATCCAGCCTGCCGATCTGCATCCCACCGTGGTGGCCAAGTGTTCGTGCCTCTACACCGTCCACGTCACCCTCCCCAAAGACGAGGGCTGGAACAGGCTGCGGGTCGTCACCCGCCACGACTTCTACGGGCGCAGCTCTGCGCCCCCCATCGAGCTGGTCGGCGTGATCGACCGGGAGCAGGGAAGATGAACGGAACCAAGCTGACCCTCGGTGTCGTCGGGCTGCTGGCCGGCGCGAGCCTGCTGAAGCGCGGGAGTCGCGCCTGGGAGGGCAACACCTTCCGATCCGAGAACCCGCGCCTGGACTGGTGCGACAGGCTGGAGCTGTACGACGGCGATGGTCGCTTCATCGACGCCCATGACAAGGACGGTATCATCGGGAGCGATGCGAGCGAGAAGGCGGCGAACGCCTGGATTCGCTCTCACGATCCGAAGCAGGGATGGGTTCTTCGGGTGATGAGGGAGAGGGAGCACGGGACCATGAGCGACAAGTGGTTCACCCGCAAGTGGGGCGGTGAGCGCAATATGTGGGACGACGACCTCTTCGAGGACAACGTGGTGGTGCTCGAGTCCACCATCGGCGGGCCGGTCGCCAAGATCGAGGAGCGCGAGTGGGCGCGCAAGGCGCGCATCCGTCGTGAGAAGAAGCGCAGCAGAGAGATCGCGAGGAGGGGCTGGTGAACGGGTCCAAGCTCGCTCTGGGCGCTGTGGGCGTCCTCGCTGCCGCCACGGCCCTCGCTCGGCGCGGGAGCTTGGCAGCGGCTGATTCCGAATACGAAATCGAGGTCTGGTACGACACTGTGCGCCCGTTCGTCCTCGAGGGTGCTTCCCATATGGAGAAGCAGGTAGGTCGCCCGGTGAGCGAGCAGGAGTCGCTCTCGGTGATGGCCTCGAACATGAGGAAGCGCGGTGGCGACATCGAGGCCATGAACCTGAGCCACGCTCATGTGTGGATCGATGCCGGGAAGCAGGTGTTCGCGGTCGGCCCGGCGCTGCGGGAAATGTTCGTGAACACCGGGCTCGAGAAGGTGCCCAGGCGGGCCATCGCGCTGCCCTACACGTCCTTCGCGGTCGCCCTGCCTGCGTGTCCGTGGCGGCTGTGGAGCCAGTCTCAGGGCTGGCACGAGGTGCGCTGGGTGTGGGTCGTCCAGGCTTCGCCGTCCATGTTCTCCGTGATGATGATCGCCCCTCACGAGGGCAGGCCGGGCGAGTTCAGCTCTGGGGTCTGGAGCATGGATCTGGATGAGGTCTACGGCTCTGGTGGCGATCTGGAGTCCTACCTGTCCGTCCGCATGGCCGAGAGCTTCCGCGCCAAGCAGGGTGTCCCGTCGTCGGTGCAGGTCGAGGTGTCGGAGACGCACATCCTGTTCCTGCGGGTGCTGGTCAACCTGCTGCTCTACCTTCAGAGCAACGGAGCCGATCTGGTCAAAGACGAGAGCTTCCTGGCCCAGATCGCCAGGGCCAAGCAGATCGAGATCGAGAAGAAGCGCACCCGCAAGCCCAAGCTGATCCGTCGCCTCGAGCGTGAGAGCAGTAAGCTGTCGGGGGCCACGGTGACCTGGCTCGGTCGGCGCATCGAACGCGAGGCCGCCCGCCAGGCCGTGAGCGAGCCAGGCTCCAGGCGGGCTATGCGCCGTCACTGGGTGCGAGGTCACTGGAAGTGGCCAGCCAGGAAGACCGACCGCAAGCTCACCTGGGTGATGCCCTATGAGCGTGGAGGTCGCGGGCAGTCCGTGACCGGGCGCACCTACCGTGTGAGAGAACCTTCAGGAGAGTGAACCATGGCCAGAAAGCCCGGTCGCCAGACCGATCTGTACGATCCCCTGTGGGACACCCACCTTGGTAGCCATGGCTCGCCAGCCAAGCTGGACCTGGAAGCCCTGCTGGCCCAGGCCGCCGCCAACGTGCAGGCCAAGGCGAAGGCCAAGACGAAGGTCAGGGGCGGGCGCAGGCAGAGCGCGGTGAGCGACGGCAGTCCGTGGACCGTTGGTGATGCATGGATCATCGAGATCGAGAACCATGAAGGCACCAGCGACAAGTTCTGGAAGATCGAGGGGACCGAGTATTCGAAGACCGTGCGGGTCACATGGGGGAAGAAGATGCCGGGCTACCTCCGTGAGCTGGGCCGTCAGGCGATCTCGGTAGCCGAGGCCAACAAGCGGCTGAAGAAGAAGCTCAGGGACGGCTACGTCGTGACCAGAAGGCGAGGCCCGGTGCCCGACGCCTTCGAAGGGTAGCTCCATGCCTGGTATCGGCTATCCGCCCGGCTGGGTGATCGTGACCCTGTTCGACGGTCGCACGGGCAAGGCGTTGTTCCAGGTGGCCGAGGACACCAGGGGGGACGATCATCCCATCGTGATCGAAGACATGCTCCGAAACGCGCTCCCGAAGAAGCTCATGGAGAGCCGCTCGACGAGCGGGGTGGTGCTGGTGGAAACCGAGTGGCGCGAGGCCAAGCTGCATCGCCCGCCAGCGGACGCCATCATGCTGGAGAAGAAGTGGGATGGCTACCGGCACAAGGTGCTGATCCGTCGTCCCGAGATTTACACCTACAGGTTCGTGAGGACGGGTGGCGTTCCGCGTGACTTCATGCTCGAGGGGATCGAGCATGGGATGGACTGCGAGATCGTCGAGAGCCTCGCCGGAAAGCGGGTGAGACTGACCGACTGGGGCCTACTGAGAAGGCCGAGGGCTCCACGATGACCAAGCTCCCCATCGGGTTCGTCTCCATCACGGTGATCGACGGTCGCACCGGAAAGACTTTGTTCAGCATGGTCGAGGATATGGACGGGCTGTTCAATTCTGTTTCTGTCGGTCGGGTGCTCGAGAGGTCGCTCCCGAAGAAACTGTGGAAGCGAGCCCATCGTTACTGGCTGATCGATGCCAGAAAGTCGTGGACGACCAAGTCGTCATGGACAGGAGCCGTTCAGCAGTATGAAGGAGTCACCAAGACGGTCTATATGTACGGTAGACCGATTGTTTTTGTGGATCGTGAGGACAGGACTGTGTATCAGGTGCTGTCCATCAGGAATGGGAAGATTGCGCTGAGAGGCATCTATCCGTACCAGTACGATCTGATCCGGACGATCACGGGCGAAGAACACATAATGATCAAGAAGGGATGGGGGCGGTGAGCGCCATGATCGGCAAGCTCGTCCGAGGCAAACGCTACGTCCATCGCTCTGCGGTGAAGCTGCTGCCTCCGATCCTGTGCCGCAGGGTGGAGGCGGGCCAGGCCAAACTGCCGCCGCGCTGGATCTGGACCCTGGTCCGCATCGACCCCGACCGGGTGGTCTTCCTCCGCACCACCGATTGGAGCCAGCCCCACCCCGCGCTCACGCACAGCTTCGACGCCAAGACAGGTCGAGAACGGGAGTACCGCTCTGATCGACCCGTCTACCACCGCCAGGAAGATTTCATGGCTCCTGACGATCCCCTCGCCATCCGCTTCGCCAAGCTCACCGCCCAGGAGCAGGCGTCGGGCCTGCTGGGTCGGTCGGATATAGGCCGGGAGCAGGGCTGGGCGAAGGCCCTGGCCGACGCTGGCGTCCAGATTCATGGTCGTCGGCTGGTGGAGAAAACCAACCATGGCTCCATGGTTCGATGGATGGAACCGATGATCATCCCGATCTACCACGGAGAGAACGACCAGTACGAATACTGGGAGTCCGACACCAAGCGCACGGCGGCTGGAACGGTCTATCAGATCCGTCGCTGGCTCGGGTCCGTCGACACAACCTGGCACGGGTTCACAGTGGACGCGCTGCGAGTGAGCGGGGGAAAACGAAACCTGACCCTCAACGTCGGCCACGGAACCCTCGACGAGGTGATCGCGGCCTTCTCTCGCAAGCACAACGTCGAGCTGCGCCTGGATCACGGTCGATGCTGGATTCTGTCTCCAGGCAGGAAGAACGCCAAGCTCGTCCAGACCATCTTGGGTTCCTCGAACAACGATCTTCCGTTCCATCTGCTCTCTCGTGGGGGTGACGATCTCCACATTGACTTCGACTGGAAGCTCTACGATGATCGTGGTCGCTTCGTGGTCGATGGCAGGTTCACCACCAGGCCACCAAAACCGGACTCTGAACCGTCCAGATGGTCTGGATTCCCCGAGGACAGTCCGTTTGTGTGGAAGGGCCTGAAGGCTGTGCTTCGACAACATGGTGCCGAGGCCGGGTGGGTGATCGTGATCGAAGGGAAGGGATGGTTGTACGATGGCGATCCGCATACTCACGAGGTCGCCTATCGGGTTGGCGATCTACGTCGTAAGCACGTCTGGTTGGAGCATATCCTGGTTCCTCCGATGATTAGTACCATCGTTGGTTACGATCTCGACTGGAAAGGCTCCCGTGCCATCGTCGAGCCCGACTGGGGGGTCGCCGCCAGGCGGCGCTCGAAGGCCAAGCGCAAGCCTCCCAAGCTCGACTCGCTCGAGGTCGTCAGCGCCGCCACCTACGCCTCGCGCACCCGCCACCGTGGCAAGCTCGGCCCGGCCTGGGACGAGATCCAGGACATCGTGGACGGGGTCAAGCGCGGCGAGGCCATCGCCGTCGAGCGCGCCGCCGCCATGGTCGCCTACCTGCCTGGGCTCGAGGGCTCGGGGTGGGTCGTGGTGCCCGTGCCTCGCTCGAGCGAGGACAGGCCGTCCCTGCTGCCCCTGGCGAAGGCTGTGGCCAAGCTGCGCCGCTGGAAGGCCCTGGCCGCGCTGCGCCGCACCCACGACGTGCCGTCGTCTCGCGTCCTGCGCGGTATGGGCAGGGGCGGCGTGAGCCTGGCGGTCCATCACGGCACCATCGCCCAGGTGCGCTCCATCCCCTCCGACGCGCCCGTGCTGCTGGTGGACGAGGTGGTCACCGAAGGCACCACCCTGCTGGCCTGCGCCCAGGTGCTGCGGGACGGCGGCCACCGGGGTCCGATCATGGGTCTGACCGTCGCGTCCGTGCCCTCGAAGCTCAATCCGAAGATCGATCCGTTCACCCCGGTGACGCGGGTGGTCAGGAAGTCGTGGTGATCCGATGTCGTCGATGAGCCTCTTGTCCGTCCTGCTGACCGGCTGCGGAGCCAGGCAGGACTACGCCCTCCACACGCAGTCCGACGATCCAGGCGTGAGCGAGCACCTCCGGTTCGTCAAGCGGTACACCGACACCATGATGGATCTGTTCGCGGGAGAGGACAGCCCCTACTGCTACGAATGGATCGAGGACGAGGACGAACGCCGCGCCTATGTCCGTAGCTGGTGGTGCCGGATGGTGGACCCTGGGAACCCTATCGACCGGAAGAAGGCGCAGGAGTGCCTGAACGGTCTGGAGCGCAGGCTCGATCAGGGGTACGGGGCCGAGCTGGAGTCGGTGGACTACGGCTGCGCCATGTGTAAGCTCGAGCAGCTCCCGAAGGGTCAGCAGGACGCCTGCCACGACAACGATCCGTACCCAGATCCGGACGAAGAAGACACGGGGGACACGGGGGACACGGGATCGTATGGGGGGAGCCCTGATCTGCTGCTGAGGCTGTTGTCCAGGCGCTGACTCGTGCTACAATCGCCGTCCACCAGGAGTATCCCATGAGCAACGGAACCTTCCTCGCCCTCGCCGCAGCCGGTGTCGCGCTCGTCGCCAGCGGGATCGGGGAGCGTGGTTCTTTCGCCAAGAGCGACCGATCCTTCGCCTGGTACTACGAGCGGCGAACCATGGACCCCTCGCGCCGGGAGCTGGTCAACCAGGGCCTGCGAGACGCGGGCATGGACGGCAACGGTCGCTTCGACTCCGTGGGCGCGTCCCTCAACGCCATGTGGAGCGTGCTCGGTGAGCAGGGCATGGAGATCACGTCCATCCCCAGCGCCCACCTGTTCAAAGGAGACAGCGGCAGCGCCCAGCTCCGGGTCGGCTGGAAGGACACCAGAGATCCCTTCATGGAGAGGATGATCAGCGACTCCGTGCTCTACATCACCTGGCACCTGATCCGCGCCGGGAAGTACGAGATCGTCGCTCACCTGTCCTGACGGTCGAATCGACGCGATGCAGCTTGT
>CALEMW010000081.1 GCA_937910695.1 uncultured bacterium
AGGCCGGCTACCCATCGTCGCCTTGGTAGGCCTTTACCCCACCAACAAGCTAATGGGACGCGGGACCATCCTTCAGTGACAGCTTACATGTAGAGGCCATCTTTCATCAAACCACCATGCGGTAGTTAGATCGTATGCGGTATTAGCAGCTCGTTAGAACTGTTGTCCCCCGCTGAAGGGCAGGTTTCCCACGCGTTACTCTCCCGTTCGCCACTGTACTCACTTCCGAAGAAGCTTTCTCGTTCGACTTGCATGCCTAATCCACGCCGCCAACGTTCGTTCTGAGCCAGGATCAAACTCTCCGTTGTAATTATTTTACAACAGGACATGTCCTGTTATTCGCAAGTAAATTTCATCACCCAACCCATCACCGCAGCACGAGGCTGAAGCAGTGAGTTGAACAACGAACTCGGAACCGTCGTTGTCTCGTACGCTATTCCGTTGTCAAAGAGCCGAGCCTGCCAGCTGGTCGCCGACCAAGTTCGCCCCACTTCAGGGGCGACGGCAGAAGTTATCTCAGAGCATCAAGCATGTCAAGGATTTTCCAAAAAAAATCCTCGCGGCCATCCGCCTCCAACTCCTGCTCCCCGTTAGGGGTCCAGGCTCACCGCGTCGATCCAGTCGTCACGGTAACGAGGGCGGAATCTATGCGCGGTCGGAACCAATGTCAAATTGAAATCTTCAATTAGTTCGAATGTCTCTAAAATAGCGCCGCGGGAGCGCCAAACCCTTGAATTCATTGCACCAGCAACCCTGCTGGGCTACCTTCTCGACACTATGAGAAACATCTTCAACATGGAAGTCTCGCAGCGGTCGCTTCGCGCCCTGCTCCTCGCCCTGCTCGGGCTGCTCCTGCTGGGTACGGCCGGAGGCCTGCTCGGGGTTCGCGAGCTGTCGAAGGATCTGCCTTCGCCGGCCCGCATCCAGAACATCGCCCCTCCCCGCAAGACCCTGCTGCTTGCCGCCAACGGCGATACGATCCACGAGTTCTTCGTGCAGAACCGGACCATGGTGCCGCTCTCGCGGATTCCTCGGCGGCTGCAGGAAGCCGTGATCGCCACCGAAGACCGGCGTTTCTATCAGCACTACGGCCTCGACGCGCGGCGGCTGACCAAAGTGGTCTGGGTGAACCTCACGTCCTCGGAGAGTCCCGGGGCCAGCACCATCACGCAGCAGCTCGCCCGCAATCTCTTCCTCACCCTCGACAAGAAGGTCACGCGCAAGCTCAAGGAGATGATCCTCGCCCTGCAGCTGGAGCAGACATACAGCAAGGACGAGATCCTGACCATGTACCTGAACGTGATCAACTTCGGCAGTGGGTCGTACGGAGTCCAGTCGGCAGCACACACATTCTTCGGCAAGGACGTCTGGGACCTGACAGACGGCGAGTGCACCCTGCTGGCTGGCATGATCCAGCTACCTGAGGCCTACTCCCCGTTCCGTCATCTAGACCGGGCATACCGTCGACGGGCGACGGTGCTCGTTTCCATGGTCGCAGCAGGATCGCTCAACCGGACCGAAGCTGCGATAATCGATACCAGCCGCGTCGTGGTGATCGACGGTCGAAAACGACGCGACTCGCCTTCGTTCGCCCCCTATTTCATCGAAGAGGTCCGCAAGCAGATCGAGGACCGCTACGGCTACGACGGCCTCTACAACGACGGGCTGCGGATCACCACGACTCTCGTCCCCGATTACCAGAGGGCCATGGAGCTCGCCATGAGCGAACACCTCGAGGTGCTGGAGGCTGAGGGCAAATACGCCATGACCAAGGCCCGTTACGACAGCCTGGTCGCCCTGGACGAACGGCCCGAAAACATCGAGTATCTCCTCAGTTCCGCGGTTTTGCTCGATGTACGGACAGGAGCCGTTCTGGGCATGATCGGAGGCCGAGACTACGCCGACTCCAAATGGAACCTCGCCGTCCAGGCCGCCCGCCAGCCGGGCTCGATCTTCAAGCCCGTCGTTTATCTCACTGCTCTGAAGCACGGCTATAACCCCAGCTCCATCCTTATGGACACACCTGTGGTCATCGATACCGGCGTGAGCCTCTGGCGGCCCAAGAACTTCAACAACCGCTTCATGGGGCCCTTGACCCTGCGCTACTCCCTGAGCCGCTCCAAGAATGTCGTCACAGCCAAGCTCATCAACGATTTCGGGGTGGCGCCGGTTCTCGATACGGCCCGACAACTGGGCATCACCAGCAATCTGCCGCCGGTGCATTCGTTGTCGCTAGGGGCGGGCGAAGTGAACCTGATGGAGATGGTGTCGGCGTACTCTTCATTCGGGAACCACGGCGTTCGCGTCGAGCCCTACCTCATTACGCGCATCGAAACCTCGAGCGGTGAAATTCTGGAAGAAGCGCGCATCCAGCAGCGTGAAGTCCTGGATCCGGCCACGGCCTATCTCATGTCCAACCTCATGGAGACGACTCTGCGGGAGGGCACTGCCAGGAACGCGAAGTATCTGGGCTTCTCGAAGACTGGCGCCGGCAAGACGGGGACCTACAACGAATATACGGACGCCTGGTTCGTGGGCTTTACGCCCCGCTACGCCGCCGGCGTCTGGGTTGGGTTCGACCAGAAGGTCAGCATGGGCCGCCACGCTACGGGCTCTCATATGAGTGTCCCGATATGGGCGCGCTTCATGGGAGCGATCACCGCCGACCAGCGGGACGAACCATTTGTGCGGCCTGACGGGTTGGTCGATAAGCTGATCTGTCTGAGGACAGGGCTCCTGGCCACGGCACGCTGCGATTCGACCGCCGTGGAGATCTTCCTTGCCGACAACTTCCCTCAGCGTCCCTGCGACATGCACGGAGGGCCCCTGCAGGACTTCGATGGCTACCGCAAAGGATTCGGCACTCTCGACGACGACGACGAATTCTAGGAAGCGGCAGCTGACGTCATGATCGCGGGGCGGCCAGATGGCCGCCCCGCGTTCGTCGTGAGCGGCTCTGTGTGTCAGGCGCCCGGAAGAGTGTCCAGAACAAGTTCGGGTGTCGGTCCGGCATCGTCGTCGATCGTCACCGCGGCGGCGATGCGGTCGGCGCAGCGTCGGGCAGCATCCCGATCACGGGAGCGGATCCAGGCCAGAGGCTGACCCACGGCGACGAGATCACCTCGTACGGCCAGGACGTCGACTCCGGAACTCAAATCGAGAGCATCGGTGACGGTGCGACGGGCACCACCGATCTCGCCCAGGGCCAGGCCGATCTCCCGAGAAGCGAAATCGCTGATATAACCACTCCGGACCGCTTCGACCGGCACCAGACGCGGCGCGACGTCCAGACCCAGATCGTCCCGATCAGGAGCCAATCGCCCCCCCTGGGCGGCAACCCAGGCCAACGTGTGCTCGAAGGCGCGGCCGCTGTCCCAGGCTTCGATGACAAGGGCTTTGGCAGCGACGAGATCCTTCGACCGGCCCGCCAGCAGCACCATGTGGGCCGTGAGCTCTACGGTCAACGCGACGAGGTCCTGAGGCGCAGCGGCACGGCAGCCGGGTTTGAGGGCGGTGAAGGCCTCCAGGGTCTCGTTGGCGTGACCCACGGCCACGCCCAGGGGTTGGGACATATCCGAGAACACAACGGCCATACGACGACCATAGGCCTCTCCCACCATGACGAGCCGGCGAGCCAGTTCCCGGGCCTGCTCGAGGTCGGTCATGAAGGCGCCGTTGCCCACCTTGAGATCGATGACGATGGATCGCGGCCCCGCCGCTAGCTTCTTGCTCATGATGCTCGCGGTGATCAGGGGAATGCAGTCGACGGTGCCGGTGACGTCGCGCAGGGCGTAGATGCGGCCGTCCGCCGGGGCGATGTCGGGGCCCTGGCCCACGATGGCGCAACCCTGATCGTCCACCACGCGTCGGAATGCGTCGTTGCTCAGGTGGATGTCGTAACCGGGAATGGCCTCGAGCTTGTCCAGTGTGCCTCCGGTGTGGCCGAGCCCTCTCCCAGACAGCATGGGAACGGCAAGGCCGCAGGCCGCGGCAAGGGGCGCAAGCAGCAGACTGACTTTGTCGCCGACCCCGCCGGTGCTGTGCTTATCCGCCGTAGGCGCCTCCAGATCAGCCCAATCGAGTTCCTGCCCCGAGCGGAGCATGGCGCCTGTGAGGGCCGTCGTCTCGGCATCGGTCATACCCTGGAACCAGACGCTCATGAGCCAGGCGGCCATCTGGTAGTCGGGAAAGGCGTCGGCGGTCAGACCGGCGATGAGTTCGTCGATCTGGACGGTGCTCAGTTCCCCGCCGCGCTTCTTGATCTCGATCAGGGATACGACGTTCACGAGGACTCCTCGTCGAGATAGGTGGAGAACGACCTGGGTAGGAGTTCATCGAGGCTGAACTGCTCGATCTCGTCGCCCCTTCCGGCGATCCAGACGGGAAGATCGACATCGGCGAATTCCCGCAGGACCTGACGGCAGGCGCCGCAAGGAGGTGTGGGTCCCGCTGTTTCTGTGACGACCGCCACCGCGGTGATGCGGCGGCTACCGAGGGCGGCCGCGGTGAACACGGCCACCCGCTCGGCGCAGATCGATAGGCCGAGGCTCGCGTTTTCGACATTGGTGCCGGCGTGGATCACCCCCGCTTCGTCCATCAAGGCCGCACCGACCCGAAAACCCGAATATGGGGAATAGCTGAGTTCGAGGGCGGCTCGAGCCGCGGCGATGAGGCGGTCATGCAGTTCCATCATGGTCATCTCCTTCTGACTCGGCCAAATCCGCAAGGAAGCTGATTCCGTGCGACGGCGCCGGCTGCCCGAAAAACTCGCAGAGCGTGGCTCCTACATCCGAGAAGGACGCCCTCACGCCGAGGTCGCAGCCGACGTTCCGGTCGCCGTGAACCGCAAGCAAGGGGACGTACTCACGAGAATGATCGGTGCTGGTAGTCGTGGGGTCGTTGCCGTGGTCGGCGGTCATCAGCAACAGATCTTCAGGCTGCAGAGTCTGGAGAAAGCCGCCGAGCCAGACGTCGAAGGCCTCGAGGTCGCGGGCCATGCCCTGGGGGTTGTTACGGTGCCCCCACAGCATGTCGAAGTCCACGAGGTTGAGCAGCAGCAACGAGGGTACCCCGTTCAGCCCCTGATACATGGCTTCGAGGGCGGCCATGCCCTGAGCGTTGGATTTGGAGACCACCTTGTCGACAATGCCCTTGCCGGCGTAGAGGTCCGAGATCTTGCCCACCGCTCGAACCGGCACGCCGGCGCGGTGCAGGGTCGCGAGCACCAGGTCGTCGGGAGGAACAATCGAAAAGTCGCGACGGTTGGGCGTGCGGGTGTAGTCCCCCGAAGCGCCCAGGAACGGACGTGCGATCACGCGGCTCACCTGATGAGGCGGCTGCAGGATCCTGCGGGCCGTCTCGCAGATGTCGTAGAGATCTTCGAGGGGTACGACCTCCTCGTGGGCGGCGATCTGGAAGACCGAATCGGCCGAGGTGTACACGATGAGCTTGCCCGTCGCCACGTGTTCGTCGCCATGGATCTGGATGATCTCCGTGCCGGAGGCGGCGCAGTTGCCGATCACATCGCGTCCCGTGGCTTCGCGAAACAGGTCGAGCACGTCGTCTGGAAAACCTGTGGGATAGGTCGGATACGGGACGTCGGTGACGACGCCCATGAGTTCCCAGTGACCCGTCGTGCTGTCCTTGCCGCGGGAAATCTCTAGCATGCGACCATAGCTTCCGGCAGGCCGGTCGACCGGGGCGACTCCCCTGACGGCGTGCAAGTTGCCGAGACCCAAACGCTGCAGGTTGGGCAACGCCAGGCCCCCGACGGCTTCCGCGGTATGACCGAGGGTGTCGTGGCCGGCATCTCCATAGTCGGCGGCATCGGGCAGAGCGCCCACGCCGACTCCATCCAGGACGATCACGATGGCATGGCCCAAATCGTTCCTCCTCGTTGCTGTGTCGTTCCAGGGTAGGAACGGGACGGCGGGAAGTCAACGGGCGTGCGGTCCGTCCTTGCCCAAGAGCCGAGAACGGATAGAATGTCGTGATGATGCATGATCTCTTCGGGCACGATGATCCCGGCGACCACACCGCCCAATCGTCCGGCCCTGCCGCCCATTCCGCACCCGATCAAGACGTTCCGTTGGCGGAACGCATGCGCCCCCGTTCCCTCGACGAGATCGTGGGTCAGGAAGACCTGATCGGGACCGGCCGCCCCCTGCGTCGTCTGATCGAACAGGACACCCTCCCCTCCCTACTGCTCTGGGGCCCGCCCGGCTGCGGCAAGACATCCCTGGCCAGAGTCGTCGCCAGGGAAACGGCCGCTCATTTCCTCGAGTACAGCGCCGTTCAGGTGGGCAGCAAGGAACTCAAGGCCGTCATGGCCGAGGCCGGCAAAGTGCGCCGGGCCATGGGACGGCGGACCATTATCTTTCTGGATGAAATCCACCGCTTCAACAAAGCACAACAGGACGCCTTGCTGCCCTGGGTGGAAAAGGGCGATGTCACCCTGATCGGCGCCACCACGGAAAACCCCTCGTTCGAGATCAACGCCGCGCTTCTGTCACGCACGCGGCTGTTCGTGCTCAAGTTGCTCGACGAATCCGACCTCGCGGCGATCCTGCGACGCACCCTCGAGTCGGAACGCGGCCTTGCCGGCACGGCACCGGCCTTCACGGACGACGCCCTGGCGGCCCTGGCGATCCTGAGCGACGGCGATGCCCGCACGGCCTTGAATCTGCTCGAGATGGCGGCCCGCGCCGTCGAGGACCCGACGACCGTCGTGGACCGCGAGGCCGTCGCCGCAATGGTCCAGGAGCGTGTTCTGCGCTACGACCGCGCCGGCGAGGAGCACTACAACCTGATTTCGGCCCTGCACAAGTCCGTCCGCAACAGCGACCCCGACGCGGCGCTCTACTATCTGGCCCGCATGCTCGAAGCCGGCGAGGACCCCTTGTTCATCGCCAGACGCCTGATCCGCTGTGCAAGCGAAGACGTGGGCCTGGCCGACCCCCAGGCCCTGCCGCAGACGATCGCGGCCAAGGAAGCCGTGCAGTTCGTGGGCATGCCCGAGGCCGGACTGGCCCTCGCCCAGGCCGCCGTATATCTGGCTCTTGCCCCCAAGAGCAACGCCCTGTACAAGGGCTATGCAGAAGCGGCGGCGGAGGTGCGACAAGGCGTGAACCCACCGGTGCCCATGCAGCTGCGCAACGCACCGACCTCCCTGATGAAGAAGCTGGGATTCGGTGAGGGCTACGCCTACGCCCACGACGCCCCCGAAGGCGTGACTCCCATGGAATGCTTACCGGATCGGCTTCGCGGCCGACAATATTATGAACCCACGGCCCGCGGCCATGAGGCCCGGTACCGTGAGCGGCTGGAAAAGATCCGCGCCTGGCGCGATCGCAACGCCGAAACCGCCGACGACGAAGGAGAACAGACATGAAGAGGATCGGAGTGCTGACCGGTGGCGGCGACGCCGCAGGCATGAACGCAGCGGTCCGTGCGGCGACGCGCATTGCGCTCAACGCGGGGGCTGAGGTGCTGGGTATTCAGCGCGGCTGGCTGGGACTGAGTGAAGGCGATGTACGCCCACTCGACAGCGCAGCGGTGGGCGGCATTCTGCACCAGGGGGGCACCATCCTACGGACGTTCCGCTATCCGGAGCTGATAGAGGCGGTCGGCCAGAAGAAAGTCGAAGAGCAACTGGCGAAGCTGGCCCTGGACGGCCTGATCGTCATCGGCGGCGACGGCAGCTTCCGCGGCGCGGCCTTGCTCGACGAGATGTTCGACCTGCCGGTCATCGGCGTGCCGGCGACCATCGACAACGACATTCCCGGCACCGACTATTCCATCGGCTTCGACACCGCCCTGAACGTCGCCGTGAACTGTGTCGACAAGATCCGCGATACGGCCTCGAGCCACGGACGCATCTTCGTCATCGAGGTCATGGGCCGCAAGTGCGGCCTGCTGGCCATGGAGACGGGGCTGTGCTGCGGCGCCGAAGAGGTCATCGTACCGGAGATCCCCTTTGATCTCGACGAGATCTGCCGCCGCATCGAAGAAGGTTATGGCCGCGGCAAGCAGCATGCGGTGATCCTGGTGGCCGAAGGTGCAGCCAAGGCTCCGTACATCGAGTACGAATTGAAGAATCGTCTCAAGCGAAGCATCCGCATGGTGGTGCTGGGGCACGTGGTGCGCGGCGGATCGCCCTCGGCCTATGACCGGATGATGGGCACGAAACTCGGCCTCGCGGCCACCGAGTTTCTGTTGGCCGGCGAACGCGGCAAGATGGTCGGCATGGTCTCGGGCGAGATCAAACTCAGCCAGTTCGAAAAGTCGACCCAATCGCTGCAGGACGTGGTCGTCAAGCTCGAGGACCTGGTCCGACAGCTCACCTGAGGCCGGGCCCCGCAGCGGCCTTCATGAAACGAGCCCCCGATCATCAGATCGGGGGCTCGTTCACATTCAGGATCGGCGAGCTAGTCTTCGCCGCGGACGTAGGTGTTGGCGTACTTGAACCAGTTCACCTTCATATCGCCGCAGATGTGACCGAGGCCTTCGTACTCCTTGCGACGCTCGCTCCGGGTCTGTTCGATGCTGGCGATGGAGAACGATCCCACCAGGGGGAAGTTCTTGGCTTTCAGCAGATCGAACATGTAGCTGGCACCGTCGCCCAAGTCGACGATTCGGAACGTCGAGGCGGGGAAGACGGCGTACCAGGAATAGTCCCGGGGGCCGGGGTTGGCGCGCTGCTCGTCGGTCAGGTCGTGCTTCAGCATGTACACGAAGTTCTCGACGATGGACTGCACCTCCACCAGAGAATCGCCCTCGTTCTCGGGATAGAAAGCCTCGATGCCGCTGACGCGCGTCCAGTCGAGGTCGGGCAGGGGTGCGCCCGGGGTTTCCATCTGGGTGCGGCTGGCCATGAAGGTCGAGGGCAGTACGTAGGTCTCGACCGAATCGACCGGCGTGATGATGCTGCCGCTCTTGGTGCGCATCAGGAACAGGTGCGCAGTGTCGACGCCGTGGGTGAAGCGCTTCTGCACTCCCAGCAGCGAACCACGGTACGAGGCGAAGTTGTGCTCGATGTCCGGGGCGACCATGAATTCGAGGCGGTTGCCGTTGCGCACGATCCCGACATCGCCCTTGGCGTACTCGAGTGCCTCGGGAGCGTCGATCTCGAACAGGAAGCCGGTGCTCAGCGTGTCACCGCTCATAACCCGTTCGAGTGAAGTATAGACGTAAGGATCGACTTCTTCTTTCTTGCCGCAGCCGGTCACGCCGATCAGGACGATGGCGACAAGGGCCAGCAGCAGGACCGGGGCCCGACGCAGCGTGGACGCATCAGCAAACATGGGAACCTCCCTTGGGGTCAACAGCGCCCGATCGATCGCGAAACCTGTCCGCCGGCGCGCTCATAAGTAGGGGGATCGTAGCCCCCGCCGTGGGCATCGTCAAGCTCCGGACCGAGACCGGTCCAAGCGTTATGAAATTGGCAACTTCACCTTAAAAAAGCAAATCAATCCTCACCGGTGTGACGATTCTCGCCTCCGGGAAGTCGATCCGCGAGGTTCAGGAGCTCCGTGTGGGTTACGTCGTCGAGGTCCCAGAGCCGGTGGAAGACATCCCAGTGGTGAGGCAACAGGACTCCGCCCACGGTAAAGGCCCGGAAAAACCGGCGCCTCCGTTCCGCCGTTGGCAGACCGGGAAGGAACCTTCTGCGCAACCGGCCGTCGAGGGTCACCGACCACGCCTCCTGGTACGATTCAGCCGAGCGTGCCGGCACTTCGCCGGGTTTCACGACTCCCCCCGCCAGATCGGCGAGAGCAAGCAGGTGATGGTGGAGGAACCGATCGCTGGCTGCGGAGCAGAAATCGCCCTGCTGCTCCACTTCGGGGACCGCACGGATTTCCCAGGGCAGGACGGCTGGCATCATGCCGTGTCCGGCGGTGGGATCATCGTGGAAGTGGTCGGGGTGACAGTAGAGCAAGGCCCGACGTGGCGCATCGAAAACGATCCAGGGATGCTCGTCGGCCGTAAGGTCGTCGGCGATCAAGCACAGATTGTCCAAGACCGTTCCGATCTCCAGATGATTCCAGGCGCGTTCGGCGAGGGGACGGATGAGGCTCCAGGTCTCCCAGTCTTCAGGAATAAGCTCGATCACGTCTACCTCCCCCCCAGCCTCAATCTCGGATCAGCTGACCGGAAATGGGCTTCAGGCGCGCTGTGAAGTGACGCAGGACCGGGGCCTCGTATTCGATCTCGAGTCCGCCGAGACGCTCGCCGTGGGCCATGAGTTCAGCGCAGCACTCCGCCACGAACGAGAGATGGGTCTCGGTATAGACGCGCCGCGGCACCGCCAGACGCACGAGTTCCATGGCCGGGAACGTGGGCGCTCCGGTGTCGGGATCGGTACCGGCGAACATCAGGCTGCCGATTTCCACACCTCGCACTCCGCCTTCGAGATAAAGGGCACAGGTCAGGGCCTGGGCGGGAAATTCGGCTTGGGGAATGTGGGGCAGCATGCGCTTGGCATCGACGTAAACGGCGTGGCCGCCCACCGGGAAGAGGATTGGAACACCCCTTTCCTGCATCTGAGCGCCCATGCGCTGGACCTGTCCGATACGGTAGGTGAGATAGTCGTCTTCGAGCACTTCGCGCAACCCTTGGGCCACCGCCGCGAGATCGCGGCCCGAGAGGCCGCCGTAGGTGCGGAAGCCTTCGATGAGGATCAGCAGGTTGGTGATTTCCTGAGCCCAGACGTCGTTGTTGAGACAGAGAAAGCCGCCCATGTTCACCAGGGCGTCCTTCTTGGCGCTCATGGTGCAGCCGTCGCCATGGGAGAAGATCTCGCGGGCGATCTCCTTGATGGATTTCTCCGCGTAGCCGTCTTCGCGGCGCTTGATGAACCAGGCGTTCTCGGCGAAACGACAGGCGTCGAAAATCAGAGGCACGCCCTTGTCGCGGCAGAACTCGGAGACCGCCTTGATGTTAGCCAGCGACACGGGCTGGCCGCCACCGCTGTTGTTGGTGATGGTGATCATGACGAAGGGGATGCGGTCGCCGTACTTTTCGAACGCAGCTCCGAGCTTGTCGAGATCCATGTTGCCTTTGAATGGGTGGTCGATCATCGGATCGAGTCCCTCGGCGATGACGCAGTCGAGGGCGATGGCGCCCTGATATTCGACGTTCGCCCGCGTGGTGTCGAAATGGATGTTGTTGGGCACGACCGAGCCCTTGGTCAGCAACGTCGAAAAGAGCAGGTTCTCGGCGACGCGGCCCTGGTGTGTGGGGATCACGTGCTTGTAGCCGAAGATGTCGCGGATCGTCTCTTCGAAATCGTAGTAGTTGCGGCTGCCGGCGTAGGCCTCGTCGCCCTGGAGCATGGCTCCCCACTGGGCGTCGCTCATGGCCGAGGTGCCGCTGTCGGTCAGCAGGTCGACGTAGATGGAGTCCGAGGGCAGGCTGAAGACGTTGTAGCCGGCCTTGGTCAGGAGTTCCTCACGGCGTTCGCGGGTGACGCTCTTGACGCGTTCGACGACCTTGATGCGGTAAGGAACGAACGGCAGATCCATTCGAGTACTCCAGGGTTCATGCCATGAGGACAAGGGTGATGATTCGGGCGCCGCGAACTTAACAGCCCCTTGTCCAGGGAACAAGAATCAGGATTCGGCCGCGTCGCGGGCCAGAGGCGACCCGGCCTGATGCAGCACGATGAGACGTCGCTGAGCCCTGGTCGCCACCCTGTAATGGTAGCGAGGACCTTCAGCGCCCGAACACAGGTGCACGAGGGTCGCGGCCCCGCCCCCGCCGCATCGATCCGGGGTTGAGAGGGTGAGCACGGGCCCCGACGGCCGGGACGCCGGCATGCCCGACCAACCACTCATAGCGTGGCGCCAGACCTCCAGCAGCGGCCGGCTCGCATAACGCACGAGGGACTCCTCGGGTGCCGCAGCCACGAGAGATTCGAGGCGGGCCGCGGACACTGCGGAAGCGAACACGTCGACGGCCCAGCCGGCCCGGCGCAACCGTCGGGCGAACACGTCGAGGGTGATGTCGGGATCAACGTCGGCGAGCCAAGCCTCATACTCGGCAGCGCTCCGGGCGTCGAGCATGGGCCGGAGCCAGACACCGCGGACGTGCGGGGCAGCATGGGCGAGGGAGGAGCCGTCTTCCGATCCCTGCAGTGCAGAAGCGTCACAGACGGCAGCAAGGAACTGGGCGGCTCCCGGCAACAGAAGCGCATCGAGTTCCCAGCGATAGACAGGGAGCCAGCCCCGGCGGGCGGCTCCCCGCCCCAGGTAGTCCAGGTCAGACAGCAGGGGTGCGACGACTTCGACCGGGGCGACCAGGCCGTCGGCGGCGCAGAGATCGTCGAGAACGCCCAAGGCGTTGTCGAGATTCGTGACGGGCATAGCCGTCACCTCTCCCCTGTCACGATTCCGTGTCTTGCCCAAGCGCGTGCGTGTGCCCAACATATCGAGCCAGTCCGCACGCTCGTCGCGCAAATCACGGGCCGTCTCGATGAGCCGATCGAAGCCGATCAACTCGTCGGTTTCGGGTTGGGTCAGCAACAGGTGCTCCCAGGACTCTTCGAAGAGATGGGGATCGAGGACTGCAACGAGCAGTCCATCGCGCTGGCGCTGGGCGAGCTGGTAGCGCAGTGCGGCGGGGTGTTGCTCCAGGCCGAGCACCACCAGCACGTCGGCACCTTCTCCGCGCGGCAGGACGGCTGGATCCAGTCGGCGTCCGAGGTCTCTGGTGCCGGGGGCCACCATAAGGCGCGGCGGTTCGCTGCCCGCGGCGACCTCATGCCAGATGGCGTGGAAGCGGGCGCCCCAGCCGAGATCCGGTACGAGGACAGTGATGTCGGATCGCGTGCGCATCGCTGCAAGAACTCGGGCGACGGCACGGCAGCGGCCGCTGCCGCGGGGGCCGACCAGAATACGTCGTCCGGGTCGCCCAGCGTCGAGGAACTCGAGGAGTCGGCGCTCCTGCTGACCATCGGGGCTGAGATCAGCAACGGGGTCGGCTGCAACTATGTTCGCGCCGAGCCAGGACTCGAGGAATCCCACGCGCCAAGATTCCCCGAGGCGGGTCAGCCAATGCTCCCGTTCGCGTTCCTGGGCGTCGACCAGCCGTCGAGCCAGCTCTCCCGCGTCGCGGACAGTTCCCCGCCGTCCCAACGATGTGGCCGTCATCAATTCGCCGGGCAGAGCTCGGCCATGGAGAGACCAAGCGCCCAACACGATTCCCGCCACGAGCAGGTCGCGTGACGGTGTCTCGAGGGGCGTGAGTTGGACGGTGGCGCCGTCGTCCAGCTCCCCTTCGGTAGCCTCGGCCAGGGCGGCCGCCAGACGTTCCGCGCCGGCCAGGACCGATGCGATCACAGCCTCGACGGTGCCCAGACGGCCTACGTCGCGCCGGCTCGAACGGGCGAGCCCCAGCGTCGGAATATAGAGCAGGCGTGGCCTTCCCGGCACATCGTCGTCAGGGGCGGATGCCGAGAGGGCCATCAGCATCCGGTCGCACCAGGCGAGATCGGGATCGTCGACGTCCAGGGTCAGGTCCGCCAGATCCAACCTGCTCACGACGCCTTCACGCTCCCCCCCCAGCAGCAACGACAGCAGGACGGGCAAGATCCTGCGACCGTGTTCGAGACGGTATTCGGATTCCACGCGGGAATGCCTGACGACCAGGGATCTGTCGCCGCGTTCGTCTTCGACCTGGGCGTCGTCGCGGGTCACCGCTCCGAGCCAATGGACGGTGCCGGCGAGTCTACGGACCCGCGCCGCCGGCAGACCGGCGACGAGATCCTGCACTTCTTCGGGCAGGATGCCTTCCCAGCACCATGTGGGATCGAGAGACGATGGCGGCGTGAGCACGTCGCCGTCCGGTAGCGGCATCCGTGTGGCCGGCTGGGTACGTCCGCCGATCCGGGCGTCCAGCAAGGCCAATTCGAGGGGATGGTACCAGAGGGTCAGTTGGTCCCCGCAATCGCGACGGAGTCCTGCAAGCTCTTCAGCATCCTGGGGCGGCGCCATCACTGCATGGCGACACTCCGCCGGCACGAGAGGTTGGTCGCCCAGCAGACAGATCCACCAGGTGCCGTCGGGGCGACTGCTGTCGAGAGATCGGGAGAAGGCACGCCGCCAGGGACGACCGATCCGGTCAAGGGCTTCGGTCCATGTTTCCAGCTCACGGGGAGGCACCCAGAGGCAGAGAGGCGACATGATGTCGCCGGCCTCCCGCTCGGCCAGGTGGCGGAGCTTGCGTTCCAGCAGATCGGCGTGCAGTCGTCGGCGCCGGGAAGGTGACAGCCAGCGCAGGATGTCCAAGCCGCAGCTGGCACAGAGATCCGCCTCGCCGCGCAGTTCGGTTTCGGTATGGCAGGCGGGACATGGAACTGTGAAGCGTCCGAAGCGGATCACAGGAACTGGCATGTCGTCGCCGGCGCCGGAGACCGTGACGTCACCCCCGCGCACCGGAACTGGTCGGCTCCCTGCACGCTCGACAAGATCGGGCCAGGCCTCGCGCCAGGCCCTGGGCAGTCGGGATGCATGGAGTCGCAGAGGTGCGGCGGCGTCGCGCAGAAGGAAACGGACAGCCCCGGCGTACTCGTCGCCGGTGCCGTGGTCCGAGGGCAGCCAGTTCCGCAGGTCGGTGGCCCAGATCAAGGTGGGCTTGGCGATGGCGAGCTTCCGGCGCACATCGGCATCTTCCAGCTCGGCCGGCCGCACCCAGACGACTGGTCCGCAGGGCGCGCCTCGAACATCCTTGACGACGCTCGCCACAGGCGCTGCGGTCGACTGTGCCAGTTCGGCCATACCGGTCATCGGTGTCTCGGCGATCACCAGCAGCCATTCTCCCCCGGTTCCGATTTCACGCCAGGCCTGGGCCTGGCGCAGGGTGGAGAACCAAGCGGCTTCTGCATCGCCGACCAGCAGCGCCGGTGATGCCGGACCGTCGGTCGGATCGTCCGCGACCGGCGGCGGCAGCGCTTCGGGCAGCCCCAGTCCGTCGGCCTCGATCCAGCCCTGGCCTGTCAACCACCGCACGGTCCCGTTCTTGTCCTTCGCCTTGGTCGGCAGATCGATCAGCACGGCAGTGCCGTTGGTCGCGGCGTCGAGGGCGTCGGCGGCGTTCAGCAACATCAAGTCGGCGCCGCCGCGGGGTTGATGGAGCAGTTCCCGCCACCAGCGTGGATCGGTCACCGTCACGGAGACGGGATCGGCGGCCTGCCAGGCGGCCAACTCCAAACCGCAGAGCCGACGGCGCCGTGCCGCAGCGTCGCAGCGGCGGAGGTCACGGGCGAGCCAGGCGCGGGGATCCGCACTCACGGCTTCGAAGCCGTCGGCGGCTTCGAGGCTTTCGAGCGAAGTGATCACCAGGGGGCGATCATGGAGATCGACGTCTCGACTCCAGAACGAAGCTGAGTCGCTGAGCAGGGGCATGAGGTTCCCGTCAGCGAACTCTCCCCTGACGTAAGAAGCGAGGATGCCGTACAGACGGGAACCGCGAGACGCCACCAGTAACGGCTCCACACCGCGGTGCGCCACGCGGCCGACGGTGTCGATCACGCCCTCGACCAAGGTTGCCAGACTGACGCGGGATTCTGGATCGGCTCCGGTACCGGCCAGCTCGAGCAGAGGTCCGCCGGCGTCGGAGAACGAGCGGCATGTCACCGGTGAACCGACGCCCAACCAGCTGCCGATGTGTTCAAGGACCTCGCCGCGGAGAAACGAACTCGCCGTGAGCAACGACAGATGTCCGTGGGCCAGTGGGCGCAGACGATCATGCAAGCGGGCCGGCAGATCAGCATCGCGTCGAGCCAAGCGCCAATGAATGACCGCGCTGTCGCAGAAGACCCAGGCCCCAGGACGGTCGGTGTCGACACCCCAACGGCGCGCCAGCACGCCCACGGCGCCGTCGAGCTGGGCATCGCTGCCGACCACGACCTCGCTCGCCGCAACCCGGACGCTCAGTTCCTGGTCCCAAAGACCACCGGCGGATCGCAGATCGCCGCGAACATTCGTCAGCCAGTCCAGGTAGAGGTTCCAGACACCTGTGCCCCGTCCTCTGCGCGGCCGCAATGCGGAGAAGTCGCCCAGATCGCCGTTGTGGGTTTCGCAAAGTCGGGTCCAGTGGAAGACGGCCAGGAGATCCCCACCGTCGGGCCGCGACTCGCCTGTCACGAGTCTCTCGAGAGTACTGAGCTGCACGGTAGGGTCGTCAACCCGGTCGTCTGCAGGCAACAACGTGAAACCGCCGCCTCTGAGTCTGAGGGTCGGAGTCAGCTCACGGAGCCGGGACGGCCGATCCAGCACGACACGCCAACGGTCGTGTTCGCCTCCCCAACCGGCCAATACGGCGTCCGGTCTTCCGGATGCGACCACGGCGCGGGCCCCTTCAAGCACGATGACACCCGAGGTCATGGCCTCGGCGCCGCCCGCAGCGGAATGGAGGGTCGGCGCTGGGCGCTCGCCCAAGGGCACCAGAGGCCACGATTCGCCCGGCAGCAGCTCCGGCGAGAGGAAGCCCACCACGAAGCGTGCTGCTGCATCGCCAAGGCGGGCGAGACGGTGGAGTCCGGTGCGCCAGCTCACGTCGCCGCGCCCCAGCCGTTCGATCACGCGGAGCCAGGCCATGCCGGCGGCGACGGCTGTGTCGGCCCCGGCAGTGAAGCCGCCTCCCAGCAGGGGATGATCGACCAGGGCCGGGGGACGGTCCACCACCGGTGCCGCGTGCCCTTCCCCATCAAGAGTGGGTTCGCAAAGAACTTCCTGCAGAGGGCCCAAGGCGAACCGCGACCAAGGGCAGTCTGCTTCGGCGGAGAGGATGCGGTCGCCGGCCACGGCGAGGAAGGCTGTCAGGGGCTCCTGAGGATCTCCACTCTGATAGACCGCGGCGTCTCGCGGCCGATCGCGAAGCCAGAGCACAGCGGTCCAGCAGTCGCCGTCGCGAGCCAGAGTGGCCCAAACGCCGTCGCGATCGAGAAGGCGCCGTTGCTCCACCAGTCGTCGGGCATGTCCATACTCAGCCAAGGTGTCCGGATCCGTCGGTTCGAAGAGCGCCATGACGTCGAGGGCTTCACGATATCGCGGCACCGCTGATCCGAGCACGCCGATGTTTGCCAGCAAGGAGACGGCCCGGACCTGGGCGCGGTCGCGCCCGACGCTCGGTGCGGCGGACGTCCTGAGGTGGGCAACGTAGGCGTCGGCGACATCGTCGAGGGCGTAGTCGCCGCGGTCCATTAGACGGGCGCGCCCCAAGCCCAGAAGTCCGCTGAATCGCTCTTGGTCCCCCAGCCTCGCGTCGTCACTCGCGGCGAGGGCCGCTTCGGCCCAGGCCCGGCGTTCAGCGGGCGCGGCCCGTTCGCCTACAGGAGAATCGAGGAGGTCGGCGGCTGCGCTCACGATGCCTGGCAGGTCTTCGAGCTCGAGGACTCCGACTTCGGGCAGAACATGGAACCGGGGTAGAGTCCCCCGTCGCCGAGCATCGTCGAGGAGGCGGCGTAGCAATACGGCGCCGCGGCCGGGATCAACGGGATGCAGTCGGCTCGAGAGCAGCAGACCCACGGCTTCGTCGAGATCTCTCGCCATGCCCCCGTCGACCTCATGGAGGATCATCTCCGCCGCGCGAGCGAAAGCAGTGAGGAATTCCTCGTCGGCATGTTCCCAACGGCTCGCTTCCGATTCGGACCGACGACCGATGCCGTGCCAAAGACGCCGGGCGGCATCGCCCAGCGTCTCAGTCAGAAAAACACGGCCCGGTGACTGGTCCCTCAGTCCCCGGGCATCGAGATAGGAGCGTTCGGCGCCGCGCAGTTCGCGGCGTTGCAGTCGGGATGTCGCCTGTGCAAGGGCGTCCCAGTAGTTCATGGCCCTCCTGCCGGGCTCGATCGGGGTCAGATCACAAAGTTGACCAGCTTGTTGGGAACGACGATCACCTTGCGGATCACGCTGTCCCCGAGCAGTTCGGGAATGCGCCCGCAGGTGCGGGCCTCGGCCCCCACCGCGTCGCGGTCGGCGTCGCGCGCCGCGTCCATGCGCTCGCGGATCTTGCCGTTGATCTGGATCACGTAGGTCACGGTGTCGCCGACCAGGAATGCCGGATTCCAGGTTGGCCAGGGGTCGTCGAAAACGTTGTCCCCTTCACCCAACGTCGACCACAGCTCGGCCCCCAGCGATGGGGCGAAAGGTGCGAGCATCTTGATCAGCGAGCGCAGAGCCTCGGCCGCGTGCTCGTCATCCAGGCTCAGCACGTTCCGGCCGGCGTAGGCGTAGAGGGCGTTGGTCAGCTCCATGAGTCGGCTCAAGGCCGTGTTGAACTGGAAGCGTTCGACGTCCTGGGTGCAGCCCTTGATGGAGTTGTGGAGCACGACGCGGAGCGTTCGCCAGCGGGCGTCGCGCTCCTCGGCAGGAATCGGCACCGCGTCGTCGCCGGCGTCGCCGGCGGGCGACCGAGCCTCGATCGCAGCTTGAACCAATCGCCATACCCGGCTGAGATAACGCCAGATGCCATCGATACCGTCGTCTGTCCAATCGCCGCCTTCAGCAAACGCGAAGCCGAACATCAGGTAGGTTCGCAGGCAGTCGGTGCCGTAACGCTCCAGATATTCAGCGGGCACCACGGTGTTGCCCTTGCTCTTGGACATCTTGGTGCCGTCGCGGGTGATCATGCCCTGATGACGCAGAGAAGCGAAGGGTTCCTCGCTGGGCACCAGACCCAGATCGTAGAGCACCATGTTGATGAAGCGCGAGTAGATGAGATGGCCGTAGGCGTGATCGGCGCCGCCGACGTACATGGCCACGGGCATCCAGCGCTTCAACAGCTCGAAATCGAAGGCCGCATCTTCGCGGTTAGGCTGGAAATAGCGCAGGTAGTACCAGGAGCTGCAGACAAAGGTGTCCATGGTGTCGGCGTCGCGGCGGGCGTCGCCGCCGCACTGCGGACACGGCGTCGCCATCCACTCCTCGGCGGCGGCCAAGGGCGACATCCCCTCAGGACGGTAATTCTCAACTGCAGGCAGTTCGAGGGGCAGCTGGTCCTCGGGCACCGGCACCTCGCCGCAGACCGGGCAGTGCACGATGGGGATCGGTGCCCCCCAGTAGCGCTGCCGCGAGATGATCCAGTCGCGCAGACGGTACTGGATGGTGAGCCGGCCCAGGCCCCGCGTTTCAAGCTCAGCAACGATCGCAGCTCCCGCCTCGCGGTTGGGTTGGCCGTCGTAGCCGCCGGAATTTACCATCGCGCCGTCCCCCGTATGGGCTTCGACGAGTGTCGCCGCGTCCGACTCCCCTGGCGCGATGATGACTCTGCGCACGGGAAGGTCCAGCTCTTGCGCGAAAGCGAAGTCGCGTTCGTCATGGGCGGGAACAGCCATCACCGCACCGGTGCCGTAGGTGGCGAGCACGTAGTCGGCCACCAGCACGGGCACGCGTTCGCCGTTGACCGGATTGACCGCCAAGGCGCCGGTATGGACCCCCGTCTTCGGACGGTCGGTGCTCTGACGGTCGACCTCGCTGAGCCGCGCCGCCTGGCGGCGGTACTCTCGGACTCCCTCACGGTGAGCGTCGTCGGCGAGGATCTCGGCCAGGGGATGTTCGGGCGCCAAGGCCATGTAGGTCACGCCGAACAGGGTGTCGGGTCGGGTCGTGAACACGCGCAGGGAGACATCGCCGCCGGCGAGGGTTTCGGTACCCGCGGGCAGATCGCCGTGCACGTCGGACGCCGGCACGGCGAACACGACATCGGCGCCGTGACTGCGGCCGACCCAGTTGATCTGCTTCTTCTTCGTCTCCTCGGGCCAATCGAGGCCGGCGAGGTTGTCGATGAGCCGGTCGGCATATTTCGTGATGCGGAAACACCATTGGGTCAGATTACGGCGTTCGACCTCGCTGCCGTCGCGCTCGCAGCAACCGTCGGTGACCTGTTCGTTGGCCAGGACCGTCTGGCACGAAGGGCACCAGTTCACCGGCATGGCCGAGCGATAGGCCAACCCGTGGCGCAGCAGGGTCAGGAACAGCCACTGGGTCCACTTGTAGTAGGTCGGGGTGTGGGTCGCGAGTTCGCTGCGCCAGTCGTACATGGGCGTCAAGGTGCGCAGCTGTTCGCGGATGACCTTGATGTTCGCATCGGTGTGCACGCCGGGGTGCACGCCGCACTTGATGGCGTAGTTCTCGGCCGGCAGGCCGAAGCTGTCGAACCCGACCGGCTGGAAGACGTTCTTGCCGCGCATGCGTTCGAAGCGCGCGTAGGTGTCGGCGGGAACGTAGTTGTACCAGTGACCGAGGTGCAGTTTGTCGCCCGAGGGATAGGAGAACATGCTCAGCACGTAGCAGGGCTCGCGCTCGGAATCCCAGTCCGTACGGCCGTCGCCGCTTTCCTCCCAGCGCCGGGCCCAGCGTGCCTCGATCGCCTTGAAATCGTAGTCGGCCATCTGTCTTCGTCCTCGGGGAGCCGGTCGGACCGGCGCGTTGGTCGTGCACGGATGTCGTTGAACTGCGTGCATCGAGCAAGCAGTCGCGCCACATTAACCGTGATTCCGGGACCACGCCAGCCCAATATGACCGTCGTCTCGTCTCTTGGGACGCCTCAGAAGACCCCCCTCAACAAACGCACCCGGATCTCGCCAAGTGCCTCGTTCACCTCGACGGCGGCGACGTCGAAACGATATTCCGCCACACCCGCAACCGGATGATCGCCGAGAAAAGACCTCGCTACTTTGCGGATGCGCTGCACCCTCGCCGCCGTCACCGACTCTTCAGGTCGTCCGCACGCCGTACCGCGGCGGGTCTTGACTTCGCAGAACACGAGGACCTCGCCACAGCGCAGTACCAGGTCCAATTCGCCGGCGGCGTTGCGCCAGCGGCGCGCCACGCAGGAGAATCCGAGAGCCGCATACGCGGACGCGGCGAGGTCTTCACCGCAGCGGCCGAGGATCTGACGGTCGACGTTGATCATCACAACAGCTTGTCCGGAAGGAGCGGGGGGAGAATCTACCAGAGGGCGCCCTGGCCGAGTTCGGCCACTGGGCGGAAGGTACGACGATGGATCGGAGACGGTCCCAAGATACGGAGCGCCGCGAGATGCTCTGGAGCACCGTAACCCTTGTGGCCGGCGAAGCCATAACCGGGCCAGCGCGTGTCCATCTCGACCATCAACCGATCACGGACGACCTTGGCCACGATCGAGGCGGCCGCGATCGAGGCGCTGCGGCCGTCGCCACCGATGAGACAGCGTGAGGGCATCGTCAGGTCCGGCGCATGGACCCCATCGACCAGCACGACCTCGGGCCTCAGGTTGAGCAGTCCCACGGCGCCGGCCATGGCTTCGAGGCTGGCCCGCAGGATGTTGATCTCATCGATGCGTTTCGGGGATACGGCGAAGGCGCCCCAACTCAGGGCGCCCTCGACGATGACATCATAGAGCGCGTCGCGACGACGCGCCGTGAGTCGTTTGGAGTCGTCCAAACCCTGCGGGCACCAGCCAGCCGGCAGAACGACCGCCCCCGCAACCACGGGACCGGCCAGGCAACCGCGCCCGGCCTCGTCTACGCCGGCGACCGGTCCACAAAAGGAACCGTCGGCAGCGAGAGCGAGATCGAAGGCGGCCAGGTCGGCCTGCGGTCGGCTCACTTCTTCTTGTAGACCCGACGCTCGCGGATACGGGCCTTCTTGCCCGTCAACGCACGCAGATAGTACAGCTTGGCCCGGCGAACCCGGCCGAAGCGCACCACGTCGATGCCCGTCAGGTTCGGCGATTCGAGGGGAAGCACACGCTCCACCGCGACGCCGTTGCTGATCTTGCGTACGGTGATCGCCTTCTCGTTGGCGGTCCCGCGCTGGGCGATGACCACGCCCTCATAGTTCTGGATCCTGGTCTTGCCGCCCTCGCGGATCTGCATCTTGCAACGGATCGTGTCGCCGATGCCGAACTCGGGCAGATCGTTCCGGGCGTTTTCCTGCCGGATCGAGTCGATGATATTGCTCATCGTCGAGCCTCCTGTGTCACCGGCCGGGATCGTCCCGGACCGGAATCGTGGCCTCGCGTCGTCGCCGGGGGCGTTGACGACGCCGCGTTGATCGCTTCGTCTCGTCAATCATCGTCCAACAGGTCGGGACGCCGCTGCCGCGTCCGCGCGAGGGACTGCTCGCGCCGCCACGCCTCTATCTTGGCGTGGTGTCCCGACATGAGCACCTCGGGTATCTCTAGCCCCCGGAAGTCGGGCGGGCGCGTGTACCAGGGGCACTCCAGGCGGCCTGCGAGGGCCGCCGTGAAACTGTCCTGCTCCGCCGAGTCGCTGTTGCCCAGCACCCCGGGGATCCTGCGGACCAGAGCGTCGATCACCACCAGCGCGGGCAGCTCGCCACCGGTCAGGACGTAATCACCGATGGACACCTCGCGCGGGCACAGCAGTTCGATGGCCCGCTCGTCGATGCCCTTGTAGTGGCCGCAGAGAAGAATGATCTCTCCCGCTCCACTCGCCAGGTCCAGGAGTTCCAGGACCAGACCTTCATCCAGGCGCTCCCCTTGCGGCGTCATCAGCAGCACGGGTGCATCGTCGTTCTCACGAGTCGCCTCGACCGCCTCGACGATCGGCGGCGCCATCATGATCATGCCGGCGCCGCCCCCGTAGGGGTAGTCGTCGACGGTGCGGTGCTTGTCCACCGCGAAATCCCGGATGTCGACCACCGTGTAGTCGACCTGGCCTTGGCGGGCCGCCCGGCCCAGAATGCTCGTTTCCAGCACTGCCCGGATCATGTCCGGGAAGAGCGTGAGCACCTTAACCGAGAGCGACATCCAGCAACCCTTCCGGCAGCGTGACGGTCAAAGGACCGTCGAGGCCGTCCTCGGCCACCAAGATGGCCGGCACGGCGGGAATCATGATTTCCGCCAGTCCACGCGGAACAATCAGGGTGTACTGGGCTCCGTAGAGACGGACCTCGTCCACCTCGCCCAGAAGCTCACCTTCACTGGTCACGACATTTCGGCCGAGCCAGCGAAACGGCAGCCCCCGCGGGGGTTTTGGGAAATCGGGATCGGCGTAACGGCTCCGGAGGAAGCCCACCGTCCGACCCACCATCCCTTCCGCTTCATCCCGATTGCTCGCATCGTCGGTCAGGACGACGTAGCACGGACCATGAACACGCCAACGTTCGCAATGGACGGGCCGCTGATCCTCCCAGAGGAGATCTTCCGTCCCAAGCAAAGGCTCGTACCAGTCGATCAGAGGATAGAGCTTCAGCTCCCCCTTGAGGCCGACCGCCTTGACGACCTCGGCCACTGGTACGAACTCGTTTCGGCTCATGTCATTCGTCCTCGCCGGCCTCCGCCTCACCCGCGGCCGCCTCGATCGGTGCGGGGGCCTCGTCGGCCACCTCGTCCGTGTCGGCGATCTCAAGGGTGTAACGTCGGTTGTCCCGGCGACCGATCACATCGAGGAACGTGCGCAAGGCGTTGGCGGTCTGACCGCCGCGGCCGATGATGGCGCCTTGATCCTCTGGGTGCACATGCACCTCGAAGATCACTTCGTTCCCCCGATCCAGAGGTCGGATCCGCACCTCATCGGGGTGATCGACCACGTTCACGGCGATGTGTGCGACAAAATCCAACGCGTTCTTCATGGCTTCTAGCTCTCTTCGCCTGAGCCGATTTCTTCGGCCGGAGCTTCTTCAGCGTCGCCTTCAGCCTCTACGGCTTCGGCTGCAGCAGCGGCTTCCTCGGCGGCCTTGGCGGCCTTGGCGGCGGCGGCTTCGGCAGCAGCCTCGGCGGCGGCCTTCTTCTCGGCCTCTTGCTTGGCCTTGATGTCGGCTTCCTTGGCCTTGGCGGCGGCGACGACCTTGTTCTTGACCTTGGCCTCGGCGCGGTTGGTGCTGTCAACCTTCCAGGCGGCGACCTTGGCGTCGACCTCGTCCTTGGCCAGGCCCTGACGCATCAGCTCCCAGCGGTAGAGGATGCCTTCACTCCGGATCAGGGAGTGGGCGGTCGGCGACGTGGTTGCGCCCTTCTTCAGCCAGGCGACGATTTCTTCGTCGTGCAGGCTGACCTCGAGAGGATCGGCGAACGGGTTGTAAAAGCCCAGGTTCGCGATGAAGGCGCCGTCACGGCGTGTGCGGCTGTCGGTCACGACGAGGCGGTAGAAGGGACGCTTCTTCCGGCCCATGCGTGTCAGGCGGATGGTGGTCGACACGTTGTACCTCCGGTTCTGTGTCGGTTCCCGACGGCCACTCGGCGCGTCGGACGCGGTTTCTTCAGGCGGAAGCGGCCAAAGATACGCTTCGAGCCGGCCGTTGCCAAGCTCGTCAATGGCCGCCCAACATCTTCTGGGCGAACGTCTCGAGTCCCCCCGCGGCGTTGATCTGCCGCATCATGCGCCGCATGTCGCGATACTGCTTGAGCAGCTTGTTGACCTGCGAGACGTTCGTCCCGCTGCCCTTCGCGATGCGTTTACGGCGTGATCCGTTGATGAGGTCCGGGTTCCGGCGCTCGGCGTTGGTCATGGAATCGAGGATCGCCTCCACCTTGACCATCTGCTTCTCGTCCACGTTGGACTTGTCGAGCATACCGGCGTCGACGCCCGGCATCATCTTCATGATCCCTTTGAGGGGACCCATCTTCTTCACCTGGCGGATCTGTTTTTGAAAATCCTCCAGGGTGAACTGGTTTTCGAGGAAGCGCTGGGCCAGGCCCTCCGCCTCGTCCATGTCCATGGAATCTTCGGCCCGCTCGATGAGCGAAAGTACATCGCCCATGCCGAGAATGCGGCCGGCCATACGGTCGGGATGGAAGGTCTCGAGGTCTGCGACCTTCTCACCCGTCGACACCAGTTTGACCGGACGTCCGGTAACCTTCAGCACCGAGAGCGCAGCGCCGCCACGGGCGTCGCCGTCCATCTTGGTGAGCACGGCGCCGTCGAAGCCGACCTTCTCGGCGAACTGCTGGGCGATGGTCACGGCCTCCTGGCCGATCATCGCATCGACCACCAGGAGCTTCTCGTCCATGGCGACCATCTTGTCGATGGCCCCGAGCTCGTTCATGAGCGTCTCGTCGATGTGCAGGCGACCTGCGGTATCGACGATCAGTACGTCGCAGTCGTTGTCCTTGGCGCGGCGGGCGCCCATTTTCACGATCTGGGCGGCGTTGCGGCGCTCGCGGTCGCTGTGGACCGGCACCCCGACCTGTTCGGCGAGGGTGATGAGCTGGTCGATGGCTGCAGGGCGGTAGATGTCGGCCGCCACGAGCATGGGGCGGCGCCCCTCCTTGACCAGCTTGTGGGCCAGCTTGGCGCAGAAGGTCGTCTTGCCGCTACCCTGGAGGCCCATGACCATGACGGTCGCCAAGGGCGTGCCGCTCAGGTTCAGGTCGCGGGTTTCGCCGCCGAGCAATTCGACCAATTCGTCGCGGACGATCTTGACGACCTGTTGATCCGCCGAGAGGTCGTCCCAGACCTTCTGTCCTGCAGCGACTTCGCCGACACGGGCCACGAATTCCTTGGCCACACCGTAGTTGACATCGGCTTCCAGCAGAGCCATGCGCACTTCGCGCAGAGCATCGCGGATGTTGTCCTCCGTCAAACGCTCCTCAGAGGAGAGCTTGCGCAGAGCGCCGCCGAGTCGACTGGTGAGTTCCTGGAACAAGGCCGGGGGCTCCTATGATCAGCTGCAAAACACACAAAAGCAACGGGCGGACGTACACGACGCCCGGCCCTTCGAGCCGCGACCGCCCAGAATAGCCCACGAAATGTTGAAAATCAAGTCGATTATGGGTCTACGGGATGCTGACGGGCCCGCAACGATGCCACCGCCGCCGCCCGATCCGGCGCTCCGAACAGATAGGATCCGGTCACCAGGATATCGGCTCCGGCTTCCAGACAGCGCGGCCCGGTGTCGGCGTTGATGCCGCCGTCGACAGAAATGGCGAACGACCCCTCGCCCACTCCCCGCCTGCGGTCGAGTTCGGCGATGCGGGCTAGAGATTCGGGAATGAAGGCCTGTCCGCCGTATCCGGGTTCGACCGACATCACCAAAATAAGATCGATAAGGGCAAGATACGGGGCGAGCGAAGCGATCGGCGTGGCGGGTCTCAACGACAGGCCCGCTTTCATGCCGGCGGCGCGGATCTGCGACAGCGTGCCCGCAGTGTCGCCTTCCGACTCGATGTGGACAGTCAGGGCGTCCATGCCCGCATCGGCGAAGGGCGAGATCAGATCGTCAGGACGGGTGACCATCAGGTGAGCATCCAAAGGCAGGTCTGTCCGCCGCCGCAAGGCTTTGGCAATGAAGGGGCCGAAGGTGAGATTCGGCACGAAATGGGCATCCATGACGTCGAGATGGAACAGGTCGGCACCAGCCAGTTCCATCGAGGCGAGATCGTCACCCACGGCGCCGAAATCGGCCGAAAGAACCGACGGCGCCACGGCCGTATCAGCGTGTCGAAGCCACCAGCTCAATGGTCTCTCCTTTGAGGATCCGGGAACCGGGCGCGGGCTCCTGCTCCATGATCGTATTGGGCGGAATGCGGGAATCGCGGCGGTAGTGTGCAGGAGCCAGGACGCAACCGGAGGCTTCCACAGCCGCCCGAGCCGCGAACAGGGAACGCCCGCGCAGATCCGGCACCAGCAGGGAGGGCGTGCCGGAAGATTCAGACACGATCAGATCCACGACGTGCCCCTTGTCTACCGGCGTTCCCGCAGCCGGTGATTGCCAGGCCACGGTCGATGCCACAGCACCGCTCCAGCGCAGGTTGAGAGTGCGGCCGAGCCTGAAGGTTTCTCGCTGCAGGGTGGCTTCTGCCTGACGCGGCGTGAGTCCTCTGAGGTCCGGTACCGGGCCCGCCGGTGGTCCGCCGCTCACGACCACGATGATGCGCCGACCGCTGCGGATCACCCCGCCGGGCTGGGGCTGCTGATCGATGACGGTGCCCGCCGGAGCGGACGGGTGTGCCTCTTCGCGAATCACCTCGAGGACCAACGCGACGGCGGCTGCCGATTCACGGGCGTCGGCCAGGGGCGCATCGAGCAGCGTGGGCACGCGGATTTCTTGATTGCGGTGGACCAGGCGAGGCATGACCAGAAAATTGAAGGCCAGTAGGCCGACGGCGAACACCGCGGCCAAACCGAGCAACGTCAGCAGGAACTGCCAGAGACGCATCTCCTATCCTTCCTTGAGCAAACGGGCCGCAAAAAAACCATCGCCACCGTCGCGCCAGGGATTCCAGCGGCGAACGTCGTCGCCGTCCGCGCCAGACTCGGGGATCAACCCCGCTCCGCGCCGGCCCAACTCGACAAGCACCTCTTCGCCCTCTTCGCTTTCCAGGGAACATGTGGCAAACAACAGACGCCCCCCCGGGCGCAGCAGGCGTGCGGCTTCAAGAGCCAACGCCACGAGCCGTTCCCGATTGTCTTCGAGCGCCTCGGCTTTCACCCGCCAGCGGCCGTCCGGATGGTGTCGCAGCACGCCGGTACCAGAGCAGGGGCCGTCAAGAAGAACAGTTGCGAAGGTTCCGTCACCAAAAGGCGTCCGGCAACCGTCCGCGGCCACCACCGCCACGCCTTCGCAGAGGGTGCGGGCGAGGTTGTCCTTCATGCGTTCCAAGCGCCGAGGTTCAATATCGATGGCCGTGATCGCACAGTCCTGCGGCAGCAACGCGCGCAGATGGATCGTCTTGCCACCGGGTGCCGCGCACATGTCCAGCAAAGGGCCCGCAACACCTGCGGCCAGCCACTCGGTGGCCTGTTGCACACTGCCGTCCTGGACGATCAGGCCTGGCCGTCCGGCAAGCATGAGCCCAAGTTCATCGCGGGTCAGCCGCGATGTGAGCTGCAGACTTGCGGCATGACCACCCGCGACGACATCGTGCCCGAAGGCCGACAAAGCGGCCGCTTCGATGGCAGGATCATAACCGGGCAGCACGTGTAGCTCCACCGGCGGCGGCGAATTGTTGTGTTCGAGCAGGGCTACGGTGGCCTCCTCCCCGTGGCGTGCCAGCCAGCGGCGCACCAGCCAGGGCGGGTGGGAATGCCAAGAGGAGAGGTAGCCCGCCAGATCCTTGCCGCGGTCCTGGAAAACGGATTCGAGAGCCAGCCAGGGGTCGTTCTTCCCTTCGATGCGCCTGTGCACCGAACGCAGCAGCCCGTTGGCGAAGCCGCTCTGAGACGGGCCACCCGCCCGCCGTGCCAGTCGCACCGACTGATCCACCGCTGCGTGGGGTGGGATGCGGTCGAGGGTCAGCAGTTGATGAAGCCCGAGCCGCAGCGCCATGCGCACCCCGATGCGGATGCGTCCAGGGTGGCGGGCGAAGGAATCGATGACCCGGTCATAGCGTCGACGCCATTGCAGAACGCCACGGATCAGCTCGGCGGTCAGGGCCCGGTCGCGGGGATCGGTGACGGTGTCGAGGGCGCGGTCGAGAGCTGTCTCGAGGCCTTCTCCCCGTTCGATCTCCAGGAGCGCCGTCCAGGCCCGGTCGCGGACCACCGTCGCGCTCATGACTTCAAGACCGCGCCACGAGCAATGGGGCAACCGCGCAGGAATTCGGCTGCGGTCATGGGCCTTTTTCCGGGAGGCTGGATGCCGGTGATCAGCAGGGATCCTTCACCGCAGGCGACGACCAGTCCGTCCTCGTCACAGCGGATCACGGTGCCCGGCTCAACTGCGGAAGTCATCAGGGCCCAGGGTCGGGCTTCGGTGATCTTGAGCTGCCGATCTCCCAAGAACGTCGTGGCGCCGGGCCAGGGCATCAGGCCGCGGATCTGGTTGTGCACAGTCCCTACCGGACGGCTCCAACGGATCGGCGAGAGAGAACGGTTGAGTTTGGGGGCATAGACCGCGCCGGTCTCGTTCTGGTCTTCGGAATGCACGCCGCCCGACTCGAGCAGGCGCAGGGTGTGGACCATGAGATCAGCGCCCAGCCCGGCCAGGGTTTCGAGAAGATCGCCGGCGGAGATTTCCGGGTCGATGGGCGTCGCTCGGTGAGCCAGGACCGGCCCCGTGTCGACGCCACGATCCATGCGCATGATCGAAACGCCGGTCCATTCATCGCCATGAAGCAGAGAATAGTGTACAGGCGAAACACCACGCCAACGCGGCAGCAGCGAAGCGTGGAGATTGATGCAGCCAAAACGGGGTGCCGAGAGCAGGGGCTCTTTGAGGATATGACCGAACGCCACCACGATCACGGCGTCGGGATTCAATCCGAGCACGGCTTCGGTGACGGCCGACGCGTCGCCCCGGCCCCAGTCCATCACATCGATGCCGTGTGCTGCGGCCGCAGTCTTGACGGACGTCGGCTCCAACTGACGGCCGCGCCCGGCGCGGCGGTCCGGCTGAGTCACCACCAGCTGGATGTCAAAACGGGCTTCGACAAGGGCGTCAAGGGTGGGCACGGCGAAGTCGGGCGAGCCCATGAACACGATCCTCACATCGTTCCTCCGCGGAAAACCAATCCCAGGCGCCGGAGTGCCATGCGCCACAGTACGTCCCGACGTCCCCAGAAACCAAGATGGTCGATGAACAGGATTCCATCCAGATGGTCGATCTCATGCTGAACCACGCGGGCCAGAATGCCACCGACCTCGAGCTCCTGCGGTTCTCCTGACAAATCATGGTACCGCACCCGAACCCTTCGGGGCCGCAGTACGAACCGGTAGATTCCAGGAAACGACAGACATCCCTCCTCAAAGGGAACGATCTCGTCGGAACACTCCAGCAGTTCAGGATTGAGCATCACGACGGTCCGTCCGGGAGGATCATCGGGCCGCCTGACGAGCACGACCCTGCGATCGTCGCCGACCTGAGGGGCGGCCAGCCCGATCCCGCGCTGGCTCCCCATCAGAACGTGCATGTCCCGGACCAGATCCTCAAGGCCCCCTGCGGTCGCTGCCACGGGTCGACAGATCACCCGAAGCATCGGGTTCCAACATGGCAGGATTCTGCGCCGCGTCCCGACGTCCGTCACGCCCCCTCCTAGGTCTCCAGGACAGAGGCGACGGCGTGGCGGGCCACTTCGATCTTCACGCCTTCGGACGTGGCGCAGACCAAGCGGTCCTCCTTCACGTCCTTGACGGTGAGCAGAAGTCCGCCGTTGGTGACGATGGAATCGCCGCGCTTGAGGTTTCCGAGCAGCTCCCGGTGCTTCTTCTGTTTCTGGGACTGGGGACGCCAGATCAACAGATAGAAGATCACGACCATCATACCGATGAATACCAGGTTCATCATCAGGGGACCGGGGCCCCCCGCCGCCTCGCCGGACTGGGGCGCGGGACTGAGGGCAAGGACGTGCAGCAGGGACATGGTTCTCTCCTCCGTGGGTATTGGTTGCGGGTCCATGGTGGCACACGAACGCCGAGGTGGCAAACTGGATCACCGTCCTCCGGGTCGCCTTTTGCCCGCCTCTTCGATCCGACGCTTCTCCCCTTCGCGCCACCGTTGCACGATCGGACGGGTGTGGGCGTCAAAGGAGCCGGTGTCGATGGCCGTGCGGATATCACGCATCAGCGACTGGTAGAAGTGGACGTTGTGCAGCGAGGCCAGGGTCTGGCCCAGCAGCTCGCGGCTGGCGAAGAGGTGCCGGATGTAGGCTCGGCTGTAACGAGCGCACACGGAACAATCGCATTCGGGATCGAGGGGCCGATCATCTTCGGCATAGGGACTGTTCTTCACGACCAGCCGGCCGTCCCTGGTGACAACGGTGCCCTTTCTCGCGATGCGGGTCGGCAGCACGCAGTCGAACATGTCGATGCCCGAACGGACCCCTTCGATGATGTCGTCGGGAAAGCCCACGCCCATCAGGTAGCGCGGTTTATCCTGGGGCAGCAACGAGGCCGTGTGGGCCGTGAGGTCGTACATCTGAGAGATGGGCTCCCCCACCGAAAGTCCGCCGACGGCGTAGCCCGGCAGGTCCAGATCGATGAGGCGGGCCGCCGACCGGGTTCGCTCAGCCGGAAAAACGCCGCCCTGGACGATGCCGAAAAGCACACGCTGCCAGCCTTCGCGGTCGGTGCGGCCGCCGGGCCCGAAGGCGTCGATGCAGCGGCGCAACCAGCGCTCCGTGCGGTCGACCGCTTCGGCCGTGGCGCGGACATCGGCGCCGAAGGCGACGCAATGGTCGAAGGCCATGACGATGTCCGCACCGAGCGCAATTTGGATCTCCATGGACAGTTCCGGCGTGAAGAGATGGCGGCTGCCGTCGAGGTGGGACTGAAAAGCCACGCCGTGTTCGTCGAGCTTGTTGAGATGCGCCAGGGAAAACACCTGGTAGCCGGCGCTGTCGGTAAGCAGGGCGCCGTCCCAGCCCTGGAAGCGATGAAGACCGCCGCGGCGCGCCACGAGGTCGTGCCCCGGTCTCAGATAAAGGTGATAGGTGTTGCCCAGGATGATCTTCGCTCCTGTGGCGGCCACCTGCTCGAACGTCAGGCATTTGACCGAACCGGCAGTGCCCACAGGCATGAACACCGGCGTGGGAATCTCACCGTGGGGCGTGATCAAGCGTCCCCGGCGCGCGGCGGTCGCAGAGTCTCGGCTTTCGATCTGGAACGAGAAGGGCGTATCGAGGGATCTCATGATTTCTCCATGACTTGCCGAGATCCCTTCACGGGCAGGATCAAGGTCGCGTCGCCGTAGCTGTAGAATCGCAGGCGGCGTGCAGCCGCCTCTGTGTAGAGAGTACGCCAGTGGTCGCTCCCGAGGGCGCAGGCGACGAGCATCAACAGCGACGATCCCGGCAGATGGAAGTTGGTCAGCAGCCCGTCCACAGACCCCAGCAGATCGGGAGGTCTGAGGAACAGGCGCGTACGGCCGCTCACTTCCCAAGCGTCTCCCACACGGCTTGCAGAGCCGGCGAACAAAGGGCGTGGCTCAGCGGGAGTTTCATCCCATCGTCTGAGATCAGGACCCTCTGTTTCGAGATCTAGCCTGGCAACCGTTTCGAGTACACGCAGACTCGTGGTACCCACCGCCACGACGCGCCCGGTCCCGCGTCGGGCCGCCGCCACGGTTCGATAGGTCTCCGCTGGCAGGTGGAACCTTTCGGCGTGCAGGCGGCCATCGCTCAGGTCGGCAGCGTCGGGGTTGCGGAAGGTGCCGATGCCCACGTGCAGAGTCGTTCGGGCCACCGTCACGCCCCGGCGGTGCAAACGCATCAGCAGATCCTCGTCGAGGTGCAGGCCCGCAGTGGGGGCGGCCACCGAACCGGTATCGTCGGCGTAGACCGTCTGGTAGCGCTCCAGATCGTCGGGGTTGCCTTCGTCCAGGCCATCGTCACGCCGAGCTTTGAGGATATACGGCGGCAGTGGCATCCGTCCGTGGGCTTCGGCCAGAACAGTCATGTCGGTTCCGCGGCCGCGCACTTCGACCCGCCCCGCCACGGCGGCAGCGGTGACCTCCAGAGCGGCGTCCAGCAACCCACCGGCGTGGGTTTCCAGATCCAAGCTGTCGCCCGCAAGCAGCTTGCGGGCCGGTCTGGCCAAGGCTCCCCAGACGCCGTCGCCGACGGGATCGGTCAGCAGAAGCTCCACACGTCCACCGCCGGGCCGCCGTCGGGCCCAGAGTCTTGCCGGCAGCACGCGGCTGTCGTTGACCACGAGCACGTCGCCGGCCGCCAGAATCTCGTCGAGAGCCGCCACTGTATATTCGGCGGCGAGTCCATCGGCCTGGCCGTCCCAATGGAGCAGGCGTGAGGATGAACGTTTCACCGCCGGCGCTCTGGCGACGAGTTCGCTTGGAAGATCGTAGTCATATCCGCCTGCGACGAGGTCCCCACTCATCTCAAAGGAGCTCCGCCTGGCTCGCCGAGCCGGTCTCGGGTGGGGTCAAGCCCAGGTGGTCATAAGTCCGCGGCGTGACTTCGCGCCCCCGCGATGTGCGTTTGAGCAGTCCGACCTGGATGAGGAAGGGTTCGACGACGTCCTCGAGGGTGTCGACCTCTTCCCCCAGCGACACCGCGAGGTTCTGCACACCCACGGGCCCGCCGGCAAAATGGTCGATGATCAGTCCAAGATATCGGCGGTCGAGGTCCTCCAACCCGAGATGATCCACACCCAGGCGAGTGAGACCGAGATCCACCGTAGCACGGTCGAGCACGGTACGGTTCTCGATCTGGGCATAATCGCGCACACGGCGCAGCAGACGATTGGCGGCGCGGGGCGTGCCCCGGGATCGACGTGCCAATTCGAGGGCACCTGACGCATCGATGGTCACACCGAGTACCCCTGCCGAACGGACGACGATGGAGGCCAGCTCCTCCGGTGGATAGAAGTCGAGGTGACAGACGATGCCGAAACGGGAACGCAGCGCCCCGGTGATCATGCCCGCACGCGTGGTGGCCCCGAGCAGAGTGAACGGCGGCAGGTCGAGCTGGAAGTGGCGGGCGTTGGGCCCCTTGTCCACGACGATTTCGATACGCCGATCCTCCATGGCAGGATAGAGATACTCTTCGACGATGCGGTTGAGGCGATGGATCTCGTCGATGAACACCGCCGAAGGTCCCTCCTGCTGAGTGAGCAGGCCCACCAGCTCGGCGCTGTTCTGGAAGGCCGGTCCGCTGCTCAGGCGCAGCTCCAGCTCCATCTCGTTGGCGACGATGCCCGCCAGGGTCGTCTTGCCCAGACCCGGGGGGCCGTAGAACAGCACGTGGTCGAGCACCTCGCCCCGCTGCCTGGCGGCCTGAATGAACACGCGCAGATTTTCCTTCACCTTTTCCTGACCCACGAAGTCGTCGAGGGTCTTGGGGCGCAGGCCGATCTCCTGCTCCAGTTCCCTGGGCTTCAGGTTGGGGTCGGTCCAGCGCGATTCGTTCACGGTGCTCCTTCCGGGGCGTCTGTTCGGCGTAGCGTCAGCTCAGACGGCGCAGCGCGGCGCGGACCCATCCGACCGGGTTCGCGGCGACGTCCGGCTCGGCGGCCAGGGCGGCATCGAGAACCGAGGCGATCCGTGCCGGCGGCACACCCATGCTGGCGAGCATCTCCGCGGCGGCCATACGCTCCGGATCGGCGCCGGCATGGGCAGGCGCGGCGGCCGGGGCGTCGGCATCGTTGTGTGCCAGCAGTTCGAGGGGCACCTTGGCGCCGAGTTCCATGATGAGACGTGCGGCGGATTTCTTGCCCACACCCGGCAACGCCGTCAAGGCCTTCTCGTCGCCACGGTGCAGCGCCGCGCCGATCACGTTGGCCGGCGCTCCCGACAGCATGCCGAGTGCGACCTTCGGCCCGATGCCGCTCACTGTGGTCAGCAGGCGGAACAGGGTGCGGGTTTCACGTTCGAGGAAACCAAAAAGGGTCCAGGCGTCCTCGCGTACCGAGAGATGGGTCCAGAGATGAATCGGCGCGTCTATGGCCGGCAACCTCTCGACGTCGCCGGCGGGCAGCGATACCGCGAGGCCCAGACCGCCCACCTCGACAACGACTTCGGGCCCACTCTGCTTGAGAATACCTGAGACGGTCGCGATCACTGACACTCTCCTCCCTGTCCCGACGCCCGCAGCGCCAAAGGGCCGCCGCTCCTCATGGCGTGGCACAAGGCCAAGCCCAGGGCGTCGCTGGCGTCGAGCGACTTGGGCGGCTGCGGCAGCGCGAGCAGCCTCGTCACCATCCAGCGCAGCTGCTCCTTGGTCGCCGCGCCATTTCCGGTCAGCGCCATCTTAACCTCACGCGGGGCGTACTCGGCAATGGGAATGTCGTGGAGAGCCCCCGCCAGCAGGACCGCCCCACGGGCCTGGCCCAGAATCAGCGATGAGCGAGGATTGCGGGCGTTGAAGACGTTCTCGACCGACATGACCGTCGGACAGGACCGTCCAATCACTTCGACCATGGCTTCATGGATGGTGCGCAGCCTCCGCGGCAGATCGTCGCTCTTTTTGGCGCGGATCGTGCCGGCGTCGAGAAAACGCAGGCGCGAGCCGTCGGCGGCGACGACTCCGTACCCTGTGGCGTGCGATCCGGGATCCACTCCCAGCACGATCATCGCTTCCCCCTATGACGACGGGGCGGCCGGCGGCCGCCCCGGTTCGTTCCGAAGTGTCGCCGGCCCGATCCTACATCGACTCCATGATCTCGGCCATCTCGGCCTCGTCGATGTCGAAGTTCGCCGAGACCTGGGACACGTCGTCGAGATCGTCCATGGCGGAGATGAGCTTCATGAGCGTCACCGCGTCCCTGCCCTCGACCCGGACCGTCGTCGCCGGTTCCTGGAAGAGTTCGGAACCTATCACCGGCAGCTCCTGATCCTGCATCGACTGCAGGACCGACGTATAGTCCTCGAAGGCCGTCGTGATGACGATGCCGTCGCTCGTCTCCTCGACGTCTTCCGCGCCGGCTTCGATGGCCAGCTCCATGGCCTTCTCCATGTCGATGAGCGCCGAGTCCAGACTGATCGATCCCTTGCGGGTGAACAGGTAGGAGACGCAGCCAGTCGTGCCGAGATTGCCGTTGTACTTGGAAAAAGCGTGCCGCACCTCGGACGCAGTACGGTTGCGGTTATCGGTCTGAGTTTCCACGAGCACGGCCACGCCGCCCGGGCCGTAGCCTTCGAAGTTCAGCTCTTCGTAGACCGCGCCCTCGATTTCACCGGTCCCGCGCTTGATGCCGCGTTCGATGTTGGTGTTGGGCATGTTGGTGGCCTTGGCGGCCAGGATCGCCGTGCGCAGGCGCGCGTTGGTCTCCTGGTCGCCGCCCCCCATCCTCGCGGCCACGATGATCTCGCGGGCCAGACGCGACCAGACCTTGGACCTGGCCGCATCCTTAGCGCCCTTCTTGCGCTTGATCGTACTCCATTTGGAATGTCCGGACATCTCGCTCCCATTTCCCGCGGACTGCGCGGACGCCGTCTAGTCGGCGTCCTCCGTCCTGCTCTTTTCGTAGGCTTCGATCAGTTTCTTGGCCACGTCGCCGGGCACTTCGGAATAGTGGTCGAACTCCATGCTGAACTCGCCCGTCCCCTGGGTCATGGCGCGCAGCGACGTGGAGTACTGGTACATCTCGTCCTGGGGCACCATGGCGTTGATGATCTGGATGGGTCCTTCGGCCTCCATGCCCAGCGGCTGTCCGCGACGGCCGGAGATGTCGCCCATCACGTCGCCCATGTAGGATTCTGGCACACGGATAGTCACCTTCATGACCGGTTCGAGCAGGGTCGGCTTGGCGTCGGGCACGCCCTTCTGCAGGGCGATGCGCGCCGCGCTCTTGAAGCTGTTCTCGCTCGAGTCCACGGCGTGGAAGGAACCGAAGAAAAGGGCCACCTTCATGTCCACCATCTCATAGCCGGCAACGACGCCGCGGTCCATCGTCTCGCGGACGCCCTTCTCGACGGCGGGTATGAACTTGCCCGGAACCACGCCGCCGACGATCTCGTTGGCGAACTCGAAGTTCTCGCCACGAGGCAGAGGCTCGAGACGGAGATGGACGTCGCCGAACTGGCCGCGACCGCCGGTCTGCTTCTTGTAGCGGCCCTGGACCTCGACGGTGCCCTTGATGGTCTCCTTGAAGGCGACCCGGGGACGCCGGCGTTCCACCTCGACCCCGTAGTGGCTCTTGAGCAGGCCGAGGATGTGGCTCAGGTGCATCTCGCCCTGCCCGATCAGCAGCGTCTGGCTGAGCTCGCCCTCATGGCGCACCTGGAACGAGCAGTCCTCCTCCAGCAACCGGTTCAGACCCACGCCCATTTTGTCCTCTTCGCCGGCTGTGGCCGACACGATGGCCTCGGCGCTGGTCGGCGTCGGAATCGCGGGCTTCGGCAGCTCGATGTCGACCCCCGAAGCGCAGAGGGTCGAACCCGTGGGGCTGGACTTCAGCTTGGCCGCGAGAACGATATCGCCGCAGCTGACGCCATCGACCTTGTCCCGGCTTTTGCCGCTGGCCAGATTCAACTGACCGATTCGTTCGCTGTTGCCTGTGCTGGACGAAAGCTGGTCGCTCGAGCTGAGCGATCCGCTGAGGATCTTCAACCAGGTCTGGTCGCCGCCCTGGGCTTCTCGCTGGTACTTGAAGGCATAGGCGATGGTCGGTTTGTCGGGGCCGATCTCGAGAGTGGTTTCACCGTCGGCGGATGTGACGGAGGTGCGGACCGCCGGACTGGGCAACAGCTTCACGATGTCGTGCAGGAGGGTCGCCACGCCGATCTCGCTGTCGGCTGCGGTCACGAAAATGGGAAATACCTGGCAGGAAGCCACTCCCGCGGCCAGGCCTGCGACGAGATCCGCATCGCTCAAGGTGCCGTCCTCAAGGAACTTCTCGATGAGCGCTTCATCTGTCTCGGCGGCAGCGTTCATCAGTTCCTCACGGGCGATCGCCACTTCGTCGACCATGTCGGTGGGAATGTCGATCTCTTTGGCGATACCGTTCCCGTCGAACTCGTAGGCCTTGTTAACGATCAGATCCACGAGGCCTCGGAACGAATCACCTTCGCCGATGGGGATCTGGGCCGGGACGGTCGTGCCGTCGAGGATGTCGTTCATCTCACGAACGGCCTTGGCCCAGTCAGCGTGCTCCTTGTTCATGCGGTTGATCACCAAGAGCATGGGCATGGAACGAGCGCGCGCGATGCGCCAAAGAGCGTCGCTCGAGACTTCGAGTCCGCCGTCGGCCTTGCACATGAACAGGGCGCCCTCGCAGGCTTCGAAGCTGCAGTAGAGATCGCAGCGGAAGTCGGTCACGCCCGGCGTGTCGATGACGTTGACCTTCACGCCGTCGACATCCATCCAGGCCATCGCTGCCGAAAGCGTCTGCTTCTTGTCGATCTCTTCGTCGAGATAATCGAACGACGAGCTGCCGTCGTCGACGGCACCGCGACGGCCCACCTTTCCAGAGACGTGGAGCATTGCATCAGCCAGACTCGTCTTGCCGACACCATGCGGAGCGATCATGGTCACGTTGCGGATCTTATCCATGTCGTAGCTCTTCAACGTCGTCCTCCCGTCATCTCTGGGTGGGTCGAGGAATCTTGTAGGCCTTAAAGCGGTAACTCGACCTGAAAAGGACGTTTGCCGCATTTATGGGCCAACGACGAATATTATACCCCAAGGCCAGCGGTGTCAATCTCCCGCCCCTTGTCCGGTCGATGTGGATACCCTATGTTTAGGAGCACGGGAGGAAACGTTAGCGCTTGCCGCGTCTGCGTACGTGCATTAACGTTGTTTTCCATCTTCCAAGGAGTTGGCCGGTCGCCGCCCAAAGCCTTCCAAAACAGGCAGGATGCGCGGCCTTTTCCTCAACGGACCGACCACGAGGTGTTCCATGTCCGATCTGCGTCGCAAAGCTCTTTTCACGGTGCTGACCCTACTGCTCGCCTTTGCTGCGGCCTCGGCCCAGAACGCGCCCCCCCCCTCCGAGGACACTGTCCCGACTTCGGCCATCAAACGGATCGCCATCTCCATCGAAGGCGGCCGCTATTCAGGGTCGGAGTACTTCAGTCTGCCGGCGCTCGATGAGCGAGCTCAGCTCGAAGAGGGCTCCAACGTCGTGACCCTCTTCAACAATCAGAGTCTGAACCTCGGCGACGAGCTGCCCGTAGACGGATTCACAGCTCCCCGCAAGGAAATCGACTCAGGCCAGGCAGTCTCCGCCAGGGTGGGGTTCTACCTCAACGATTCGTTCCACGTCGATCTACTCGCCAGCCTGGCCCTCGCCGAAGCGAAATTTTCCGCGCTTCAGTACATTGACGGCGAACCCACCGTAAGAGTGGGCGGCACCGAAGAGGATGGCTGGGTGGACAGCGGCTTCAGGGCCTACCAGGGCGGCGTGCAGTTGGGCTACGACGCTGCGTCCCTCGGTCGCCTCGGTCTTTCCCCGAGCTTTGGCATGGGTTTCGGAGGGATCATCAATCGGTTCACCATTCTCGAAGATAAAACCGCCCTCTATTTCCAGCTCTACGGCGAACTCAGCCGCAGCTTGGGCAACAACTTCAAGGTGACCGGCCGCTATACCGCCACCACCTACTCCCTCGATACGGAGGAAGTTGAGTATTCGAAGCAGGTCACGACCTACAACATGACCATCGGCCTCACCTGGCTCTTCGATGCGAATCCAGTCTATGGGGGCCGCTGATTTCCCGACTTCACGCCATCGGGACCTGACCACACATAGCAGAGCCGCCGTCCCGAGGGGCGGCGGCTCCTTCGTATCCGGCGTACCGGATGCGCTTACTTCTTCTTGGTCGCCTTCTTCTTAGGAGCGGCCTTCTTCGCGGCCTTCTTAGCGACCTTCTTCTTCGGGGCAGCCTTCTTGGCGACCTTCTTCTTGGCCACCTTCTTCTTCGCGACCTTCTTCTTGGCGACCTTCTTCTTGGCCACCTTCTTCTTCGCGACCTTCTTCTTGGCTACCTTCTTCTTGGCGACCTTTTTCTTGGCTACCTTCTTCTTGGCTACCTTCTTCTTGGCGACCTTCTTGGCCACCTTCTTCTTCGGGGCTGCCTTCTTGGTCACCTTCTTCTTCGTGACCTTCTTGGCCACTTTCTTTTTGGTAGCCTTCTTCTTGGCGGCCTTCTTCGGGGCCGCCGCTGCCAGCTTCAGACTCTCCTCCATCTTGGACCTCGCTTGCTGACTGTCCACGTTGGCCGTCGGGCGCACCCCGGGTCGACCCGCGAATTTTCGGACACTGGTTCGCTCCTTCGTCACTCCGTCCGCTTGACGAGCATCCCTGCCCGTCGTCGCGTCGTGGTGGCACACCCGTGACAAGCTTCGCGCCCCAGACGAATGCGATGATGCCGAGCAGTAAAAACAGTGTCAACAAAAAAAGGGGAGAACCTTGTGTAGGTTCTCCCCATTATTTTGGTGCTCGGGGCGGGACTTGAACCCGCACGGCTTGTGGCCACTACCCCCTCAAGATAGCGTGTCTACCAATTCCACCACCCGAGCACGAGTCGTTACTGCGTGCCGCCGTCGTCGTCCGCTGCACTCGCAGGTGCATCCGTCGAGGTGGCTTCGCCGCCGTCGAGGAGTCCGCCTTCGACTGGCAGGGTCATGTCGCTGGTCAGCGTTCCCTCGTCGAGAGCGTCGCTCACGATCGAACGTGAGGTGGCCCGATCGCCGGTCAGGATGAACAGGATGGCGGACGTCATGAAGAACCCGACAGCCAGATATACGGTCATCTTGTGAAGGACCGAGTTCATGGCTTTGGAGCCGAACATCTGCTGAGGCAGACCGCCACCGCCGCCGAACGCGCCGGCGAGACCGCCGCCCTTGCTCGACTGCATGAGCACGACACCAACCAGAAGTAGGCTGATAATCACGTGGAGGATCGTGAATAATACGTACATGTTTCTCTCTCCCGCGGAAGTGTCCGCATATGAAACGCCACCGGTCTCCGGCGGCGGAGATCGAAGTTAGCACCCGGAGCGGCCCGTGTCAATCGACCAGGGTAAATCTAGCGATCGCTGAGGGCATTCACCCCCGGAAGGTCCATTCCAGCCATGAATTCAAGAGATGCGCCGCCCCCGGTAGAAATGTGGGTCATGCGTCCGGCCAAGCCTGCCTGGTTGACGGCAGCCACGGAATCGCCGCCGCCGATTACTGAGTGGGCACCGGCGTCGGTGGCCTCGGCGACGGCGCGTGCTACCTCTACGGTACCGCGCGCGAAGGCCGGCATCTCGAAGACGCCGAGAGGTCCGTTCCAGAAGATCGATCGCGCCTGACGAATGACGTTGCCGTAGCGAGCGATTGTGCGGCGGCCGATGTCGAGGCCCTGCCAGCCAGGAGGAATATCCGTGACCAAGACCTCCTTCGTCGCGGCGTCATTGCGAAAGTCGTCAGCGACGACTATGTCCTCGGGCAACAC